>NZ_PPPT01000035.1 GCF_006483445.1 Bradyrhizobium guangdongense | reverse complement strand
AGCGAAGCGCAATCCGGGAATCTCACCAGCATCACCCGTATTACGCTTCGCTCCATACGGGCTACGAACGCCGTCACGCCGTTGCCGCCACTGGCTGAGGCTGCGGCTTCGCAAACGGCCTGAACGTCATCGCCATCAGGAACGCGCCGAGGCCCATCGCCCAGGAGCCGATATAGAGCCAGGCGTAGCTCGAGAACGCATCGTAGATCAGGCCGCCGGCGAGCGGTCCCGTCGCCATGCCGAGGCTGCCGGCCATCGCCGTGCCGCCGATCACGGTGCCCATCATCTTGAGCGGGAAGTTTTCGCGCACCAGCACGGCATAGAGCGGCATGGTGCCGGCATAGATGAAGCCGAACACGGCCGCGACCGAATAGAACATCACGAGCTCGCGCGCGAAGACGTAGGACAGCGCGCCAAAGGCCTGCAGCAGGAGACCCGTGACCAGCACGCGCTTGGCACCGAAGCGGTCGCCGAGCAGGCCGAAGCCGATGCGGCCAAACAGGCCGGCAAAGCCCTCGACGCTGTAGATCGTCACGGCGGCGATCAGCGGGATGCCGCAGCTCACGGCGTAGCTGACGGTGTGGATGATCGGGCCGGAATGCGTCGCGCAGCAGAAAAAGTTGGTCGCAAGCAGAATGAAGAATTGCGGCGAGCGCAGCGCCTCCCCGACCGACATCTCGGCTTGCGACCCGCCACCACCGACGGGCGCTGCTTGGGCAGCCGCGAGCGCCGGCGCACGGCGCACCAGCAGCGAGACCGGGATCATGATGGCGCCGACCACCAGCGACACGATCTGCATCGAGGTCCGCCAGTCATGGTGCTCGACCAGCCAGGCCGCGAGCGGCGCCATCGTCATCGGCGCAACGCCCATCCCGGCCGACACCAGCGAGACCGCCAGTCCCCGCTGCGTGTCGAACCAGCCGGTGACGGTCGCCATCATCGGCGCAAAGATCGCGGCGCAGGAGGCACCGACCAGAAGGCCGAACACGAACTGGAAGGCGATCAGCGAGGTCGCGTGGCTCGCCAGGAACAGGCTCACGCTCAGCACCGTCGAGCCCGTCAACACCACGGGCAGCGGGCCAAAGCGGTCGGTCAGCGTGCCCCAGGCCATGCTGGTGAAGGCCATCGCCAGAAAGCCGATCGTCATCGCGCTGGAGATGCCGGTCACCGACCAGCCGGTGTCCTTTGCGATCGGCTGCAGGAACACTGGCAGCGAAAACATGCCGCCGATGGCGACACAGCCGAGCAGGCCGCCGGCGGCGACGATCACCCAGCGATAGTTGGAGGGGGTCATGTTCTTCTCTCCCGTGAGGTCTCTCCGGGGATAAGACGAACGGGAACTGCCGCGGCCGACATCGGGATGGACGCAAAGCGGAAAAATTTGGGCCCTGGCCACCGCAGGCCAGGAATAACTATTCCATACGATATTCCGTGTTTCGTGTAAAGCGAATTTTTGCCTTGGTTCCGGTCTGCTCGAATATTGCGTCGAAAACAACCCCATGCACAGTAGCGGGCGTGAATCGACCGGCTCGACCGGGAGCGTGCAGGCCGAACGCCGCGAAGCTCCTGATGTTGCTTGGAGATCGCCGATAATTCTGCCGGGCCGCCGTGCGCGCGCGAGCCATTCATCGCGCGTGACGCGGCCGAGGCGTTTCCTTGCCGATCGGCGCCAGGAAATGCACGCCGACCCGTCAGCCGAAGCACAAAGCTGCAGAATCACGCACGACGTTTCTGACATCGCCGACCGCCGTCTGCACGCGCACGCTACGCCCGGCCCCTGGTCATTTGATGTCGCAATTTGCCGCGCGCTGAGATTTGATCGGGCTGGCGCGGCAAGCCGGGGGTGACGGGCTGGCCGCGCCTCCAATCGAAGGAACACGGGATGGGGATCGACTTCGAACTTTCGATGCTGGCAGCCGCCATCGTTTGGGGCTTCGTTCAGCTCGTCGCCGCCGCGCAAAGCTCCAATTTGCAGTACGGGCTCAGATGGGCGGCGAGCCCGCGCGACGTCGAGATGCCGCCGCTCAAACCCATTCCCGGCCGCATCAACCGGAATTTCCGCAACTACATGGAGACGTTTCCGTTCTTCGTCGCCGCGATCCTGATCGCGCACGTCGCAGGCGTTCACAACGGGCTGACCTATTGGGGATCGATCGCCTATCTCGGCGGGCGCATCGGCTACTCCGCCCTCTACATATCCGGCGTCCCGCTGGTCCGCTCCCTGTTCTGGAACATCGCCAGCTTTGGCATGCTCGCCGTTCTGGCAGCACCTTTTGTCACTCATTGAGGCCTGGCGAATCCGAGCAGGACCATCCGCCGATCCTCCGCTATCCCGACCGCCGGGTCGCGGTCGCTGCCCGGCGCTTTCTCAGGTCTCGAACAAGGCCCTCACATCCTCCTCGGTCAGCGCCGAGGCGATGCGTCCGTCGCGATCGAACAGGCTGTCGGCGAGCGCGCGCTTTCTGGCCTTGAGCTCGTCCATCTTTTCCTCGATCGTGCCGGCGGCGACGAGCCTGTAGACGAAGACGGCCTTGTCCTGTCCGATCCGGTGGGCACGGTCGATCGCCTGCTCCTCGACGGCGGGATTCCACCAGGGATCGAAGATGACGACGGTGTCCGCGGCCGTCAGATTGAGGCCGACGCCACCTGCCTTGAGGCTGATCAGGAATATCTCCGTCGCGCCGTTCTGAAAGGCGTCGATAGCCGCCTTGCGATCCCTGGTTTCGCCGGTCAGGAGGCTGTAACGCAGGCCATCGGCGTCGAAACGCCGCCGGATCAGGTCGAGCATGGAGGTGAACTGCGAGAAGACGATGATCTTGCGCCCTTCGCTCAACAGCTCGGCGACCATCTCGATCAGGCGCTCGAGCTTGGCCGATGGCCGTTCCACACCATCGCTCAGCTTCAGCAGCGCCGGATCGCAGCAGGCCTGCCGCATCCTCAGCAAGGCTTCGAGCACCACGATGTGACTCTTGGCAAGACCGCGTTTTTCGATGGCCTCGCGGACCTTGCGCGACATCGACAACCGGATCGAATCGTAGAGATCGCGCTGCGGCCCTTCCAGCACGATCGTCTCCAGGATCTCGCTCTTGGCGGGCAGTTCGGTGGCCACTTCGGACTTGGTCCGGCGCAGCAGGAACGGCTTGACGCGCCGCGCCAGCGCAGCCGCCCGAACCTTGTCGCCGCGTTTTTCGATCGGCCCGCGCCACTGGCGCGAGAACGCCGCCTTGTCGCCCAGAAAGCCGGGATTTGCGAAGCTCATGATCGACCAGAGCTCGCCGAGATGGTTTTCCATCGGCGTCCCCGTGAGACAGAAGCGGTGTCCCGCCTTGATCTCCCGCAGCGCGCGGGTGGTGGTGGCGTCGGGGTTCTTGACCGTCTGCGCTTCGTCGAGTACCGCCATGTGCCATTCCCTCGAGAGCAGCACCTCGCGATCCCGTGCGATCAGGGGATAGGTCGTCAGAACCAGGTCATGCTCGGCAATGGAAGGAAACTTCTGCCTGCGCTCGAGCCCCTGCAGCACGAGCACCTTCAAGTCCGGTGCGAACTTCTGCGCTTCGGCGGACCAGTTCGTCATCAGGCTGGTCGGCGCGACGACCAGAACGGGGTTCGCGAGGCGGCCCCGCTGCTTCTCCAGCGCGATCAATGCGAGAATCTGGACCGTCTTGCCCAGCCCCATGTCGTCGGCCAGGACGCCGCCCAATCCACTCTCGCGCAGCAACTCGAGCCAGGCCACGCCCTGCGCCTGATAGGGTCGAAGCGTGGCGCGAAAGCTCGGCGGCAGGTCCGGAGCGCTCAACCCGCGCACCTGAAGCAGCCCGGCAAGGCGACGGAGATTGTCGGCCCCTCGAAACGCAAAGTTTTCGTCCTCCACCCCGAGCAGCGGAAGGACATCGGCGCGCCCCAGCCTGATCTTCTCCGATGCTCCGGAGTAGACGCCACTCACATGCAGGCCATGCAGCGCCAGCACGAGCGGAAGAAAGCGATTGGCGGCGATTGCAAGGTGACGGCCGTCGGCCAGCGGCAGGTAGAATCGCTCGCCTTTGTCGGCCAGTTGCTTCAACCGGTCCGGCTTGAAGTCGGGCGCCGACACCAATGCGGCCACGTCAGGCGCGAGGTCGTATCGCTCGCCGTCGATCTCGATCCCCACCGCCAGCTCGAACCAGTCGATCCCGCTCGATTGCAGCTCCGCGTCGAAGTCGCCCGACGACTTCGCCAGCCGGAACGGAAAATCGTCGTCGATCAGAATCTCGAAACCTTCCGACCTGAGCCGTTCGGCATGCTGACCGACAAAGCCGTACCAGTCGCCCTGATCGCTGAGCGTGAAGTCCTGGGCATGCCGGAAATCGAGCCCCGGCACGACTCTCCTTGCGTCATGAAGGCCGAAATCCTCCAGCCGCTTGCGCGCCTGCCTTTCCTTGGCCTGCCGTCGCGTGATGGCAAACACCTGCCCGGCCTGAAACAACTCCAGCCGGCTCGCCCGCTGCGTCGGGTCGATATCGAACGGACCGTAGCGGAAGCCGAGGCTGGCGACTGCCACGGGCCCAAGCGGCTGCTCTTCCTTGCTGCGATAATAATAGTAGATCACCTGTCCGCGCTTGAGCCGCAGCACCGGGCGCGGATCCTCCTCGATCCGGACTGCGGCCTGCGGCGGCACGGGTAAAAGCCCATGATGCAGCTCCGGCAATTTCTGGCCGAGGCGGCGCGAGACCTCTTCGAGCTGCGCGCGGGGGATGGCGGGCGCCGACAGGAACTGGCGGGCCAGGCGCGGCGGCAGGCCCAATTGCACCGGTCCGATCAGCCCGGCTGCTTCATCGACATAGACCGGCGGCTCGGCGTTGAGCGCGACCGCTCCTGATACGATGAGGCTGGGCGCGACGCCGCGCCTGCCGGCCTGCTGCCATTCGATCCGGCCCTCGCGCGCGTCCGCCCAACTGAGCGGCTTGCGCTTGTGATCGCGCCAGAACGCGCGACCCGTTGCGACAATCCGCTTCAACAATTCCTCTGGATACGGCCCCTGGGAATAGTAGGCGCGAATTCGGCTCGTGATCTGGGTGAGAAGATCGACGTCGGTCTCGTCGAAATATTTCGGCGGCCGATCCGGCTTGAAATCGTACAGGCTCGGCGTGGCGTAATTATCCGCATACCCACCCTTATTGACCCGGACCGAGCGCAAGGATACGGCCACACTGGGCATCGCCTCATCCGACGGCTCCAGGCAATACAGCAGTCGCTGGCCGCCATCCGGGGCAACGTCACCGCTTCGCACCGAACGCCCGACATCCTCGATCCAGCTTTGCACCTCGACGGAGAGGACCGGCGGAGCCGAAGGCGCGGCGGCATTGCCTGTCCCGGCCCTTCCGGCTGTCGGCGTGGACGACGGAGTCTCGAGCGCCGGGCCGCTCAAGGCGTCGATCACGGTCGCTGCGACGTGCTTGCAATTGTACTCCATGGGACAACTGCAATCGCCGTCGAGATCGGTCAGCCGATCGGCACCGAACTTCAGCGCAACGTCGACCTGATAGACATTGGATCCGCTGCCGCGGACCCGGGCGCTGACATGTGTCAGGTCGTCGCTGACCTGGAGCTTCGAGACGCGTCGCTGCGCCTGGTAGGCGAGCCCTTTCTCCATCGCCGAACGGCTGAAGTAGTTATAAATGTCCTTGCGCTTGAGAACGTCTGAAAGCACGTCGGCAGTTCCACGGTGACCAGACCTGTTGCCGCGGAAGATAATGGCTTCCTGCGCGCCCTCATAGCCGCGAAATCGCGTTCACCAACAGGATGATTCGGCGCGGCAAGGCACCGGACAGGCTTCATGGTCGCGGGCCGAGCGCGGCCTGTTGCTGGACCTCCGAACAGAGGGCGACTACAGGGAGCACCATGACCATCCGCACGATCGTCCGCTATCCCGACCGCCGGCTTGCGATCCCTGCCCGGCCCGTCACCAAATTCGACGCCAGCTTGCAGGAACTCGCGCAGGACCTGCTCGAAACCATGCGCGCAGCGCCCGGAATCGGCATCACGGCGCCACATATTGGCATTTTCCTGCGCGTCGTCGTGCTCGAGCTCGACGCGAAGAACGGCGCGCGGACCTACGTCAACCCGGAGATCGAATGGGCCTCTAGCGAGATGATCATGCACCGGGAAGGCAGCGTCTCGATGCCCGGTGTGAACGACGAGGTGCAGCGCCACGCCCGCGTGCGGATCAGCTACCAGGACGTCGACGGCAATATGCTGAGCGAAGAGTCCGACGGCCTGCGCGCCGTCTGTCACCAGCATGAGATCGACCAGCTCGACGGAATGTTCTGGATCCAGCGCCTGTCGCGGCTGAAGCGCGAGCGGCTGGTGAAGAAGTTCGAGAAGATGTCGCGGGATTTGTAGGGTGGGTTAGCCGATCGGCTGCGCGAAAGCGCGGGCCGGTCGGCGTAACCCACCGCTTCTGTCTCCGCGGATACAAAAGAGGTGGGTTACGCCAGTGGACCGCGCCTTGCGCGGCCACAAGGCTAACCCACCCTACGAAGCTCATATGCTTCATTTTTCCAAATGCGTTGTTATCTCTTGCCAAAAGACACAAGTCTGACCCGTCAACCGAGGCGCCCTCGAATGACAAGCCTGAACAATCTGGAGTGCGTAACCCTCTTCGTCGACGACCTCGCGCGCACGCGGGCCTTCTACGAGGCCGTGTTCGACGCCAGGCCGATCTATTCCGACGCCGTCTGCACCGTGATCGGGCTCGGTGGCGTCATGGTCAATTTGCTGCAGGAGACAGAGGCGCCGCAGCTCGTGGAGCCGGTGGTGCCGGCTGCTTCAAGCACCGGGCCTCGCATGCTCATGACCATTCGCGTCACTGACGTCGATGAAGCCTGCACGAGGCTCCGGCAAAGCGGCGTCAAGCTGGTGAACGGCCCCATCGATCGTCCCTGGGGTCGTCGGACCGCCGCGTTTTCCGACCCATCCGGCCATATGTGGGAGATCGCACAGGAGATAGCAGCCTAAAGCGCGATGATCGGGGCCGTCATAACCAGGCGGTATCGGCGCCATGCCGTTCGCGCGCCGAAGAACCCACACATGCGAATTCTTGTCGGTTTAAACTTCGGTGTATTCGAGCCCCGTGGTCATATCCATAACCTCGTGCACGCACGTGTCCCCGAACGAGCCGTTCTGGAAGGTGGTTGTGCGATCGGACCACGGCGGGAAGCCCCGCATCCAGCCGAGGGTTTCGGGGTGGGTGGAGGTGGCGGTGGCGGGCGTTTGTGCGAGCGAGACGGACATCAAGGCTCCGATGGGACTGATGCGGACGTCGTAGCATGAGCGGACCTTGCACACATCTAATGTTCGGGCTGGGTTGCTCTTCCTGAGAGGCGCGCACGACTGCAAAAACGTCGTGTCGGCAAGCGACAACAACCATCTAGTTGGGAGCCAGCACCTGCTGCTGCGAGCAAATAACCAACTGTTTCGACCCTCTCGTGATTGCGACGTAGAGGTGCTTGCGATCCATTAGCTCTGGGTTCAAGACTACACTCGTCTCAGCCTCTAGCCCCTTAAGTAGTAGAGTACTTCCGACCGTTCGCCTGGCGAGTGGCCGACCAACGAGACGCGACTGCTCACGTACAGCTACTGCCGCTTCTGAAGGCGCCAGTGTGCTGGATACTCGGCATGCCTTAAGCACACTGAAGGCTCCCCTAAGGATGGCCGGCCGATGTACGCGCACTCCTCCTTGTTTGCCGATCTCTTCGAGTAGTTCCGCCGCTCCCTGATAGCAGGGCTTTTCCGCGAAGCGAATAGCCGCAAGTTCCTCGCTCGAAGCTTCACGACGAGCTCGACCACTTCGCAGCGTGTGTACGCGAATCAGGAGGTCGCCGCCTCCAACGTTGGTCATTACTGAACCCGCAAACTCGACTACATGTCGTAAGACATTGGGCGACGCCAGATCCAATCCCTCAGCGAAGGCGACCAAATCTGTGAGATCAACATTCTCAACCGTCACGGCGCCCGGTATTTGCTTCGCGAAGTCTCTTTGCGTCTGCGGACGCATGGAATCTGCAATGACAAGAACTTTGGCATCGTCACCGGGCGCGACGATCCGGCCAGCCTCCAATCGAAGCCGGTGATCATCCTGATTGCCTTGAAGCCGAACCCAGCGAACGTTCGCTGGCGCGGTTGAAAGATCGAGGCCCGCTCCGTGCGCCAACGCTTCCCGAGCTTGCAGCAACCATCGACCAAACGCCTCTTCTCCGGCTTGGATCCAACGATGAGGGGTTTGGAGTTGTCCCACCAATGGAAACTGCGCGCAGACTTGCTGCTCCCAGTCAGCCAGTGGATCGCCGAATCCGAAGATCGCTTGCATCGGATCGCCAAGGACGCAGGTACGAAGAGCGTTCGCGGCGTGAAATATGATCGCGTGTTGCCGCACAGAGCAGTCCTGGTATTCGTCCACAATTAGGCGGTCATAGGTTGCCGCCAGCACGTCGTGGATGTGGCCGCCGCCGAGTAGCCGCCACGCAGCATCGCGAATTGCAGGATAGTCGCGACCGCGGTTCCTGAGCTGCAGCACATCCGGGTCAATCTGCGCTCGCCTAGGAAATGTTCTGACAAGGCGCATGGCCCAGCCATCAATCGTGGATAGACGATATCCGCGCGATGAAACCCGTGCCTTCTCTAACCTTCCTCGAAGCGCCGCGACACCGGCGTTCGTATGTGTCAGCACCAAGACTGGTTTGAGATGATCGTGCCGCGACAAAGCATCAGCGATTAGGTGCGTCTTTCCGCACCCGGCGGGGGCAGTTACAGTTCCTCGGTTGATCGCCAGAAGATCGATCTCAACCACCGTACATCCATTGCCAAGCTGTGGTGAGGATCGCTAGAAACCCCGGCTCGGCGTTTCGCAAGTCGGGTCCGACAATATCTCGACCAACCTCTTCCATCCGGCTTACCGTCTTAAACCAAGGGTTCGCCTCACCTTGTGCGGCTCTTGCCATCGCCCCGCGCGTTGCGCCGGTCACTGGCCCACGACAAGCGATCAGATCGAGAGTATTTGCACTTGCCGTGCGAATTTGGGCGTCGATCCGAGCCTCGCCGTGAAACAGCACAGCTTTTGCTAGGAGGCCGGATATGCCAGCGTCGCTCAGGCTGAAGAAAATCTCGTCTTCCAGGGATCTTCCTGGACGCCATTTGAACACCGGCCCTCCGGCCGCGCTAAAGGCCGCCTCATCAGCAGCAGATGGCTGGACATCATCGTCTCTCAGTACACCCACACGATACTTTAGCCCGACGAATGGCATGGCCCTAAGGTAGAGGCTGGAGATCCCCCTAGCGTCGACAAGGCTCACACCAGCCGCATTGATGGACCGGTGACCAATTGAAACCGCATTCAGGTCGAGCCCCCTGATAAATCCGACCTCGCTAGCGCCTTCACATACGAGTACAGATGGTGCGAGGAATGCTTCGGGATGCAATCGGATTGTACCTTGCACGTCATTTGTAGTACCGATAGGCGACACCGAATGAACACCTTCGATACTACGCACCACGGCCAATTGATCTCCACTCAATTCTCGCAGAGCAATCGGTGAATGTGTGGTGATAAAGGCTTGAAGAGGCGGCTGCGTCTCTTTCTCTCCGAGAGAGCCGAGGAGACGGACGATTCGATGAGGCTCCAGCCCATACTCAAGCTCGTCGATCAAAATGACCGTCGCTTCCTTTGCTGCTTTTCGTTGTAACCCAGCGAGTAAGAGACGCGTTGACCCCACACCCAATGCTCTCAACGGAACCCCGTTCGCCCCATGCAGCGCAATTGTGCCGCCGCTGAACGATACCGAATGTGCATCGAGCATAGCTTTGAGGTCCCTCCCCACCGGTATCCCAAGCTCAGCCGCTGTCTGCTCGACAATTCTCAACGTTTCTCCTAGCTGCGCATCAGCAGCATTGCCGAAAGCGGCTCGCGCATCTCTGGCGGCCTTGGCTAGTGCCGCCGAGGTATCCGCGCGTTCCTCGGAGAGACGATTGAGCACCGATCCGCGTCGCCAAGCGAGATTGTGATCCGCGAGGGCGCCAATTCGGTTCGGCGAGAGGCGGGCGCGATCACCCCACGTCAGGAACCGCGACTGGCCCTGCTCTTCCGCCCGCGTCGACACCAGGGTCCAAATGGGCTCAAGGTCGCTTCCGACGCTTAAATTCACCGTTAGGACGGTTTCACCACCCGCCTCTGGCTCATCGTCGATGTTGCCCGAAATCGCATTGAAGCTGCGCAAGTAGGCCCCATAGGCTTCGAGGCTCTTCAAGGCGTCGTCAAGTTCACCAATTGTAATCGTGATCGAGATCGGCTGCTCGACATTCAGACTGTAGAAGTCAGCATCCGTAAGTAAAACGTTGCGTCGCGCGCCGAGACACAAATCAATAGCGTCCAATATAGACGACTTGCCGGAGTCGCCAGGACCAACAAGGCAATTGATGCCTGGCGACGGGAACCAGTTCAGAGATTGAATACAGCGGAAGTTTCGAATCTCGATGTGACGGATGCGGGCCAGCGGCATCTCCTGTCAGTATTCAAATTGCACCTGCAGCTTATGGATTCGAGTCAATTGAAGGAGCCTTTCAGCGCGGTAGGCTAATAACGAACTTCCAGATCCTTTCATCGAGGTAGTTCTCGGGACCACCCGGCTCGCCCTTCAGTTTGATCATTGCGATCAGATCGCTATTCGATAACAATAAAATAAGCTTTCCGGCCTCGCGCATCGCACCCTGGGCAGCACGCAGTGCGCCATCCGTTGGCGGCATTCGTGATATCAAGAAACAAACAGTTCGAAGTCCGCCGGTAAAGAGATATCGCTCAGTGGAGTAGACCTGATCCGGGCCTATCCCCTGTTCGTAGTTCTTGCACTCAAAGAGAATTGCGCGCGTTCGAAAGTCATTCCGCACTGCGTCCCAGAATGAATTTCCCGGCTTGATCCTGCAAATGAAGTCGTAACGATTTGCACCGTCAGTGGTTTGCGATTGCCGTTGAAAGCCATAAAGGTCTGGATCGAACAGGTAGACGAAGACCTCCTGGCAAAGCTTCTCGTAGTCACTTGGAGAAAGCGTGTTTTGTCGAAGATGATCTTCAAGCTGCTCGATTAGGCGCTCCGCTTCGCCTTTGGTGGCGGCAGTCAAAATTGGGAGTGCTGGACTACCCGCTACGATTTCATTAAGTTCCCGCAACAGGTTAGGAAACGGTTGGGCTTTTTCACGCAGAACGTCGATGTCCCAAAGCCGAAAGCCGTATTCGTTCTGAGACCAACTGCGCGCCTGCCGGCTAACCATTCCAAAAAGCACAAGAATTGGAGAAGTCAGTTTGCTATTGGTCGTGATAGTACGTAGCCGGAGAGCTTCTCGCGCGAGCTCGTGCATTCCAAACAACGTGGCTGGCCGCAGTTTGACCTCAACCGGATGGGAGAGATCATCCTTGCGCACGACCAAATCGATCTGAAATCCCTCTACAATGGGGGAGTGGGTGACCGAATAACCAAGCGCTTGGAACAGTTTGACTGTCCACTTCTCTGCGCGTAGCGCCAGCTCGATAACCGCTTGACGTCTTGTCATGCCCGATCGCTGCCCCAAGCGCTGCCTTCAATCTCCGTTACCTTCTGGATCCGTCACACTGACCCTAGATCGCAGCACCGCGATGTTGGGCTGCGGCATGTCGTCTATCTGATGCCACACACGAATGAGTTACGTGCGCTAACATTCACTCCCCCTACTCCCACTCAATCGTCCCGGGCGGCTTGCTGGTCACGTCGTACACCACCCGGTTCACGCCCTTCACCTCGTTGATGATGCGCGTGGCGGTCTCGCCCAAAAACTTCATATCGAACTGGTAGAAGTCGGCGGTCATGCCGTCGGTGGAGGTGACGGCGCGCAAGCCCACGACGTAATCGTAAGTGCGGCCGTCGCCCATGACGCCGACGGTCTTGACGGGGAGCAGCACGGCGAAGGCCTGCCAGATCTCGTCGTAGAGGCCGTGCTTGCGGATCTGGTCGATGTAGACGGCGTCGGCCTTGCGCAGGATCTCCAGCTTGTCGCGGGTGATGTCGCCGGGGCAGCGGATGGCGAGGCCGGGGCCCGGGAACGGGTGGCGGCCGACGAAGATTTCGGGCAGGCCGAGCTCGCGCCCCAACGCGCGGACCTCGTCCTTGAACAGCTCGCGCAGGGGCTCGACGAGCTTCATGTTCATGCGCGCAGGGAGTCCGCCGACATTGTGGTGCGACTTGATCGTCACCGAGGGGCCGCCGGTGAAGGAGACGCTCTCGATCACGTCGGGGTAGAGCGTGCCTTGCGCGAGGAAATCGGCGCCGCCGATCTTCTTCGCCTCCGCATCGAACACGTCGATGAAGAGACGGCCGATGGTCTTGCGCTTCACCTCGGGGTCGGTGACGCCTTCGAGCTCGCCGAGGAATTGCTTGGACGCGTCCACATGCACGAGCGGGATGTTGTAGTGGCCGCGGAAGAGATCGACGACGGTCTTCGCTTCATCGAGGCGCAAGAGGCCGTGATCGACGAACACGCAGGTGAGCTGGTCGCCGATCGCTTCGTGGATCAGCACGGCGGCCACGGCTGAATCGACGCCGCCGGAGAGGCCGCAGATCACCCTGCCCTTGCCGACCTGGTTGCGAATCTTTGCGATCGCTTCCTCGCGGAAGGCGCGCATGGTCCAGTCGCCGGAGAGGCCCGCGATCTTGCGCACGAAGTTGCGGATGAGTTTTGCGCCGTCGGGCGTGTGCACCACTTCGGGGTGGAACATGAGGCCGTAATATTTGCGCGTCTCGTCCTGGATGATCGCGAACGGCGCGTTCGGCGAGGTGCCGGCCACCGTGAAGCCGGGCGGCATCTTCGTGATGCGATCGCCGTGGCTCATCCAGACCTGGTTCTTGCTGCCTGACGACCAGACGTCCTCGAACAGCTTGCTCGGGGCCTTCACCTCGACATCGGCGCGGCCGAATTCGCGGTGATGCCCGCCCTCGACGGTGCCGCCGAGTTGCGCTGCCATCGTCATCTGGCCGTAGCAGATGCCCATCACGGGCACGCGGGAATCGAAGATCAGTTGTGGGGCGCGCGGCGAGCCCTCTTCGTGCACGGACTCAGGTCCACCGGAGAGGATCACCGCTTTCGGCTTCATCTCCCTGAAGGCCTCTTCGGCCTTGTTGAACGGGACGATCTCGCAATAGACGCCGTCCTCGCGCACGCGACGCGCGATGAGCTGCGTCACCTGGCTGCCGAAGTCGACGATGAGAATCTTGTCGTGCGCCGAGGCCACGGAGGGCGACGACGACTCGCGGGCTTGCTGTGCTGCTGTCATGGCAAGCAGATACGCGACGACCGGCCGGCTCGCAACCGCGGCCGGCGCGCGCCCACATTCTTCTTTGGGCATGGACAGGCGGCTATTATGTCAGTATCATTGACCTAATTTGGCCCGCTCTCGATAAGGGCCAGACACGGGAGGATGCCATGCCAAACCATCACCAGCCGTCCGACCTCGATGCGCTCGGCCGGACCTGGATCGACACCTGGAATTCGCGCGACCTCGAGCGCGTGCTGGCGCTGTATGACGACGCGGCCGAGATGACCTCCGACCGGGTCCAGGCGCTGGGGCTCGCGGAAAGCGGAACGCTGCGCGGGAAAGATGCGTTGCGCGGCTATTGGGGCAAGGCGTTGGCGCTGCTGCCTAACCTGCATTTTACGCTGATCGACGTGTTCGTCAGTCCGGACAGTGTCGTCGTGTTTTATCAGAACGAGCGGGGCAAGAAGATTTGCGAGTATCTGCGCGTGAATGCGGCGGGGAAGATCGTGCAGGGCTCTGCGAACCATTTGGCGCATTGAACGCGGAATCGTAGGGTGGGTTAGCTGCGCGGCTGCGCGAAGCGCAGTCCGTAAAGCGTAACCCACCACTTCTGTCTCCGCGGAAACCAAAGAGGTGGGTTACGCCTCGCTAGCTGCGCTGCGCGCCGCCGCAAGGCTAACCCACCCTACGCACCGCGACAGGATCGCCCCCATGAAACTCCCCGCCTCGCCCTTCACCGTCACCGACTGGAGCAAGGTCGCGCCCACCACGCATCCCGGCGAGACCGGGCAGGCGCTGTGGCGGACGCTGGACATCGGCGAACTTCGCGTGCGGATGGTGGAGTATTCGCCAGGCTACCTCGCCGATCACTGGTGCGATCGCGGGCACGTGCTCTACGTGCTCAAGGGCGAGCTCGACACCGAGCTGCGTGACGGGCGCAAATTCAAGCTCACGCCCGGCATGAGCTACCAGGTCTCGGACTTTGGCGACGCCGCACACCGCTCGTCCACCGCGACAGGCGCGACGCTCTTCATCGTGGACTGAGGCGGCCGCCAAAAACCACCGTGGGAGGCCTATTTGCAGCGCGGAATAGAGTACCGGCTCGCGTTCACGGCCGGCGTGTGGTGCCTTGAAGTGGCCCAAAATAATGATATTATCACATTCTCGATACTTGGCCGGACGACTGGGCCGCTTCGCCTCGTTCTATGACGGGCGCGCACGATTCAGAGATTTCCCCAAAATCGATCAATCGGGATCTATGGGCGCAAAGCATTTGCGTACCGGACCCAGTGCGTAGACCGTTAAACAAAGGAACTCCCCCCATGGCAATGGGTACTGTCAAGTGGTTCAACAGCCAAAAAGGTTATGGCTTCATTCAGCCGGATGACGGCACCAAGGACGTCTTCGTTCACATCAGCGCCGTTGAACGCGCCGGTCTGAGCAGCCTCAACGAAGGCCAGAAGGTCTCCTTCGACATCGTCGCGGACCGCCGCAGCGGCAAGTCCTCGGCCGACAACCTCCGCGCCGGCTAGTCCAGCGCGAACCCCAAGCACGCTTTGACCACGGACGTACCGGCAAAGCGATGAGTTACGAGCCCCGCCCCCGGGATACCGGCGGCGGGGTTTTCGTTTGCACTCGTCATTCCGGGGCGCCCGAAGGGCGAACCCGGAATCCATTTCTCAGCGATCTCTGCGGCCCAATGGATTCCGGGCTCGATGCTTCGCATCGCCCCGGAATGACGGTGGATGGTTAGGTGGCCTTCTTCAACACCGACACGAAAAACCCGTCCGTACCCGTCCGCCGCGGCGTCATCAGCCAGCCCTGCTCCGATCGCAACGCGGCCTCGGCAAAAGCCTCCGCCTTGTCCCAGAGCACGCTTGCGGTCTGCTCGGGCGGCACAATCGAAAACTCCGGATGGCGTGCGATGAAGGCCTTCACCTGCTCGTCGTTCTCCTCCGTCAGCACCGAGCAGGTGATGTAGGCGATCCGGCCGCCGGGCTTCACCAGCGGTACTGCGCGCTCCAGCACCTCGGCCTGGTCCTTCAGCCGTATCTCGAGCGCACCGGGACGCATGCGCCATTTGGCGTCGGGGTTGCGGCGCCAGGTGCCGGTGCCCGTGCAGGGCGCGTCGATCACGACGAGGTCGGCAGTCGCTCGGATATCGGCAAGCGGATCGGCATCGCCCTTGGGCGTGCGGACATCGGCATTGTGCACGCCCGAGCGGGACAGACGCTCGTGGATCGGCGCAAGCTGCCGCTTGTCGCTGTCGGTCGCGATCAGTCTCCCTTTGCCCTGCATCAGCGCTGCCAGCGCCAGCGTCTTGCCGCCGGCCCCCGCACAGAGGTCGATCACCTGCTCGCCTGGCTTTGCCGCGGTGAAGAGCGCGGCGAGCTGCGAGCCCTCGTCCTGCACCTCGATGCCGCCCTTGATGAAATCTTCCTCGGACTGGATGCCGGGATTTTTCGCGTCGGCGCCGAGCTCGATGCGCAGGCCGTTCGGCGACCACGGCGTCGGCTTTGCGTTCAGATGCGCGAGCGACCGCTGCGCCTTGTCGCGGTTGGACTTTAGCGTGTTGACGCGCAAGTCGAGCGGCGCACGGCTCGCCATCGCAGTCGCTTCCGCCGCGCGATCCTCGCCGAAGACTTTTGCCAGATAGGGATCGAGCCAGTCCGGATAGTCGCCCGCGATTGCGGCCGGCGCACCCTTCAGCGAGCGCGTTTCGAGCGCGCCCTTCTCCGCCTCGGTCAGCGGCGCCGGCGCAAAGCGGCTGCCGTCGAACAGCGCCGCCATGGTCGCGACATCCATGCCGCGTTCCAGGCGCAGCATGCCGATGAGGCGCGCGCGCGCGGTGTCGGCGTCCATCAGATACGCGCTGGAGGCGTAGCGGCGCAGCACGTCCCAGACCAGGCCCGCAATCGCCGCGCGATCGCCCGAGCCCGCAAAGCGGTGCGCGGTGCCCCATTCCTTCAGCGCCTTGGCGGCAGGCACGCGGCTGTTTTCGATGGTGTCGAGGAGTTCGATGGCTGCGGACAGCCGGGCAGCAGGAGTCATTGGTTTCTTTCAGTGTTGCGCATGATCTTGTCGGAAAACCGGTGACCACTTTTCCGGATCATGCGCTCAGAGGATGAGCAGCATCTTCAGCGCGAAATAGATCCACATCACGAGCAGCACGAGGCCGCCCGCGATCCACGCTAGGGAGCGCCGGCCGAGGTCGTTGGAGGTGACGAACACGCCGGCATGGACCAGCCGCGTCACCACGAAGACCCAGGACAGCAGCACGATGAAGAGATCGGCATGGCGCAGCGGCAGGGCAAGCGCGATCAGCGCATAGAACAGCACCGGCAGCTCGAACTGGTTGCGGTAGCAATTGCCGATCTGGGTGGCGCGCTTGGGCCAGTTCGGCTCGCCCAGCGCAATGTCGCGGATCTTGGTCTCGCCGGAAACCAGCGTTGCGCGGCGCGCGCCGACCATGGCGACCAGCAGCGCCAGAGTGAGGCCGACCTGCACGAAGACCGGCAGCAAAACCATTTGAACCGACATCATATTTTCCTGTTCGCGACTGCGAATTGGAGGCTCATTAGCCCCGGTCCGTGGTTGTGGCAATCAAGCGCTTGAACCGGTTTTCGCGGGTCCGCGACTAACTGCCAGTGATTCAAGCGATTTCGGCCCTTCGGGGTCCAGCGGCGAGACGGCGCCATGACGATTTTTGCAGGGCTCAGCAGCTTTTTCAGCGAATCCCCGGCCGGCGGGCTCGGGATCCTGATGTCGGCGCTGTCAGGCATCGCGGCGGCGCTTGCGGTGGCGATCACGCTGACCGTCTATTTCCGTACCGGCTACCGGTCCGGCCGCGACGTCCTCAAGCATGGCGCGGCGACGATTGCCGCGCTCGGCCTGTTTGCCTTTGCGGCCTACGACATGCGCCACGCCGCGCTTGCCTATCTCGGCCTCAATCCGTCCAAGCCTGCGGTCGAGTTCGAGATCCGCATGCCGCGCGAGGTGCTGACCACGGCCTCGGAGAGCCAGATCGAGCTGCATACCGACCGCAACCAAAAACTTGCCCAAGTCGAGGGCACGCGGGAACTCGGCGACGGCCGCTCCGTGCTGCGCGGCGCCGTCTCGCTCGACCACCGCACCGCCGACCGCCTCCTCGTTGTCAGCCTGCCCGGCAAGGGCACCTTCGAGTTCAAGCTGCGCCTGCCCGCCGAGCCGCACCGCTCGGTTGAGTTCAGCCCCTGGCACCTCGTCGATCGCGTCGCCTCGCCCGTTGCAGGCCAGGTCGCGCCGCAGGACGCCTTCACGATCCGCTATCGCGTGCTTTAAACTTTGTTCGATCGCAGGTCGTGTGCGCGCGTCATCGTTCCGACGCGTCGATCGGGCTATGATGGGGCATGCCTGAATTTCGCCTGACCCAGATCTCGGACACCCACCTCGCCCGCCGCTTCACCCGACTGACCGAAAATTTCGCGCGCGTCGCAGAGCATATCGGCGCTGATCGGCCCGACCTCGTCGTCAACACCGGCGATCTCGCCTTCGACGCGCCGACCGGCAAGACCGACCTCGAATTCGCGAAAGAGCTGCACGACGCCCTGCCCGTGCCCGTCCGTCACCTGCCCGGCAATCACGACATTGGCGACAACCCGACCGAGGTCGGCGAGGCGCCAAAACAGCCCGTCAGCGAAGCGCATCGCCAAAACTTCTGCGCGCTGATCGGCGAGGACCGCTGGCAGTTCGAAGCCGCCGGCTGGCGCTTCATCGGGCTCAACTCGCTGGTGATGAATTCCGGGCTCGCAATTGACGCCGAGCAGTTCGATTGGCTCGCGGGCGAGCTTTCGGGCGCAAACGGCAAGCCGATCGCGCTGTTCCTGCACAAGCCGCTGTTCCTCGACCTGCCCGATGACCCCGAAACGATCGGGACGGCGATCCGCTACGTGCCGCAGCCTGCGCGGCAGAGACTGATCGGGATGATCGGACGCGCCGACGTGCGGCTGGTCGCGAGCGGCCACGTGCATCAGCGGCGCGATTTCACGTATCGTCACACGCGCCATGTCTGGGCGCCGTCGGCTAGCTTCATCCTCTCCGACAAGCGGCAAGAGCGCATCGGCATCAAGGAGACCGGCCTCGTCGAGTACCGCTTCCAGCCCAACAGTTTTGAGGTCCGGCATGTGAAGGCGGCAGGCCAGGTCGATATCGACCTCGACGAGCTCTTTGCCAATCCGAAGGGTTAGGCGACGTTCTTCAGATCCTGCTGGATCGCGGCCAGCAGCGACTGCAGCGCGTCGCTGTTCACCGACTTGGTGTCGTTGGCCACGCGCGGGGTGGGACGCGGCGGAAACTTTGGCCGCGACGGAAACGGCGGCATGACCGGAGCAGCCGCGACCTCGGGTCCGGCTTCGGCATGAACGAATTTGCCATGAATCACGTCGTCGCGCCGGCCCATGACGAACATCGTCGTCCAATAGCCGGCGGCAAGCAGGATTACGCAGAAAATACCGATCTCAAACAACATCACAGCACCTGAAATTGGTGCAATGATTCAATGCCTTCGACCGGCGGTCAATGAACCGCCGGTCACACTTACGGCTTTTACGGAGAGGTGTTGCCGATTGGTAACGCCTCGTTAACCATACCGGCCTTGCGCGCTGGCCGTTTAAGCCTTGTCCGGCCCAACCCTGACGAGCTGCTTGCCGAAATTGGCACCCTTCAGGAGCCCCATGAAAGCGCCCGGCGCGCTGTCGAGGCCCTCGGTGACGAACTCCTTGTACTTCACCTTACCCTCGCGCACCCATTGCGACATGTCGCGCAGGAAGTCGCCATGACGGTTGGCGAAGTCAGAGACGATGAAGCCGCGGAAGGTCAGCCGCTTGGTCAGGATCGCGCGCATCATGCTGCCCGCCCATTTCGGCGGCTTGGCTTCGGTGTCGTTGTAATGCGCGATCAGGCCGCACACGGGAATGCGCGCAAAGGCATTGAGCAGCGGGAAGACCGCTTCGAACACGGCGCCACCGACGTTCTCGAAATAGACGTCGATGCCCTTCGGACAGGCGAATTTCAGCTTTGCGGCAAAATCGGATTCACGGTGATCGAGACACTCGTCGAAGCCGAGCTCGTTCCTGACGTAGTCGCACTTGTCCTTGCCGCCGGCGATGCCGACCACGCGGCAGCCCTTGATCTTTGCGATCTGTCCGACGGCCGAGCCGACCGCGCCGGAGGCGCCGGCGACCACGACGGTCTCGCCGGCCTGCGGCTTGCCGATGTCGAGCAAGCCCGTATAGGCGGTCATGCCGGGCATGCCGAGCACGCCGACGGCGGTGGAGATCGGCGCCAGCTTCGGATCGATCTTCGCAAGGCCCTTGCCGTCGGAGATCGCATGCGTCTGCCAGCCCGCGCGCGCGAGCACGATGTCGCCCTTGGCAAAGCCGGGATTGTTCGATGCCGCCACCTCGCACACCGTGCCGGCTTCCATCACGCCGCCGACCGGCACCGGTGCTGCGTAGGACGGCCCGTCGCTCATGCGCCCGCGCATATAGGGATCGAGCGACAGCCAGATCGTGCGCAGGAGAACTTCGCCCTGCCCTGGTGCGGGTACGGCGAATTCCTCAGTGCGGAAATCGGATGGCTTTGGTTCACCGACGGGACGCGCGGCGAGAACGATGCGTTTGCCTTGGGACATGATGCTTCCTCCGAATTTGCTTCGGCGCGACGGAAGCGGAGGGAGCGAGGCGCGTCAATACAAAAGGACTGGAGCCCGGCCGCACGGCGCACGCCTCTCGTGTCCCGGACGCGCTGCAGCGCCATAGCGTGTCGAAGACGCGCGCAAACGCGCTTATGCGCTGCTGCGCCGAGCCGGGACCTATGCCTCAGCAATCACGAACATGCTGGGCCCCGGCTCAGCAGCGCACCGCTGAAGAAGCGCTGCGCTGCGTCCGGGGCACGAGACCTGACTAACCCCCACCCGGATAGTTCGGAGACTCGCGCGTAATCGTCACGTCGTGGACGTGGCTTTCGCGCAGGCCCGCGCCGGTGATGCGGACGAACTGCGCCTTGTTGTGCAGCTCCTCCATGTTGCGCGCGCCGACATAGCCCATCGCGGCACGAAGACCGCCGGCGAGCTGATGCATGACGTGACCGACCGGGCCCTTGTAGGGCACCTGGCCCTCAATGCCCTCTGGCACGAGCTTCAGCGTGTCCTTGATGTCCTGCTGGAAGTAGCGGTCGGCAGATCCCCGCGCCATCGCACCGACCGAGCCCATGCCGCGATAGGCCTTGTAGGAGCGGCCCTGCCACAGGAAGACTTCGCCGGGCGTCTCGTCGGTACCGGCGAGCAGCGAGCCGACCATCGCGATGTCTGCACCCGCCGCGAGCGCCTTCGCAAGATCGCCGGAGAACTTGATGCCGCCATCGGCGATGACGGGAATGTCGGCCTTCTTCGCCGCTTCGACCGCATCCATGATCGCGGTGAGTTGCGGCACGCCGACGCCGGCGACGATGCGCGTGGTGCAGATCGAGCCCGGGCCGATACCGACCTTGATGCAGTCGGCGCCCGCGTCGATCAGCGCCTGCGTGCCTTCCGTAGTCGCGACGTTGCCGGCGACGACCTGCACCGAGTTGGAGAGACGCTTGATGCGGTTGACTGCGGCGAGCACGTGCTTGGAATGGCCGTGCGCGGTGTCGACGACGACGAGATCGACGCCGGCATCGATCAGCCGCTCGGTGCGCTCGAAGCCGGCTTCGCCGACGGTGGTTGCGGCGGCAACGCGCAGGCGGCCCTGCGCGTCCTTGCAGGCGAGCGGATGGGCGACCGCCTTTTCCATGTCCTTCACGGTGATCAGGCCGACGCAGCGATACTGGTCGTCGACGACGAGTAGCTTCTCGATGCGGTGCTGATGCAGCATCCGCCGCGCTTCGTCCTGGCTGACATTCTCCCGCACGGTGACGAGGTTTTCATGCGTCATCAGCTCGGAGACTTTTTGCCGGCGGTCGGTGGCAAAGCGGACGTCGCGGTTGGTGAGGATGCCGACGAGCTTGCCCGGCGTGGCCTTGCCGGCGCCGGTGACGACGGGAATGCCGGAGATGCCGTGGTCGCTCATCAGCTTGAGCGCATCGTCGAGCGAGGCATCGGGGCTGATGGTGAGCGGGTTCACCACCATGCCCGACTCGTAACGCTTGACTTGGCGGACCTGGGCGGCCTGCCCTTCGGGATCGAAGTTGCGGTGGATGACGCCGAGGCCGCCGGCCTGCGCCATGGCGATCGCCATGCGCGCCTCGGTGACGGTGTCCATGGCGGAGGCCATGATCGGGATGTTGAGCGGAATGGCGCGTGTGACGCGCGAGCGGATGTCGACCTCGCCCGGCATGACGTCAGAGAGGCCCGGCTTCAAGAGAACGTCGTCGAATGTGTAGGCTTCGCGGATGAGGCCCTGCACCGTCGCCATCGCCAACTCCTTCCTGCGGCCATGCCGCAAATGCTAATGGATGAGCGCCGCCCTCGGCGTACCTTGCGGCAGCGCCGGAGAATCGGAGCCCATCAGTGGGGTTGACGCGGGTCGATAGCACGGCCGGCTGACGAATCAAAGCCATTCGGCCCGATTGCCAGCCATGCACAGGCTTTTTTGGGTTGGTTACCCTGGCCTACCCGCCGTCATTCCGGGGCGCGAACCCGGGATCCATTCCGCAACGGTCCCTGCGGCCCAGTGAATTCCGGGCTCGCGCAAAGGGCGCGCCCCAGAATGAGCGTCAGTCGATCAGAAAGTCGAGCGGAACACCCAAAGCGCGCGCAAACTTCTTCTGCAACTCGGCAGGCCCCTTGCGACGTCCGGTCTCGATCTCGGAGAGATAATTTTGGCTGATGCCGACCGCGACCGCCAACTCACCCTGAATCATGCCGCGCCAGTCGCGGATGACGCGGACCGCGTTCTCACCATTCGCGAGCCGATCGGCAACGGCCTTGGGCAAGACGACCTCCCGCCCCTCCTTCAGCGCGCGCGCGGAATTGCGAACAATGCGACTCGCAGCAGCATCTTCCTGAGCCTCCGCCGCGAGCGCGACCAGTCCGTCATACTCATTGCGCGGCAGCACTGCGAGATCATCGCCGCCGGGCGTCCGGATGAACTGGACATTGCTCTTCGCCGTCACGGCCTTTGCCATAGCACCCTCTCAGTCGTAAATCTCGCGGCGATGGCCGACCGCGTGAATCGTTATGGTATTTCCCTTCACGGTGAACAGGACACGCCAGTCGCCGGAGCGCAGCCGCATTCCCGGCGCGCCCTTCAGCGCTTTCACATCACCGGCGCCGGTCTGCAAATGCCTTCAGCTTGAGGTCGATCTGGGCGCGCACCGTTGCGGTGAGCTTGCGCCACTGACGGACGGCTGCTGACGTGAATTCGATGTCCTTCACAGGGCGATAATCGCATAACGCGATATATGCCGCAAGTCAGAAATCGCACAATGCGATTCATCGATCCCGATCCAGCTCACGCAGGTATTAGGTGCCATGCCTTGTTCAGAATGGTCGGGGGGTGGTGGGAATGATAAGCCGCAGCTCTCGCCTGCCCCAACCGCTTCCATTACTTTTCCGTCATGGACAACAAGCAACGCGTCATCCCGCTGATCGTGGCCACTGCTCTCTTCATGGAGAACATGGACTCGACGGTGATCGCCACCTCGCTGCCGGCGATCGCGGCCGACATCGGCACCAGCCCGCTGACGCTGAAGCTCGCGATCACGTCCTATCTGCTGTCGCTTGCGGTGTTCATCCCGGCGAGCGGCTGGACCGCCGACCGGTTCGGCGCGCGGCTGGTGTTTGCGATTGCGGTCGGCGTCTTCATGGTCGGCTCGGTCGGCTGCGCGCTGTCGCAATCGGTGACGCATTTCGTGATCGCACGTATCCTGCAGGGCATGGGCGGCGCCATGATGACGCCGGTCGGGCGCCTCGTGCTGCTGCGCTCGATCGACAAGAGCGAGCTGGTCAATGCCATGGCGTGGGTGACGGTCCCTGCCCTGATAGGTCCCGTGATCGGCCCACCGCTCGGCGGCTTCATCACGACCTATGCATCGTGGCACTGGATCTTCCTGATCAACTTGCCGATCGGGCTCGTCGGCATCTTCATGGCGCTGCGCTTCATCGATCCCATCAAGAGCGAGACGCAGGAGCCGTTCGATCTCTATGGCATGGTGCTCGCCGGCATCGGGCTCGCCGGCATCGCCTTCGGTCTCTCCGTCGCCGGCCTCAACCTGCTGCCCTGGGGCACGGTCGCGGCGCTGGTCGTCGGCGGATCGATCTCGATGACACTGTATGTCATGCACGCGCGGCGGACGGGGTCGCCGGTGCTGGACTTTTCGCTTCTGAAGCTGCCGACGCTGCGCGCGGCTATTTTCGGTGGCTTCATGTTCCGGCTCGGCATCGGCGCGCTGCCCTTCCTGCTGCCGCTCCTGATGCAGATCGGCTTCGGCCTGTCGCCCTTCCACTCCGGCCTCGTCACCTTCGCCTCCTCGCTCGGCGCCATGGGCATGAAGACGCTGGCGGCGCGGATCATCCGCACCTTCGGCTTCCGCAATCTGATGACGGTCAACGCGATCGTCAGCGCGTTCTTCCTCGCGGTCTGCGCGCTGTTCACGGTGACGACGCCGCTGCTGATCATCATGGTCATCCTGGTGGTCGGCGGCTTCTTCCGTTCGCTCGAATTCACCGCGATCAACACGGTCGCCTATGCCGATGTCGAGCAGTCGCAGATGAGCCGCGCCACCACGCTCGTCAGCGTCAACCAGCAGCTCGCGGTCTCGGCCGGCGTCGCGGTCGGCGCGGCCTGCGTGGAAACGACGATGTGGCTCAACCATGTTAGCCAAATCGACGCCACCGTGTTCGCGCCGGCCTTTGTCGTGATCGCGCTGACGTCGGCGGCGTCGAGCTGGTTCTTCTGGCAGATGCCCGCGGACGCCGGCCACGAGATCTCCGGCCGCAAGGCGGTGGATATCTCGAGCCGCAAGGGCGCGGCGAAGAGCGCGGCAACCGCCGCCGTCAAGGTGGCGACGGAAGACACCCAGGACGTGCGGGATCAGCGGCTGGGGTAGCGAAAGGCAACGAGCGCTCCAACGCCCCGCTCACTCCGGCACGACGGCTTTCGCGTTGTCACGCGCAAACGAGGGCGGCACGTCGAATTTGCCAGTCTGCAGATCATAGCGGCAGTGCCAGCCGTTCACGACGGCGGTCTGCGATCGTTTGCGCCGCTTGACGTCGGCATCGCCGGACAGGCCGATCACGAGATAGCGGTTCGCCGGCCAATCGACGCCGAGCTTGCGATAGTTGTCTTCGAACCCCTCCCACAGATACGCAGCCTCGTGATATTCGGGCGCCTTCACGATCTTTCGCCAATCGGGCCTGCTCTTCATATACGCCCAGGCGAGGTCACCGAGCGGCTTCTTCGTCGCGCTGACATAGCCCTGTGGCGTGAAACGATACAGATACAGCGACTGCTCGCCCGAGCCGGTCTTCTGCAGGCGAACGATCCAGTTCTGGTCGTTGGTGAAGACGAAGGCCGCAGCGTAGCCGGCAGGCTCCGGATCGAGCAGTGCGAACGTGCCGGCACGGCGCGCCCAGAACAGCCATTTCCACTCGTCGGTCTCCTGGTTCAGATATTGCTCGATCGTCGTCGCGCCGTCGGGCGACGTCTTGGTGTGCTTCTCCGCGATCGCGTAGCCGGCGGGCGGAGCCGCCGGAGGCGCGGCGGTCGCCGCGTTGGAGATGCCGATACCGCCGGCCATCAGCACGCCGATAAGAAATGCCCTCGCCTTCATGATGCGACTCCGTCGATCCGGTCACACGATAAGTCGCGCATCTTCAGATCAAGTTCATCGTAGGCCTAGCTTCAGGCGTTCGGCTGATATCCAATGATCGCCGCAACGAAGCACAAAAGCGTGCCGCCCGCCGCCATGCACATCGTCATCCAGTAGCGGATCGGCATGGCATCTCGCTGAAAGACCAGGTCCGGCGTCCACCAGTCCAGCCAATCCGTATTGTACATCGTGATCGTGCGCTCGACCGCGCCGTACCAAACCCTGCGGCCGCACCAGATGCACGCCGCGAACGCGACGAGGCGATAGGCGATTTCGTAGAGGAAGAACTGCATTGAAGCGCCGCGTGCAGACAGGTCATTGGCTGCTTGATTTGTGTAGCCGGATCGGGGGTTGGTTCAATTGCACTCGGTGTCGTCCCGGCCGAGTGCGGGGCTACGCGTTCGCCCCACCACGAAATCCCGTCGCCAGTACGTAGCGCTCGGATGAATCCTGCCGGCTGGCAGCCGGCTTCACATGGCGCACGGTGGCAAAGTCGCGCTTGAGCTGGGCCAGCAAGTCGGCGTCGGCGCCGCTCTGGAACGTCTTGGCGAGGAACGCGCCGCCGGGTTTGAGGACGTCGCAGGCGAAGGCGGCGGCGGTTTCGACCAAGCCGACGATGCGGAGCTGATCGGTCTTGCGATGACCCGTCGTGTTGGCGGCCATGTCGGACATCACGAAGTCGGCGCCACCGCCCAGCATCGCGGTGAGCCTCGCAGGCGCGTCGTTGGCCATGAAGTCGAGCTGCGCGAAATCGACGCCGGGGATTTCCGGCATCTCCAGGAGGTCGATGGCAACGACCTTGCCCTTGCCCTCCACCGAGCCGACGCGTTTTGCGGCGATCTGGCTCCAGCCGCCCGGCGCTGCGCCGAGATCGACAACGGCCATGCCCGGCTTCAACAGCTTGTACTTGTCGTCGATCTCGAGCAGCTTGAACGCGGCGCGCGAGCGATAGCCGGCCGCCTTGGCCTTCGCCACATAGGGATCGTTGAGCTGGCGCTCGAGCCAGAGCTTTGACGACAATTTTCGCTTGCCACCGGTCTTGACCTGGACGTGCAAGCGGCCGGTGGTGTCTTTCGCCATCTCACCAGCTCCTCAGCGCGCCGTCCTCGCGCATCATCTCGACCAGCATGCCTTCGCGCAGGCCCCGGTCGGCGACGCGCAGGCGCGGCAGCGGAAAGGCGCGCCGGATAGCATCGAGGATGGCGCAGCCCGCCAGCACGAGATCGGCGCGCTCGACGCTGATGCAATTATTGTTGGCGCGCTCCTCATAGCTCATGCCGAGCAGCCGGTTGATGGTCGCCACGATATCGGCATCGTCCATCCAGATGCTGTCGATGCGGCGGCGGTCGTAGCGCGCAAGATTGAGATGGATGCCGGCGAGCGTCGTCACCGTGCCGGAGGTACCGAGCAGATGCATCTCAGCGAGATCGCCGCCATGCGCCTCGGCGAACGGCGCCACGTGCTTTGCGACCTCCTGCTCCATCTGTGCGTAGATTTCCCGCGTCACGTCACGGCCGCCGAACTGTTCGGCAAGCGTCACCACACCGAGCGGGATCGACATCCAGGCCTTGATGCGCGGCTCCGGATTTTCGCTCGCAGGATCGCGCTCGATCCGCACCAGTTCGGTCGAGCCGCCGCCGATGTCGAACAGGATCGCGCCGCGCCCCTTGGGATCGACCAGCGGCGAGCAGCCGAGGACCGCGAGCGAGGCCTCGGTCTCGCGGTCGATGACCTCGAGCTCGATGCCGGTCTCGGCGGCGACGCGGCTGCGAAAGCCTTCCGCGTTCGAGGCCGCGCGGCAGGCTTCGGTGGCGATCAGCCGCAGCCGTTTTGCTTTCCGCAAATTGATCTTGTCGCGGCAGATGCTGAGCGCGGCGATGGCGCGATCGATTGCGGCCTCGCTGATGCAGCCGGTCGCCGAGATGCCCTCCCCGAGCCGGATGATGCGCGAGAAGGAATCGACGACGCGGAAGCCGTCATGGGTCGGACAGGCGATCAAGAGCCTGCAATTATTGGTGCCGAGATCCAGCGCCGCGTAGACGCCGGTTCCCGCCCCATTCGCATGCGTCGCCGGTTCGGCAGCCAGCGCTCCCGTCACCATCGACCCCTGCGGCTCCCCGCGCGGCGGAGAGCCGTCGCGGAGCGGCGTGTGGTCATTCATACAAACTGTCTTTCCACGGCCCCCGAAAGGGCCGATCCGGAATTGCTTTTTCGAAGGAAACATTAGCAGCGCGGCAAGTCAGCGCAACAGGACCATGCCCTTTCGTCCGTTGTCCCGGGGGGATCGGTGCGTTATCTGGTTAAGGCCAAATCTGGTGAAGGTCAGGTCCGTAAGACCGCGCTAACAGCGCAAATGTCGGCTTTTCAGGTCATTTCCATGCAAGAACACACCAAATCGTCTTCGCTCGAAAACGCTATTGCACTGCAAAAATACGGTGTCGGCCAGCCGGTCCGGCGCAAGGAGGACGACACCCTGGTGCGCGGCAAGGGCCGCTACACCGACGATTTCAACCTGCCCGGCCAGGCCTATGCCTATGTCGTCCGCTCGACCCATGCCCATGGCGTGATCCGCGGCATCGACACTTCGGCCGCCAAGGCGATGCCGGGCGTGCTCGGCGTGTGGACCGGATCGGACCTCAACGCCGCCGGCTATGGCCCCTTCACCTGCGGCCTGCCGCTGAAGAGCCGGGACGGTACGCCGCTGCTGCAGACCAACCGCATGGCGCTTGCGACCGACAAGGTGCGCTTCGTCGGCGACCCCGTCGCCTTCGTGGTGGCAGAAACGCTGGCGCAGGCGCGCGATGCTGCTGAAGCTGTCGCCCTGGATGTCGACCCGCTGCCGGTTGTGACCGATCCCGCGGAAGCGGCAAAACCCGGCGCGCCGCAGCTTTACGACCACATCCCCAACAACGTCGCACTCGATTATCACTATGGCGACATGGAGAAGGTGAACGCCGCCTTCGCCAGCGCCGCCCATGTCGTCAAACTCGACATCGAGAACACGCGCGTCGCCGTGGTGTCGATGGAGCCGCGGGTTGGCCTTGCGTCGTATGACAAGAAGACCGAGCGCTACACCATCCAGGTGCCGACGCAGGGCGTCGCAGGCAACCGCGCCAACCTCGCCAAGAACCTGAAAGTGCCGAACGAGAAGGTGCGCATCCTGACCGGCAATGTCGGCGGGTCCTTCGGCATGAAGAACATCAACTACCCCGAATATATGTGCATCCTGTTCGCCGCGAAGGAACTGGGGCGTCCGGTCAAATGGCTCGACGAGCGCTCGACCAGCTTCCTCTCCGACAGCCACGGCCGCGCCCAAAAAATCCATGCCGAGCTCGCGCTCGACGCCGAAGGCCATTTCCTGGCGACGAAACTGTCCGGCTACGGCAATGTCGGCGCCTACATCACCGGCGTCGCGCCCGGACCCCTGTCGCTCAACACCGGCAAGAACTTTTCCAGCGTCTATCGCACGCCGCTGATGGGCATCGATATCAAGGTGGTGCTGACCAACACCACGCTGATGGGCGCCTATCGCGGCGCCGGCCGGCCGGAGGCGAACTACTACATGGAGCGCCTGATCGATCGCGCCGCCGACGAGATGGGCATCAACCGCCTGACCTTACGCAAGCGCAACTTCATCAAGCCGAACCAGATGCCGTTCCCGGCGTCCTCCGGCGTGACCTATGACAGCGGCGACTTCCAGGCCGTGTTCAACAAGGCGCTGGAAATCTCCGACCACGAGAATTTTGCCAAGCGCAAGAAGGAAAGCAAGAAGGCCGGCAAGCTGCGCGGCATCGCGGTCGGCTCCTATCTCGAGGTTACCGCACCTCCCGGCGTCGAGCTCGGCAAGATCGTGTTCGATCCGGACGGATCGGTGCAGCTCATCACCGGCACGCTCGACTACGGCCAGGGCCATGCCTCGGCCTTCGCGCAGGTGCTCTGTGCCCAGCTCGGGGTGCCCTTCGAGAGCGTCAAGCTCGTGCAGGGCGACAGCGACATCGTGCACACCGGCAACGGCACCGGCGGCTCGCGCTCGATCACCGCGAGCGGCATGGCGATCGTGCAGGCCTCCAAGCTGGTCATCGAGAAGGGCAAGCGCGCCGCCGCGCATATGCTGGAGGCTTCCGAAGCCGACATCGAGTTCGCCGACGGCGCCTTTACGATCGCCGGCACCGACCGCAGCATCGACATCATGGAGCTCGCCAAGAAGCTGCATGACGGCAAGGTGCCGGAGGGCGTGCCCGGCTCTCTCGACGTCGACCACACCACCGAGCCGGTGCCGTCGGCCTTCCCGAACGGCTGTCACGTCGCCGAGGTCGAAGTCGATCCTGATACGGGCGTGGTCGAGATCGTGCGCTACAGCGCCGTGAACGACTTTGGCACCGTGATCAATCCGATGCTGGTTGCGGGCCAGCTCCATGGCGGCGTCGTCCAGGGCATCGGCCAGGCGCTGATGGAGCACGTGCAGTACGACGAGAACGGCCAGCCCGTCACCGGCTCGCTGCTGGACTACGCTCTGCCCCGCGCCGACGACGTTCCGAACATGACGATCGGCGACCACCCGGTGCCTGCGACGAGCAATCCACTGGGCTCAAAGGGCTGCGGCGAGGCCGGCTGCGCGGGCGGTCTGTCGACGATCGTCAATGCGGTGCTGGATGCGCTCTCGGACTACGGCATCAAGCATCTCGACATGCCTTTGACGTCGGAGCGGGTCTGGCGCGCGATCCAGGAGGCGAAGGGAACGGCGTAAGGCGGCGCGCTCGCGCGCCACCCATCGTCCCGATTACGCCGCGTGCGAGACCACACGATTGCGGCCGTCGTGCTTGGCGCGGTACAGCGCGGTGTCGGCGCGCTTGAGGACGTCGGCGACGGGTTCGCCCTTCTGCTCCAGCGTCGTCAACCCGATCGAGATCGTGACTTCGATGCGCTTGGTGCCCTTGTGGACGGCGAAGGGCTCGCCGGCGATCGAGCGGCGCAGGCGCTCGGCGACCATGCCGGCAACGTGCAGGTCAGTCTCCGGCATCACGATGACGAACTCTTCGCCACCGTAGCGGCAGGCGAGATCGATGCCGCGGATCGACTTGCGGACCCGCACCGCGAATTCGCGCAGCACGTCGTCGCCGGCGTCGTGGCCGTAATTGTCATTGATCGACTTGAAATAGTCGATGTCCAGGATCATCAGCGCCAGCGGCTTGCCGCGCGTCGAGGCCTGCTCGGCGAGCGTCGCGAGATGGCTTTCCATGTAGCGGCGATTGTGCAGGCCGGTGAGCGCATCGGTGATGGCGGCTTCGATCGAGTTCTGCACATTGTCGCGCAGGTGATCGGTGTAGCGGCGGCGGCGGATTTGCGTGCGGGCGCGCGCCAGCAGCTCGTTCTTGTCGACGGGACGCAGGAGATAATCGTTGACGCCGATCTCGAGGCCGCGGAGCAGCCGCGTGCCGCTCTCGGCTTCGGCGATCGCAAGGATCGGCACGTGGCGCGTGCGCTCCAGCGAGCGCGCCTGGCTGCAGAGACGCAGGCCGTCAAAGTTGTTGAGGTCGAGCGAGACGATCAGGAGGTCGTAATTGCCTTCGGCGGCGTGGAACAGCGCCTCCGTCGGATTGGGCTCGACGTCCACCGTGTGCTCGGTGGCAAGCAGCGTCGCGAGCCGCTCATAGGACGACTGCCGGTCGTCCACCAGCAGGATACGCCCGCCCTTGCCGGTGTCGGTGACCGCGTTGCGCTCCGGCGCCTGCACGCCGATCTCAAGCGAGGTGATGGCGCGCATGCGCAGCTCATCGGTCATCATCTTCAACCGTGTCAGCGAGCGCACGCGCGCGATCAGCACGACGTCGGACACGGGCTTTGTGAGGAAATCGTCCGCACCCGCCTCCAGGCCGCGCACGCGGTCGGCGGGGCTGTCGAGCGCGGTCACCATCACGACGGGAATGTGATGCGTCGCCGGATCGGACTTCAGGCGGCGACAGACCTCAAAACCGTCCATGTCGGGCATCATGACGTCGAGCAGGATGATGTCGCATTCGGCGCGGCTGGACATCGCCAGCGCCTCGGCGCCGTTCGATGCCGTCATCACGTCGAAATATTCGGCGGAGAGGCGAGCTTCCAGGAGCTTGACGTTGGCGGGGACGTCATCGACGACGAGGATACGCGCGGACACTGAAATCTACTCCCTACCCGATAAAACGCCGGACCGTCTCAATGAACTTGCCGACCGAGATCGGCTTGGACAAATAGGCTTCGCAGCCGCCTTCGCGGATGCGTTCTTCGTCGCCCTTCATCGCGAAGGCCGTGACCGCGACGACGGGAATGTTGCGCAGCTCCGGATCATCCTTGATCCAGCGCGTCACTTCGAGGCCCGACACCTGCGGCAACTGGATATCCATCAGCACGAGGTCGGGCCGCATCTTGCGAACGAGATCGAGTGCCTCGTAGCCATTGCTGGTGCCCGAGGTCTGGTAGCCATGCGCCTCCAACAGGTCGCGGAAGAGCTTCATGTTGAGCTCATTGTCTTCCACGATCAGGACGGTCTTAGCCATCCCGCGGCTCCCCATATCCAGGAGATCTGTTCGACATCTGCGGCGCCTCAGGCGCCTCTCGACGGCGCTACGAAAACTGGATTCAAACTAGCGCCAGATTCGCTCTAGTTTCGTTAAACCCGAGGGCCAACTTTCCGCGATTGGTTTCCAGTTGCTTGTCTGGCCTGACAAGACTCGGGCATGATGATTCCAAAGTAGACACTGAAAGTTAACGGAAAGGCAAACCGGCCCCTTGAAAAAGCCTGTTCAAAACCCCCGAGAAGTCGCTGAAATCGTTGCGATTCAGGCGCTTTCCTTCATTGCGGGCGATCCTGAGAGGTTGGGGCTGTTCCTGGCTGAGACAGGCATCGGCCCGGAGACCCTGCGAAATGCGGCAAGCGATCCGAATTTCCTGATCAGCGTGCTCGATTTCGTGTTGCGCGACGACGCCACGGTGAAGGCTTTTGCGAGCGTTTCGCAGCTGCACCCGACCAACATCGCCGCCGCCCGTCAGGTCATGGGCGACCCGCATTGGGAGCGCGACGTGCCGTGACCAATCCCGACCAGGCGGGACTTCAGAAGGGGCCTGCCTGCTTCTGCCGGGACTGCCTGTCCGACCTCGACGTGACGGCGCGCCGCTGCACGAAGTGCGGTTCCCCTCGCCTCGTCCGCCACCGCACGCTAGCCGCGCTCAACATCGCCCATATCGACTGCGATGCGTTCTACGCGACGGTGGAGAAGCGCGACAATCCAGAGATCGCCGACAAGCCGGTCATCATCGGCGGGGGAAAACGCGGCGTGGTGTCGGCGGCCTGCTACATCGCCCGCACCTTTGGCGTGCGCTCGGCGATGCCGATGTATAGGGCGTTGGAGGCCTGCCCGCACGCGACCGTCATCCCGCCCGACATGGCAAAGTATGTCCGCGTCGGCCGCGAGGTGCGCGAGGCCATGCAGGCGCTGACGCCGCTGGTCGAGCCGCTGTCGATTGACGAAGCTTTTCTCGATCTCTCCGGCACCGAGCGCGTCCACGGCATGATCCCGGCAAAGGTGCTGGCAAAATTCGCGCGTGACGTCGAGCGCGACGTCGGCATCACCGTGTCGGTCGGGCTGTCCTGCAACAAGTTCCTGGCAAAGATCGCCTCAGACCTCGACAAGCCGCGCGGCTTTGCCGTGCTCGACCAGGACGAAGCTCGCGCGATGCTTTCGGACAAGCCGGTCGGCTTCATTTTTGGCGTCGGCCCCGCGACGCAAGAGCGGTTGGTCCAGCGCGGCTTCCGCACCATCGCCGATCTCCAGAAGGCCGACGAGATCGAGCTGATGCGGCAGTTTCCGACCGACGGCCGCAGGCTGTGGCGGCTCGCGCGCGGCATCGACGATCGCAGCGTCGTGGCCGATCGCGGCGCCAAGACCATCTCCAGCGAAACCACGTTTGAAAGCGACATCCGCGATTTCGCGACGCTGGAAAAAATCCTGTGGCGGCTATGCGAGAAGACGTCGTCGCGGCTCAAGACCAGCGAGCTCGCCGGCTGCACCGTGACGTTGAAGTTGAAGACTTCCGATTTCCGCCAGCGAACACGCTCGCAGTCGATCGCGGCACCGACGCAGCTCGCCGCAAAAATCTTTGCGATCTGCCGGGAGATGCTGGCCAAGGAGATCGACGGCACCGCCTTCCGCCTGATGGGCGCCGGCGTCAGCGCGCTGCGCGAAGGCTCGGCCGACGACGACACCGACATGCTCGACCGCCGCGCCGCGCATGCCGAGCGTGCGGTGGACAGTTTGCGCAAGAAGTTCGGCAAGGCCGCCGTGATACGCGGGATTGCGTATGACGGGCCGGAGAAGGATGAGGACGAGTGAGGGCGGCGGCTAGTGTGGCGAAGCGGACCAACACTCTCCGTGTCGTCCTGGCGAAAGCCAGGACGACATTTGGGCTTCAATCCACCACTGCCACCGCCTCGATCTCGATCAACCATTCCGGCGCAGCGAGTGCCGAGACGCCGACGAGCGTCGAGGCCGGCGGGGTCATGCCCTCGAAGAAGACGCTGCGCGCCTTGCCGATGATGGGGCGCAGCTCGGGCTTGTAGCTGACGACGAAGGTGGTGATCTTGACGATGTTGGCGTAGGTCGCGCCGGCGGCGGCGAGTGCTGCGCCGATATTGTGCATCACTTGCGTGGTCTGGGCGGCGATATCGCCTTCGCCGACGATACGGCCCTCTTCATCAGTCGACACCTGGCCCGCGATGTAGATCGTGCGGCCGCCGGATGCGACGACGACGTGGGAGTATGCGGGATTGTGATGGAGTTCGCTCGGACGGAGATGTTCGATCTTGGGCATGGTGCCGCCTCCCTGATGTTTGTTGGTTGGAGTGGACGGTAGCGTGATCGGACGCTCGGAGCCAGAGACTCCGTCATTGCGAGCGCAGCGAAGCAATCAAGCCTGTCCCCCGCGGAAAGACCCTGGATTGCTTCGCTGCGCTCGCAATGACAGTGGAGAAAGTGACGCCCCTCAATTACAGGGCTTGGCGTCCTTGACGTCGAACTTGCCCATCGCGCCGGAGATCACGAAATCATTGTAATCCAGCACCAGCGCGCGGGAGACGCCGTTCTCGTAGAGCTCGAACGCCATGGCGTAGACAGGCGTCTGCTCGCCCTCTTTCTGCTGTGCCTCGCGGTCGAAATAGCTGACGGTGACCGGCCAGCGCGTCAGCGATTTCATGCGGTCATCGCTCGTCGAGGGATCGGGCGCGGCAGCCGTGCGGTCGGCCGGGATCGGCTGACCGATCACGGTGAGCGTGTTGTAGACCTTCTCGCCATTGTCGGAGCCGTCATAGACGGAGAGCTCCAGCAGCGACTTGCCTTCCTTCGCGGCGGCGATGATGCGCTGGATCTGCTCGGTCGGGAACACGGTGGTGCCGTCGAGCTTGAACGTCTTCGGCACCGGCAGCTTGAGCTTGACGTTGATGTGGTCGCCGTCGCGCTCGGCCGAGCCGTCGACCTGGCCGCTGTCGGCGTCATTCATCCGCGTCTCGATCTTGAAGCGGTAGCTCTTGCCGGTGGCGTCTTCCCAGGAGTTGGAGCGCAAGTCGCTGAGCGTGATCTTGCCCTCGCCGCTGTCGAGCTCGGAGACCTGGCGGAATTCGGAGGTGTAGCCCTCGCACGCGTTGCCGGTGAAATTGTAGAGGATGCGGCCGCGCGCGCTGTTGACCGAGTTGCTGCGCGATTTGACGAGGCTCAGATCATAGAGCGCCTGGTGCGGAAGGAACGGGCCGCTCGCGGCCATGACGTCGCCACTGGCCGCAAGCGCGGCCGCCGCAAACGCCATCACACCGAGCGACGTCCGGAAAAGGTGCACCATGTCTGTTCCCTGGGGATGCGAGATTCGCCACATTAATGGCCGTTCCATTGCGTCGCAACTGGGGCCGTTTCACAGAAAGTTGCGCTTTTGCGCTGAACCTCCTGTTCTGCCTCAGAAAAATGCAACCCTGAGCCGCCTGCAAGAGGCCGCCGGCCGGCTTGCAAGCGTCCCGGCAATCGGCGAAACAGGCGCGCCCGGCCCGAACTGCGCCGGGACTTCACAGCAGGCATCGAGGGCGCAACATGGCAGGAACGGTCGAACAGAAGCTCGCGGAACAAGGCATCGTCCTGCATGAGGCCCCCGCTCCGGTCGCCAATTACGTTCCGTTCGTGCGCACCGGCAATTTGATCTTCGTCTCCGGCCAGGTCTGCTTCGATCCCCAGGGCAAGCTGATCGCCAAGGGCAAGTTAGGGGCCGGCGTCAGCATCGAACAGGGCGCGGCCGCCGCCCGCGGCTGCGCCGTCAACCTGCTTGCCCAGGTCAAGGCGGCGCTCGGCGACCTCGACAAGGTCGTGCGCGTGGTCCGGCTCGGCGGCTTCATCAACTCGGCGCCCGACTTCGTCGATGGGCCAAAAGTGCTGAACGGCGCCTCGGACCTGATGGTCGCCGCCTTCGGCGACAAGGGCCGCCACGCCCGCACCACCGTCGGCGTCGCCTCGCTGCCGGCGGATGCCGCCGTGGAGGTCGAAGGCGTGTTCGAGGTCGCCTGAGGCGGGAGGACGGGCGTTGCGCGCTCCGGATTGGCTGACGAAACGGCCGGTCGCACATCGCGGCCTGCACGACATCTCACGTGGCGTGGTCGAGAACATGCCGGGCGCCGTGCAGGCTGCGGTCGCAGGCAATTTCGCGATCGAGGTCGACATCCAGCTCACCAAGGACGGCGAGGCCATGGTGCATCACGACGATGCGCTGGGGCGCCTCACCGATGGCAGCGGACTGCTGGTCCAGAAGACCGCAGCCGAGCTGAAGGCCATCACCTTCAAGGATACGTCGGAGCGGATGATGTCGCTGTCGGACCTCTGCACCATGGTCTCCGGCCGTGTGCCGCTGGTGATCGAGGTGAAGAGCCATTTTGACGGCGACCGCAAGCTCGTCGCGCGGATGCGCGATGTGCTGGCCTCCTATCAGGGGCCGGCGGTCGGCATGTCCTTCGATCCCGATCAGGTGCTGGCTCTGCGCGAGCTGATCCCGTCGCTGCCGCGCGGCATCGTCGCGCAGCGGAATTATGACGACGGCCACTGGACGAAACTCACGCAGGAGCAGCGTGACAGCATGCTGTATCTGCGCCATGGATTTCAAACTCAGCCGCATTTCGTGGCGTTCTCGGTGAACCATCTGCCCGCGCCGGCGCCCTGGATCGCGCGCAACGTGTTCGGCTGCCCGCTGCTGTCCTGGACGGTGCGCACGCCGGAGCAGCGCGCCGCGGCGGCGAAATATGCGGACCAGATGATCTTTGAGGGCTTCGTGCCGTAGACCTCGGGTCGTCCTGGCGAAAGCCAGGACCCATACCGCGTGATCTGTCGATGGCGCGCGGTGTGAGTACTGCGGGACTACGAGTCTTCGCCAAACCTCTCCCTGGGGTAATGGGTCCTGGCTTTCGCCAGGACGACTCGTAGAGGGATATCGCATCCGCAATCTCCAGGTTCCCAACCCCCTTGAAGTCGCTGCTGCAATGCACGATCTTTGTTTCAGGGGTTGTTCAAGACACGCGATGGCATCTTCCGAAATCACGCTCGAGGCCGTTCCGTCCATTGGCGAAGTGTCCGCTGAGGATTGGAACGCCTGTGCCAATCCCGCTGGCATCGCCGATCTCGGCCTTTCATCCGTGCTGTCCGGCGATTGCAGCGGACTTTCAACGCCTGCCTATAACCCCTTCGTCTCGCATGCCTTTCTGTCGGCCGCCGAGAAATCCGGCTCGGCCACTGCCCGCACCGGCTGGGGGCCGCGACACCTCATCGCCAAGGTCGATGGCAAGGTCGCGGGCATCGTGCCCTGCTATCTGAAATCCCACTCACAGGGCGAATACGTCTTCGACCGCGGCTGGGCCGATGCCTATGAGCGGGCCGGTGGCCGTTACTATCCAAAGCTCCAGGTGTCGGTTCCCTTCACACCCGCCACTGGCCCTCGCCTCCTGATCCGCGACGGTGTCGATCGCGTGCGCATTGCGGAGGCGCTGGCGAGCGGGCTGATCGCGCTCTGCGGCGTCAGCAAGGCGTCCTCCGTGCACGTCACATTCGCGCGCGAGGCGGAATGGAAGCTGCTCGCAAGCCACGGTTTTCTGCAGCGGACCGACCAGCAGTTCCACTGGCACAATCACGGCTTTGCAACGTTCGACGATTTTTTGGCGACGCTGAACTCACGCCACCGTAAATCGATCAAGCGCGAGCGGCGCGACGCGCTTGCTTCTGGGATCACCATTCACTGGCTCACCGGCAGCGACATCACCGAGGAGGCCTGGGACGCGTTCTTCACGTTCTACATGGAGACCGGCTCGCGCAAATGGGGCCGGCCGTATCTCACCCGCGAATTCTTCTCGCTGATCGGCGAGAGCATGGCCAAGGACGTGCTGCTGGTGATGGCCCGCCGCAACAACCGCTGGATTGCAGGTGCCATCAACTTCATCGGCGCGGACACGCTGTTCGGCCGCAACTGGGGCGCGATCGAGCATCACCCGTTCCTGCATTTCGAGGTCTGCTACTACCAGGCGATCGATTTCGCGATCAAACGCGGACTCCGGAATGTCGAGGCCGGTGCACAGGGCGAGCACAAGATCGCGCGCGGGTACCTGCCGCAAACCACCTACTCCGCGCATTTCATCGCCGATCCCGGCTTACGCCGCGCGATCGACGATTACCTCAAGCGCGAGCGCGCCTATGTCGCGGAAGCCGGCCGCGAGCTCACCGAGATGGGGCCGTTCCGCAAAGGCCTGGAAGAGGCGCCTTGACGCGTCAGGTGGGGTGATGAAAGTAGTGCGCAATTCCCAGGGAGCCGCGCCATGACCGCCTACGACACCAACAACATCTTTGCAAAGATCCTGCGCGGCGAGCTGCCCTGCACCAAGGTCTATGAGGACGAGCATGTGTTCGCCTTCCTCGACATCATGCCGCGCGTGCCCGGCCACACGCTTGTCATTCCGAAGGCGCCTGCCCGCAACATCCTCGACATCAAGCCCGACGACTACGCCCACGTCGCACGCGGCGCGCACAAGATCGCGGCTGCCGCGATGAAGGCCTTCAAGGCCGACGGCATCACCATCCAGCAGTTCAACGAGGCCGCCGGCGGACAGGTGGTGTTTCACCTGCACATGCACGTCCTGCCGCGCCATGACGGCGTGGCCATGCTGCCGCCGGCCAGCCGCAAGGAAGACGGCAAGGTGCTGGAGGAGAACGCTGCGAAGCTGATTGCGGCGCTGAAGGGCTGACTGTCATTCCGGGGCGCGACACTTGGCGCGAGCCCGGAATCCATTTCTCCACCGTCTCTGCCGTTCGATGGATTCCGGGCTCGCGCCAAGAGGCGCGCCCCGGAATGACGGGCGGAGGGACCTACTCCGTCTCAAAATCCCCCGACTGCTGCGCGGCCAGCGGCGTGAACTCGCAGCGGTCGGGCTTGATGTCGATCAGCGGCGTGTTGTCGAGACAGTCGAGGCCGCGCACCAGAATGGTGTTGCCCTCGATGCCGACCAGCTTGACGATGGACGTGCCGATCGGATTGGGCCGCACCGGCGAGCGCAGCGAGAAGGTGCCGCGGGTTTTCTCGTTGTTCTTCGGGCTCTGCAAGAGGATGTCGCGGCGCGACTTGTCGAGCCAGTAGAGCACTTCGAGATTGCTGTAGAAATCCACGCCCTTGATCGCGGGCACGAAGGGCTCGAATATTTCGAGCCGGCACACGGGGCCGTCATGGCGGCCCTGCCGCGGTGTCTCCAGCCGCGAGGTCCAGGGCGTGCGGATCCGGCCGATGAAGACAAGGCCGGCGTCCTCGGCCTTCGGCAGATCGATCGCAAGCTCGCCTTCGCGGAGTTGGTTTTCGCGAACCATTCTCACAAATCCCTGTTGTTCAGGCGGACTCTAGAGCTTTATCCGTTCCGATGGAATCGGAACGGAGCTCTAGATTCTTGTTTTGACGCGTTTTCTTGACGCGAACCGGCATCCACTTCGCTGGAAAACGCTCTAGCCCAGCCACGCCTTGCCGGCCAGCATCACCAACTCACCCGTGACGACACCCGCAAAGATCGAGCGGCGCGTCAGGATGAACACGATGAAACCGGCGACCACGGCGCCGTAGCGCAAGGCATCCGGCACGCTTGCCAGCGCACCCGGCGGCTGCACCACGATCTGGGCAATGACGCCGGCAAGGATCGCGGTCGCCACCGCCCTCACCCAGACCAGGACTTCCGAGCCCTCGTCCAGCCCGCCACCGAACCAGAGACCTAGCATGCGCCATATCTGGTTGGGAATAACGCCGGCGACGAAAAGTACCGCGAGCGCATGCCAGTCGCCGATGAAGCCCGTCATGCGCGCGCCTCCCGGAACCAGTGCACGCCGTAAGCGATGGTGCCGGCGACGACGCCGCTGACGAGGATGTCGAGGCCGCTGTTCATTTTTGCGGCCAGCGGATAGAGCAACAGCCCCAGCACCAGCGCAATGATGTCGGCGAGCTCGCGGCTGTTGCGCGCGGTCGAGAACAGAAACGACAGCGGCGTCAGCATCAGGATGGCCGCGCCCAGCGTCTGCGTGAGATTGGCGGCGAGGAAATAGCCGACCGTGTTGGCGGTGAGACAGACCGACACCAGGCCGAAGCCGAGACCGTGCACGAAGGCGATGCGCCGGTCGCGCGGCACTTGCGGCAGGAAGCGGTGGCACTCGACCCATAGCGTCACCGCGGTGAGATGCGCCACGAAGAACAACTGCCGCCGCTTGGTCTCGGGCGTGCGCATCAGGGGCAGCACCGAGACCACCATCGGGAACAGTCTGATGGCGCTGACCGTCACGGCGATCGCTGATTGGATGATGGTCGCGCCGGAGCCGAGCGTGGTGATCAGAATGATCTGCGCCGGGCCGGCCCA
>NZ_PPPT01000034.1 GCF_006483445.1 Bradyrhizobium guangdongense | reverse complement strand
CAGGCGGGTAAATTCGGGGCATTGCGCCTGGGCCTGGCCACAAAATCCGGCGAGCGCGATCATTGCGACCGCTGACAAAAGGGTCCGCATCGGAAAATCCTTCGCGTCGGTGTCCCAACCCACGCGACGATATCCCGGATCAAGGGGACGTGCAGCTCCCTTCGGGATGCCTCACAGCACCTTGAAGATCGCCAGCGCCAGCACGGCCTGCGCGAGGAAGCCGACGGTGAAGGCCAGCGTCCGAAACACCGGGATGCCCGCGGCGTAGACGATCAGATGCGCGACGCGCGACCAGAAATAGACGGCGCAGGCGAGCACGGTCCATTTCGTCGAATAGTCGATCGAATTGAGGATCAGCACCAGCGGCGCGAAGATCACGAGGTTCTCGACCGCGTTGTCATGCGCGAACATCAGCCGGTTCGCCCACTCCGCCTGCGGCTTGTCGTTGCGCGAGGGGTTGGCCATGGCGCCGGTGAGGCCACGCACCTGGCAGCGGTTGATGATGTAGGGGACCCAGAGGATGCCGGTCAAAATCACCGTCAGCGTCAGCCAGAACAATTCACGCGTCATGACCCGGTCCCCTCATTCATTCATCTTGGTGGGTTGAGCTTATACGAAAGTGGGCGCGATTGCGCTATGCGCGAACGCGGACGTAGCTGCCGGGCGCGTCCTCGATCGGGGGATAAGCCTCGCTGCCGACAATGCGCGCCGGCACCTCCTCGGAATCGACGCCGCTGAGCCATTGCCGCCAGTCCGGCCACCACGAACCCTTGTGCTCCTGCGCGCCCTTCATCCACTGGGCCACCGTGACGTCCTTGATGTCGTCGTTGGTCCAGTACTGGTACTTGTTCGAGGCGGGCGGGTTGACCACGCCTGCGATGTGGCCCGAGCCCGACAGCACGTATTTCACGGGGCCGCCGAAGAACTGCGAGCCGTACAGCACCGATTCCGCCGGCGCGATGTGGTCCTCGCGGGTTGCCAGGTTGTAGACGGGGACCTTGACCTTGGAGAGATCGAGCAGGGTGTTGTCGAGCACCATGGTGCCGGTGGAGAGCCGGTTCTCCAGATAGCAGTTGCGCAAATAATAAGAGTGGTTCGATGCGCTCATGCGGGTCGCGTCCGAATTCCAGTGCAGGAGGTCGAACGCGCTCGGTTGCTGGCCCTTCATGTAATTGCTGACGACGTATGACCAGATCAAATCGTTGGAGCGCAGCATGTTGAAGGCCATCGCCATCTTGGAGCCTTCGAGGACGCCTGCGGCCTTCATGTCGCGTTCGAGCGCGGAGATCTGGTTCTCGTCGACGAACACGAGTAGATCGCCGGCATGGGTGAAGTCGACCTGTGCCGCGAAGAACGTCGCCGACATCACGCGCTGGCGGCGCTTCTCGGCCAGCCAGGCCAGCGTCGTCGCGAGCATCGTGCCGCCGACGCAATAGCCGGCGGTGTGCACCTTCAGCTCACCGGTGACCTTCTCGATCACGTCCATCGCGGTGAGCGGGCCCTCCTTCATGTAGTCTTCCCAGCTCTTGTTGCCGAGAGACTTGTCGGGATTGACCCAGGAGATCACGAACACGGTGATGCCCTGGTCGACGCACCATTTGATGTAGGATTTTTCCGGCTTGAGATCGAGGATGTAGAACTTGTTGATCCAGGGCGGCACGATCAGGAGCGGCGTGCGCAGCACCTTCTCCGTGGTCGGCGAATACTGGATGAGCTGCATCATCTCGTTCTGGAAGATCACCTTGCCAGGTGTCGTCGCCATGTTGACGCCGAGCTCGAGATTGTCCGGATTGGACTGGCGGATCTTCAGCGTGCCCTTGCCGGCTGCGATGTCCTCCGCGAGCATCTTCAAGCCGCGCGCCAGATTGTCGCCGTTCGATGCAACGGTTTCGCGCAGCACTTCCGGGTTGGTCAGCACGAAGTTCGACGGCGACAGCGCGTTGGTGACCTGCTGCATGTAGAACTCCGCCTTGCGGCGGGTATGCGGATCGAGACCGTCGGCATCCTGCACCAGCTCATGGGCGCGCTTGGTGGTGAGCAGATAGAGCTGCTTCATGAAGTCGAAGAACTGGTTCGACTTCCACTCCGGATCGGCAAACCGCTTGTCGCGCGGCGAGGCGTCGATCGCGGGCGCGACCTGCTCGCCGGCCATGCGGCGTGCGGCGGTGCCCCAGAGGTCGAGATAATCCTTGGCGAGCCGCGTCTGCAGCTCGGAGGCGCGGGCATTGTCCGACAGCCAGTATTCGGCGACCGCAGTGAAGGTCTTGACCATCTCGGTCAGTTCGGGCGGCGGGCGGTCCTGCACGGCGGCGCCGTCGCGCGGCTGCAAAATGGCGGCGAGCGCCTTGCCCCCGTTCTCCATCGCCCGCGCGACATTCATCGCGAAGGCTTCAGCATCGAACTTGGTCTCGGTCGGCTTGTCGGTCGTCACGGTACTCATGGCGAAAACACTACAGATTCATTCCGCGTTCGTCACCGCGAAGCTCGCATCGTCCTGCTTAATTGCTATCCAAGATGTGTTGCACTGCGACAAAGTTTCCTGGTTCTGTCACATTGAAGCCGCAACGGCGGGCTTCGTTGATCGGGCGCGGGTCATTGGGGGCGACAATGCTCCGCGCAGCGAGTAGTCTCGGCCCGCCGTGGGTTGGGACGAGCAGGGGATTTCCCAGTGTTGGCGTTGACGGACCGGCAATGGACGCGGCTTGCGCTCGGCGCGCTGCTGGCGGCGGCGTTCGCGCTTGGCGGATGCTCGAGCCAGATCGCCGACCTGACGCCATCCGACACCCAGCCGCGCCCGCGAGAGGCCGGCACCTATCTCCCGGTTCATGACCTGCCGCCCGCCCGTGACGAGGCCGGCGCGATTTCGCCCGAGCAGCGCGCCAAGATCGAAGCCGAGCTGATGGCCGCCCGCGACCGCCAGGCAACGGCTGCCAAGGACGCCAAATAGAGAGCGCCGGATAACCTCCGCCAAGGTAATCGCTGGCGTGCCCGCGCGACCGTGCTACAACACACCAATTCAACTGAAAGTCAGGGCAGGGGATCTGATCCGATCTCTCCCGAAATTGCTCTAAGTCGTTGATTTGGAGTGAATTTCTGGTGGCGACGGAAGTCCTTTGAAAGGCCGGGAATGGCCTTTGCGATTCTGCCCCAGCCGGTTGCTCGGAGCTCACGAACCGAAGTCTGGACCCATGGAAGAATTTTACCGCATCCGCCGTCTGCCGCCTTACGTTTTCGAACAGGTCAACCGGGCCAAGGCGGCCGCGCGGAATGCCGGCGCCGACATCATCGACCTCGGTATGGGCAACCCGGACCTGCCGGCCCCGGCGCATGTGCTGGAGAAGCTGAAGGAGACGCTGGGCAAGCCGCGCACCGACCGCTACTCGGCTTCCCGCGGCATCAACGGTCTGCGCAAGGCCCAGGCCGCCTATTACGGCCGCCGCTTCGGGGTGAAGCTCAACCCTGACACCCAGATCGTCGCGACGCTCGGTTCCAAGGAAGGCTTTGCCAACGTGGCCCAGGCGATCACCGCGCCGGGCGACGTCATCCTGTGCCCGAACCCGAGCTATCCGATTCACGCCTTCGGCTTTTTGATGGCAGGCGGCGTGATCCGCTCGGTGCCGTCGGAACCGACGCCGCAATTCTTCGAGGCCGTGGAACGCGCGATCGTGCATTCGATCCCGAAGCCGTTGGCGCTCGTTGTCTGCTATCCCTCGAATCCGACCGCCTATGTCGCGAGCCTCGACTTCTACAAGGACCTCGTGGCCTTCGCGAAGAAGCACGAGATCCTGATCCTGTCCGATCTCGCCTATGCGGAAGTTTATTTCGACGAGAACAACCCGCCGCCCTCGGTGCTGCAGGTGCCCGGCGCGATCGACGTCGCCGTCGAGTTCACCTCGATGTCGAAGACCTATTCGATGGCCGGTTGGCGCATGGGCTTTGCGGTCGGCAACGAGCGCGTGATCGCGGCGCTCGCGCGCGTCAAATCTTACCTCGACTACGGCGCGTTCACGCCGATCCAGGTCGCGGCCACGGCCGCGCTGAACGGCCCCGACGACTGCATCAAGGAGATGCGCGACACCTATCGCAAGCGTCGCGATGCGCTGGTGGAGTCGTTCGGCCGCGCCGGCTGGGAGATCCCGCCGCCGGAGGCCTCGATGTTCGCCTGGGTGCCGCTGCCGGATGCGTTCCGCAGCGTCGGCAGCATGCAGTTCGCGACCCTGATGGTGGAGAAGTCCGGCGTCGCGGTGTCGCCCGGCGTCGGCTTCGGCGAGCATGGTGAAGGATTTGTCCGCATCGCCATGGTGGAAAACGAGCAGCGTATCCGGCAGGCCGCACGCGGCGTGCGCCGCTTCCTTGAAAGCGGCATCGAAACGTTGCACAACGTCGTTCCGCTCGCCAATCGGCGTTAGTTCCTTCCGGCAGGTTTTCTTAAAGTATGGTCGCACCCCTGAAAGTGGGTATCGCGGGGCTCGGCACCGTTGGCGCCGAAGTTATCCGTCTCATTGAATCCCAGGCCCGCGTGCTCTCGGGCCGCAGCGGCCGCGGCATCCGCGTCGTCGCCGTCACCGCACGCTCCAAGGCCAAGAAGCGCGGCGTCGATCTGCGCGGCGTCGAATGGGTCAAGGATCCGTTGACGCTCGCCACCCATCCCGGCATCGATTGCTTCGTCGAGCTGATGGGCGGCTCCGGCGATCCCGCATTGTCCGCCGTCGAAGCGGCGCTGAAGGCCGGCAAGTCGGTCGTCACTGCCAACAAGGCGCTGCTCGCCAGGCACGGGCTGAAGCTCGCCAAGGCTGCCGAAAACCATGGCGGCGCGCTGAACTTCGAGGCAGCGGTCGGCGCCGCGATCCCCGTCATCAAGACGTTGCGCGAGGGCCTGGCTGCCACCGGCATCAACCGCGTCTACGGCATCCTCAACGGCACCTGCAATTACATCCTGACCCGGATGGAGCAGGAGGGCCTGTCGTTCGCCGAATGCCTGAAGGACGCGCAGCGGCTCGGCTATGCCGAGGCCAATCCGTCCTTCGACGTCGACGGCCATGACACCGCGCAGAAGCTCGCGATCCTGGCGAGCCTCGCCTTCGGCACGAAAGTTGCCCAAAGCGCCGTGTATGTCGAAGGTATCTCCTCCATCGCGCCGGAAGATTTGCGCGCGGCCGACGATCTCGGTTACCGCCTCAAGCTGCTCGGCGTTGCCGTGCGCACCGCCAAGGGTATCGAGCAGCGCGTGCATCCGACCATGGTTCCAAAATCCTCCTCGATCGCGCAGGTGATGGGTGTCACCAACGCGGTCACGATCGACGGCGAGGGCATTCCGCCGATCACGCTGGTCGGCCCCGGTGCCGGCGGGGCGGCGACTGCGTCAGCCGTGGTGGCCGATATCGCCGACGTCGCGCGCGGCATCCGCGCAAAGCCGTTCGGGCGCCCCGTCGCACAGCTCCGCGACACCAAGAAGGCGCCGATGGAACGGCATGAGGGCGGCTACTATATCCGCCTTTTGGCGCGCGATTTCCCGGGTACGGCGGCCGCGATCGCGACCCGGCTCGCCGAGCAGAAGATTTCGATCGAATCCATCGTTCAGCGCCATCCCAATAATGGTGCTGCGCCCGCCAACGGCAAAGCTTCTCCCGTGCCCGTCATTCTGATTACCTATGCGACCCATGAGGACGCCGTGCGCCGCGCGCTGGCCGCCGTGCAGAAGGACAAGGTGATCAGCGGACGGCCGCAGGTGATACGAATCGAGAAGAACTAGCGCGATTGAACCGATTGCGCGCAACGCGAATTAAAGCGCTGACTTGTTTTGAAGGAGTGTGACATGTCGACCCATATTTCAGTCCCGCCGCAGGCCTTGCTCGAGCGCATTCTGACGCTGGAGATCGTGCGCGTGACGGAACGTGCGGCGGTATCGTCGGCGCGGCTGCGCGGGCACGGCAACGAGAAGGCGGCAGACCAGGCCGCCGTGGACGCGATGCGCCGCGAGCTCAACAAGCTCCCGATCGAAGGCACCATCGTGATCGGCGAGGGCGAGCGCGACGAGGCGCCCATGCTGTTCATCGGCGAGAAGGTCGGCATGAACGCAGGTCCGCAGGTCGACATCGCGGTCGACCCGCTCGAAGGCACCACGCTCTGCGCCAAGAACATGCCGGGCTCGATCGCCACCATGGCGATGGCCGATGGCGGCACGCTGCTGCACGCGCCCGACGTCTACATGCAGAAGCTCGCGATCGGCCCCGGCTACGCCAAGGGCGTGGTCGAGCTCGACGCTTCGCCGGCCGACAACGTCCGCCGCCTCGCGAAGGCCAAGGGCGTCGCCCCTGACGGGATCACCGTGCTGGTGCTCGACCGTCCGCGCCATGCCAGCATCATCGAGAGTGTGCGCTCGACGGGTGCAGCGGTGCGCCTCATCACCGACGGCGACGTCGCCGGCGTGATCCACTGCGCCGACCCCGACAACACCGGCGTCGACATGTATCTCGGCACCGGCGGCGCGCCCGAGGGCGTGCTGGCTGCGGTCGCGCTGCGTTGCATCGGCGGCCAGATGCAGTGCCGGCTGATCCTTGATTCCGGCGAGAAGGTCGAGCGCGCCGCCAAGATGGGCGTCAACGATCCCAAGATGATCTACGGGATCGAAGACATGGCCCGCGGCGACTGCCTGTTCGCGGCGACCGGCGTCACCACCGGCTCGCTGCTCTCGGGCGTCAAGTTCCGCAAGGACGGCGTGATCGAGACCGAGACGGTCGTGATGCGTTCTGTCACCGGCACCGTGCGCTACATCAAGGCCGAGCACCGCGAACTCGCGAAGTTCCATCTCGATTGATCTGTCATTCCGGGGCGACGGGACCGCGCGAAGCGCGGCCCAGAGAACCCGGAATCCATCGGGCGGCAGAGTCCGATGGTGAAATGGATTCCGGGCTCGATGCTTCGCATCGCCCCGGAATGACAACAAGAACAATCAGAGGAAGCTCCCATGTCCGACCTGTCCTCCGTCAAAGCCCTCGTCTTCGACGTGTTCGGCACCGTCGTCGACTGGCGCACCAGTCTGATCACCGACTTCATGTGGTGGAGCAGACAGCGCGGCATCACCGCCGACTGGACCGCGCTCGTTGACGGCTGGCGCGGCATGTACATGGCGTCCATGGACGACGTGCGCCAGCATCCCGAGCGCGGCTATGTCATCCTCGACGTTCTGCACCGTCGCTCGCTGGACAAGCTCGTCGAAAAGTTTGCAATCAAGGGCCTCACCGAGGTCGACCTCGACCATCTTACCAAGGGCTGGCATCGCCTCAATCCCTGGCCGGACAGCGTCGCCGGCCTGACGCGGCTGAAGACGAAATTCGTGATCTCGCCGCTCTCGAACGGCAATGTCGCCCTGCTCACCAACATGGCGAAGTTCGCAGGGTTGCCCTGGGACCTCGTGATGTCGGCGGAGCTGTTCGAGCACTATAAGCCCGACCCCGAAACCTATCTCGGCGCCGCGCGTCTCCTCGGCTTGAAGCCCGAGGAGGTCATGATGGTCGCCGCCCACAACGGCGATCTCGCTGCCGCCCAGAAGAACGGCCTCAAAACCGCCTTCGTCGCGCGCCCGACCGAATACGGCCCGTTGCAAAAGGTGGACTTTGAAGCCACCGGCAATTGGGACATCGTCGCCAAGGATTTTGGCGGCATTGCCGACAAGCTGGGGTGCTAGACCGAAGGATGGGTCTTGCGAAGAGCTCAACCCATCCGGGCTGCTCTTAGGACTGACAGTCACTCCCTATGGAGCCGCGCTCCCGCGTAAGCCAGATCGACCGGCGCGCCCGAGGAGCCCGTCGCAAAGTAGCGCTCGACCATGTGTCGATCGGCCGGAAATGCAAATGCCGGCAGTTCTCCTCCGAGCGAAAACCACCCCAAGCGGTCGACGTCATCGCCGGCGCGCATCACGCCGCCGCGGATCTCGGCGAGTAACGCAATTGCAAGCGTATGAATGTCCGGGCGCAGGAAGTTGGATGCGACACTGAGCAGTCCGGTGATCTCGACGTCGAGCCCGGTCTCCTCCTTCACCTCGCGTCGGCCTGCGGTCAGGAAGTCTTCGTGATAATCCATGTAGCCGCAGGGCAGGCACCATTTGCCGCCCTCGAAGGTATCAGGCTTCCGCCGGCACAGAAGAAACCTGTCGCCGTCGACGATGAGGACCGCGACGATCGGAACCGGGTTTCGATAAAGCACGAAGTCGCAGTTGATCCTGGAGCATTTCCTCTCGGCCTCCCGGCCCGGTGCAAGCAGGGCTGATCCGCATGCCGGGCAGAACGTCCAGCTCTGCTTCGGCGCCAAGTCGTTGGGCGCCAGGTCCTTGGACGCCAGGTCGCGATCATAGGCGGTAAAGACTTGGCGGGCTTGCATCGAAGACCTCGTCAGCGCGCAAAGATGCAACAACCTATGCGAGAGACGTGCGACGCACAATCGCCCTTGCGCATCTAACCCATGCGCTGGACGAAGTGTCTGCGCGAAAAGGCAGGCTCGAAAGGATCGGCGAAATATTGGGTTTCGTGGCGGTAGATCTCATACTCCATCTCGAAATTGCTCGCGTCGGAAGCAGTCCAATAACGCTCGGGCGCCGACCTCGCGACCAACACGGTCGCCTCCTACCTTGGTCCCATATGCCCGGCCACACTTCCGGGGCTCAATTTGCTCTCGTCGCCTCCGCATTCGCAGAACGCCGGATGGCGCATGCGTGATGTCGGACGTTGTGTCAGCGGCCGCGCCCACAATGGAAGATCTGAGGTGCAAGATGGCCATGCTGTATTTGCCCGCACTGATCCTCGATACGGTTCTGAGCGCATTTGAACTGTTCATCAACTCGTCGGAGCCGCCCGTGCCGAGGCGCAATCCCGGCAAGCCGACCGTGATCATTCTGGAATAATGCATGCGCCGCAACTTCGCGGCCGCGCGCGAACAAGACCGGGCTCGCCGCTTTCGAACGGCAATGTCGCGCTGCTCACCAACATGGCGAAGTTCGCAGGGTTGCCCTGGGACCTCGTGATGTCGGCGGAGCTGTTCGAGCACTATAAGCCCGATGCCGAAACCTATCTCGGCGCCGCGCGTCTCCTGGGCTTGAAGCCCGAGGAAGTCATGATGGTCGCCGCCCACAACGGCGATCTCGCTGCCGCCCAGAAGAACGGCCTCAAGACCGCCTTCGTCGCGCGCCCGACCGAATACGGCCCGCTGCAGAAGGTGGACTTTGACGCCACCGGCAATTGGGACATCGTCGCGAAGGATTTTGGCGGGATCGCCGACCGGCTGGGATGTTAGAGCGCGATGAGTTCAGGTCGAACCGTCATCGCGCTTTGGCTCCTTGTCTGAGCAAGATCTCCGCGCAAACGCGTGCCGCGTTTGTCGCGCGGGAAAGTCGCTGCGCACTTTTCCGGAACATGCTTGAGCGCGGGCGACACATCGAAGGTCGCCCGCGCGACGTCCCGGCAAACCCCGCGGACGCCGCCAGGGCTTCACGCAATCGATCGGGTTCAGTACTTGGCGACGACGGGACCGCCGAAGAAATAGTTCACGCCCACGCGGACGGTATGGAAGGCGTCGTCTGCGGTGTTGAGATTCCGCGTGGTCGCGAAATTGACGCCCGTGGGATCGTACAAATCGTTCCGGCGCAGGTTGATGTATTGGTACTCGGCCTTCACCGACCAGGACGGCGTGAACTTGTACTCGAGGCCCGCGCCCGCAACGTAGCCGGTCGCGGTGCTGTTGTAGGTGAAATCGGTGGGAACGCCGCCGGTTGTGTACTTGTTCAGGCCGCCATAGGCGAAACCGCCGGTCGCGTAGAACAGTGCGTCTTGCACGGCGAAGCCGAGCCGCCCCCGCACGGTTCCGAACCAGTTCAACTTGTAGAACTGCGAACGTCCCCCGGTTGAGATGCCGCTGTCGGTGATGTTGCTGCCCTCGATATCCGTCTCCAGGCCGACGACGACGCTGTTGAACTGCCAGTTGTAGCCAAGCTGCCCGCCGCCGAAGCCGCCCTTTGGCGCCACACCGTTGAACACGCCGACATTGTTGTAGGAGAGCAGGCTGTCGTCCACGCTCCACGCGTAACCGCCATTCGCACCCAGGTAAAAGCCGGCCCAGTTATTGACCGGCGCTGCAACCGGTGGTGCCTTGGCGTAAGTGCGGGGCGCCATGTCGGCGGCCATCGCCGAGGTGCCGAAGATAACTGCAATGCCAAGAGCAGCGACGAACCGCTTCATCGAATGTCTCCGTCAAAATCAATTGTCCCTGCGTTCTTATAGAGCATTGCGGCCGGTCAGGCTGTTGCGCCGACGTCACAGATCGCCTCGCAAAGCTGGACAACGCCGCGCGATGGGCAGCCAACAACGGTAATCGGGTCTGTTGGAGTCCGAGCGAAAACCGTCCCGGCGGATCGGCATCATCGCCGGCCCGCATCACGCTGTCGCGGAATCGTTTCTAGCCCATGTGCTCGACAAGATGCGCGCGAGAGGGCCCGGGCTCGAACGGATCGGCAAAGTATTGGGTTTCGTGCGCCACGCGTCCGTCGCGAAATTCCATGATGCTGACCGCGTAGGAGGGGATGCCGTCATAGGCCAGCACGAATTCCGTGATCCAGAGATTGCCGCTGCCGATCATGCGTCGGACCGCAAAGCGCTTCTTGTTCGGCTGCAGGAAGCGGCTCGCCTGAATGTTTCGCCGGCCGCGTATCCGCTCGCCGGATTGCGGATATTCCAGCACGGCATCGTCGTGGTAGATCTCGTGCTCGCTCTCGAAATCGCTTGCATCCGAGGCGCTCCAATGGCGCTCCAGCGCCAGCCGCAGGGTTCGGTCGTCCATCTCGATCTCCCACTTTCGTGGTGCCGGCATACGATACCGGTCTCAGACTATATGGCCGAAGCGATGTTCGGGAAGCCCCTGCGCGATGCCGTGAATGGCGAGGAGATGACCTGCCTGCGGTTCCAAATCCAGTTGCTCGCGCGCCAGGAACTTTCGCGCCGTCGTCACGAACATCGTCTTCAGATCGTCGCCGCCGAAGCAGACGCAGGTCGGATTGGTCACCGGCAACGAGATAATCGTGTCGATCTCGCCATCCGGCCGATAGCGCACCACGCGGCCATGCGAGAAGAACGCCGTCCAGAGGCCGCCTTGATTATCGACGCAGGCGCCGTCCGGTCGTTGCTGCGCGGCCCGGTAATCCGCAAACAGCTGCCTGTTGGAAATCGTGCCGTCATCGAGATCGAAGTCGAACCGCCAGGTGCAATAACGCCGCGTATCCGTGAAATAGAGCGTGCGGTTGTCGGGTGAGAACGCGATGCCGTTGCTGACGATGACGTCGTCGAACAGGCGCGTCACCCCTCCGTCTCCGTCCACGCGATACAGCGATCCGTTCGGACGATGGAGCTGGTTGTCCATGGTGCCGATCCACAGGCGGCCGCGCGCGTCCACACGCCCGTCGTTGAGGCGGTTGTCGAGGCCGGCTTCGACCTCACAGAGCTGCCCCAGGAGGTCGCCATCGGGCGCGCGACGATGGATGGTCAGATCGCGCGCGAGCAGGTGGGAGCCGTCCGCAGTCAGAGCCTGGCTGCCGAGGAAATGGCAGTCATAGGAGCGGACCTCGTGCGCGCCCGTCGCGGGGTCAAGGGATTGATGCAGGTGCCCGTCGATGTCGACCCACCACAGCTTTCGGGAGCGGTCGCACCACAGCGGCGTCTCGCCGAGAATGTCGGCAGACGCAACCGCGGTCTCGACCTTGTGCGGGGGGATCGTGTTCGGCGTCATCCCAAAATCCGATTCCAGCCGCGCAAGCGATCAGCCGTCATTCCAGGAGGAGAGGGCGTAGGCGACGCAGCCATTGATGTGCTCGGTGAGCACGGCTCTCGCGCGCGTGATGTCGCGCGTCAGCGCGCAGTCCAGCAGCGCCTTGTGCTGGTTGACCGTCTCCGAGCCGCGATAGCGCAGCGCATAGCGGAAATATTTGTCGAACACGACGGCGTGGGCGTGCATCAACTCGCGCGAGCCGCAGCTCGAGATCAGCGCCTGGTGGAACTCGCCGTCATAGCGCTTGCGCAATTCGGGGTCGTCGCCTTCCGTGCGGATGGTGCGTTCGGTCGCCGCCAGCTTGTGATGCGCCGACACCACGCGGCCCTCCCACTCGACATCGCCGGCACGGAACGACTCGGTCATCGCGTGGTGTTCGAGCAGGATGCGCAAGTCCGCGAGCTCGCGCAGGTTCTGGATCGAGACCGGCGCCACCTCAAAACCGCGCTGGCCTTCGGCCACCACAAATCCTTCCGACGCGAGCCGGTTGAGGATCTCGCGCAGCGTCGAGATGCTGACGCCGTAATCCTCCTTCATCGCATCGAGCTTGAGGCGCACCGACGGCGTCAGCACGCCAAAGATGATGTCGGACCTGATGCGCTGATAGCCGCTGTCGCCCGCCGACAGGGGCCGTCCCTCCAGTGACGTCATGCCTTTTCGATCCCTTGGTCGGCCCGGCGCCATGGGCGGCCGAACCATCAATGATGCCAGCAATATAGCAGAGACGTTCGTCCTATGTATGCGAAAATATCATATGAAATTGTAATCCTCATTTGACTTGGAAATATATGTATGATTTTTGGTTAAGCTGAGGGTGCTGAAAATAATGGCTTAAGCCGCCGTTCGTGCCCGATCGAACAGGGAGGTAACAAATGAGCTTGTTGGTACGGGCGCTGTCTGCGACGGCGATCTTCGTGGCGCTGACGGTCGGCGCATCGGCCGCTGACGATGTTCAGGAGCGGACGATCAGGTGGGGCCACCTGAACAACACCGATCACCCCGTAAGCATGGGCGTGAAAAAATTCGCCGAGATCCTGCTGGCGAAGAGCGACGGCAAGATGAAGGTCCGCGAGTTTCCGGCCTCCCAGCTCGGCAACGAGCTGCAGCAGCAGTCCGCGCTGCGCGGCGGCACCCAGGAAATGCTGTCGGCCTCGACGACGTCGCTGGCGACCGTCGTTCCCGAATTCGGGCTGATCGACTTCCCGTTCCTCTTCAACACGGTCGAGCAGGCCGATGCGCTCGGCACCGGCGCCTACGGCAAGGCGATGATCGACACGCTGCCGTCGAAGGGGCTGGTCGCGCTCGGCTATTGGGGCCTGGGCTTCCGCAACGTCACCAACAGCACACGCCCGATCACGAAGCTCGAGGATTTCAGCGGCCTCAAGCTGCGCGTGATTCCGAACCCCGTCTATCTCGAGACCTTCGGCGCGTTCAAAGCCAATCCGGTCCCGATGGCGTTCGGCGAACTGTATTCGGCGCTGGAGACGCGCACCGTGGACGGGCAGGAGAATCCCTACACGGTGATCCTCTCCAACAAATTCTACGAGGTGCAGAAATACGTCTCGGCCACCAACCACACCTTCACGCTCAACATCATCCTGGTGAGCAAGGCGTTCTGGGACAAGCTGTCGCCGACCGAGCAGAAGCTGATGCGCGAGGCCTATGAGGAGAGCCGCGGCTACCAGAAAGACCAGACGCGCGTCCAGACCGAGAAGGCGCTTGCCGAATTGCAGGCCAAGGGCATGCAGTTCAACACGATTGCGCCTGAAGAGACCGACCGTTTGCGCAAGGCGGCCCAGCCCGTCGTCGACAAGATTTCGGCCAATCTGCGTCCGGAGACGGTAAAACTCTTCAACGAAGAGATCGAGCGCATCCGCAAGGATGTGAAGTAGCAGACCTTCGTCGTGACGCAGACGGCGGAGCCGGCCCATCGGGGGCCATGGGCCGGCTCTCGCCCTTCATTTGCCTGGACGGCTCGCTCACATGGCGCGATTTCTCGATCTCTATTGCTCGCTTCTCAAGGCCGTCATTGCCGCCTGTCTCCTGGTCATGGTGGTGCTAGTCTTCGGCAACGTGGTCTTGCGTTACGGCTTCAACTCCGGCATCGCGATCTCGGAGGAGCTGTCGCGCTGGCTGCTGGTCTGGCTGACCTTCCTCGGCGCCATCGTCGCGTTGCGCGGGCACGCCCATCTCGGCGTCGATACCCTGGTCCGCATGCTTCCGGCCACCGGCAAGCGAATCTGCTTCATCATCAACTACTGCCTGATGCTGTTCGCCGACTGGCTGCTGCTCTCGGGAAGCTGGCGCCAGACCATCATCAACCTGGGGGATCGGGCGCCGGCCACCGGTCTTTCGATGGCCATCTTCTACGCTGTCGGCGTGATCTTCGGCGTCTCCGCCGGGGTCATCCTGCTCTACGACCTGTACCGGGTGATCAGCGGGCAGGCGAGCGAAGACGATCTGGTGGCGGTCCGGGAATCGGAGGAGGTCTGATGTCCTCTGCCACAACAGCGCTCATGTCCTCCCTCCGCGCCATCAAGGTCACGCCATGACGATCGCCGTCTTCACCTTCTCGCTGCTCGGCGCCATGGCGCTGGGCATGCCGATCGCCTTCGCGCTGATCGTCTGCGGCGTCGCGCTGATGAGCACGATCGACATGTTCGATTCCCAGATCGTGGCGCAGAACGTGATCAACGGGGCGGACTCCTTTCCGCTGATGGCCATTCCCTTCTTCATGCTCGCCGGCGAGATCATGAACAAGGGTGGGCTTGCCAAGCGCATCGTCAACGTCGCCCTCGTCGCGGTCGGGCATTTCCGCGGCGGGCTTGGCTATGTCACGATCCTGGCCTCCTGCATCCTGGCATCGCTCTCGGGCTCTGCTGCCGCGGATGCCGCCGCACTCGCAGCCCTGCTGGTGCCGATGATGGTGGCGGCCGGCCACAAGAAGAAATATGCGGCCGGGCTGGTTGCGGCCGGCGGCATCATCGCGCCCGTCATTCCGCCCAGCATCGGGTTCGTGATCTTCGGCGTCGCCGCCGGCGTGTCGATCTCAAAACTGTTTCTGGCGGGCATCGTGCCGGGGCTGCTGCTGGGCGCCGGCCTCTGCATCGCGTGGTGGTGGGTGGTGCGGCTGGAGAACCTGACGCCGCCACCGCGGGCGTCGATGAAGGAGGTCCTGACGGCCGTGGTCGATGGCTTCTGGGCCTTGATGCTGCCCGTCATCATCATCGTCGGCCTTCGCTTCGGCATCTTTACCCCGACCGAGGCCGCCGTCGTCGTCGCCGTCTACTCGCTGTTCGTTGCGACCTGCATCTACCGGGAATTGAAGCCGTCTCAGCTCTACGACGTCTTCGTCTCCTCCGCCGTGACGACGAGCGTGGTCATGTTCCTGGTGGCCGCGGCGCTGGTGTCGTCCTGGCTGATCACGGTCTCCGAAATCTCGGCCCAGGTCGTCACCCTGCTAAAACCCTTCATGGGCAACCAGACGCTCCTGATGCTGGCGATCATGGTCGTCGTGGTGATCGTGGGCACCGCGCTCGACATGACGCCGACGATCCTCATTCTCACGCCGATCCTGATGCCGATCATCAAGGCGGCCGGCATCGATCCCGTCTATTTCGGCGTCCTCTTCATCATCAATAACGCCATCGGCCTGATCACGCCGCCGGTCGGCATCGTGCTCAACGTCGTCTGCGGCGTCTCCAGGATCAGCATGGAGGACATCATCAAGGGCGTCTGGCCGTTCATGATCGCGCAACTGATTGTGCTGTTTGCCATGGTACTGTTCCCGGGACTGGTGACGGTCCCGGCCAAATGGTTCGGCGGCTGATTGCCCCGCGTCGCGTCAGGAAGAACGGAAGGGAAGGGCGAAATGGCCGCAAGGATCATGATCCTCAATGGACCCAATCTCAATTTCCTCGGCATCCGCGAGCCGCACATCTACGGCACGACGACGCTGAAGCAGATCGAGGACAGTTGCCAGGCGCTGGCCAACCAGCTCGGCATATCTGTTACCTTCCATCAGTCCAACATGGAAGGCGAGCTCGTCAGCCTGATCCAGTCCGCTCACGGCAAGGCGGATGCGATCATCATGAACCCCGCGGCCTATTCCTTCACCTCGATCGCCCTGATCGACGCGCTGAAGATCTTTGACGGTATCAAGATCGAGGTCCACATCTCGAATATCCACGCGCGCGACGAGCTGCACCGCCACTCCATCACCTCGAGTGCCTGCACCTCCGTCATTTGCGGCATGGGCCCGTACGGCTATCTCGCCGCGATGTTGGCGGTCGTGCAGAAGCTCGGACAATTGCCTGCAACGATCCCGGCGGCGCTGCACGGGATCCCGGTGGGAAAAGCGTAAGCAGGAGGGTGGGATGCGCGGAGCGGGATTTCTCGCCATCTGGAGCGACGTCGAAACGTCCGACCTGACCGACTATCGGCACTGGCTGACGCGCGAGCACACGACCGAGCGCGTCACGACCAAGGGGTTCCTGGCGTCGCGCGTGTTCCGCGCCGCGCGGGACGACGTCAACCGCTTCTTCATCCTCTACGAGTTGGAGGCGCCCGAAGTGCTCGACGGCGAGGCCTATCTGGCGCGCCTCAACGCACCGACGCCGTGGTCGCAGCGCATCATGCCGAAGCTCGGCAATTTCATCCGCGGCGGTGGCGTCATGGCCGCGCGCGCCGGGCGCGGCGAGGGCGCCACGATCGCGGCGCTGCGGATTGAAAAGCTTCCCGATGATCGCGGGCAGTTGGCGAATGCGCTGGTGGCATGCGACGGCATCGCCGCCGTGCAGATCGGCGTAACCGACGAGGCGCGCACGTCGGTGCGGACGGCGGAAAAGGGCATGCGGAGGAACGAGGGGTTTTTCGCAGGCCTCCTGTTGATCGAGGCGCTCGATGTCGCCGCGCTGCGATCGGCCTTGCGCAAGGCCGACGAAATCGCGCCTGACGTCCTGGCGCTGGCGAGCGAGCCGGAGATCTATCAGGCGATGTTCGCGCTCGACGCGCGCATTGCGGATTTCGAGTGATGTCTGGTTTTTCGCTGGCCGCATTGACCGTGCTCGATCTCGCACCGCCCGCGATGATCGAGGTCGCGGCCCGCGTCGGCTACGGCAAGGTCGGCCTCAGGCTGCTGCCGGCAACGCCTGATGGCATTGCCTATCGCCTGATGGACGACGAACCGCTGCTCCGGGAGACGCTGGGGCGGATGCAGGCCACGGGCGTGACGGTTGCCGATCTCGAAGTCGTTGCCTTCAGGCCGGACACGGACGTCGCCGCATTCACCCCGTTCTTCGAAGCAGGCGCGCGGCTCGGCGCCAAGCACATTCTCGTTGCGGCCTACGATCCCGATCTGGCGCGGTTCTCCGATCGCTACCGGCAGTTTTGCGAGGCCGCGGCGAGATATGGCCTGACATCCGATCTCGAATTCATGCCCTGGACCAGCGTTCCCGACCTGAGGACCGCCATGCGCATCGTCGACGAGGTCGATCATCCCTGCGCCGGCATTTTGGTCGACGCGCTGCATTTCGACCGGTCGCGAAGCTCGCTTGCGGATATCGGCACCATCCCGGCAAAACGCCTGCACTACTGGCAGATCTGCGACGGCCCGGCCGAGCGCCCGGCGACGACGGAGGCGCTCATCCATGCCGCACGCGAGGAACGGATGCTTCCGGGCGAGGGCGGTATCGACCTCATTGGCCTGGCGCGTGCATTGCCTGATGACCTAACGATCAGCATCGAGGTCCCGACCGTTCAACTGGCAAAAACCGTTGACGCACAGACCCGGGCGCGCCGCGCGCTGGAGGCGGCGAAAGCCGTCGTCGCGAGGGCGCGCAGGTCGGCGTAAGGGGGCTCGCCGATGCCGGACGTCGATCGCGCCTTCGATATCGAGACCGATCTCCTGGTGATCGGTGCCGGCGCGGCCGGCATGACCGCCGCGCTGGTCGGCGCCCTCGAAGGCTTGCAGGTCACCCTCTGCGAAAAGTCCGATGTGGTCGGCGGCACCACCGCGACGTCAGCCGGGACCGTCTGGATCCCCGGCAGCCGGCAGAGCCAGCGTGCGGGCACGCCTGACACGCTCGAAACGGCCAAAACCTATCTCGCCGCGATCCTCGGCGCGCACGCGACCGACGAGCGCCTGGAGACGTTCCTCAAAGCCGGTCCGATCGTGCTCGATTATCTCGAGCAGAAGACGAGCGTGCAGTTCGCCGCGCCGCCTGTGCATCCCGATTACAAGAACCTGCCGGGCGCCTCGATCGGTGGCCGCGCCCTCGGCGCCAAGCCCTATGACGGCCGCAAGCTCGGCGCAGACTTCGGTCGCATCCGGCCGCCGCGCCGGGAGTTCATGGTTCTCGGTGGCATGATGGTCGGAAAGACCGACATCCCGGCGCTGCTCGCTCCGTTCCGCACCTGGACGAACTTCACGCATGTCCTCGGCCTTCTCGCCCGGCATGCGCTGGATCGCACCAGCTACCGGCGCGGGACGCGTCTGCTGATGGGCAACGCACTCGTCGCACGGCTGTTTGCCGATATCATCGGCGCCGGCGTCGACCTGCGGTTCGAGACAGCGCTCCGCGAGCTCGTCCGCGAGGGCGATGCGGTCATCGGCGCCGTTCTCAAGACTTCGGCCGGAGAGCTGGCGGTCCGCACCCGCAAGGGCGTCGTGCTGGCCACGGGTGGCATCGGCTGGAGCAGCGAGCTTCGCGAAAGACTGTTTCCGGATGCCGCGCGCCGCTATTCGCTCGCACCGCCGTCCAACAGCGGCGACGGCATTTTGGCAGGCGAACGTGCCGATGCCGTCATCACGCGCGATCTCGAAAGCCCGGGCCTCTGGATGCCCGTCTCGGTCATGACGCAGGACGACGGCCATGTCGCGGTCTTCCCCCACATCATGCTCGACCGCGCCAAGCCGGGACTGCTTGCGGTCAACAAGTCGGGCCGCCGCTTCGTCAACGAAGCCGATTCCTACCATGACTTCGTCGCCGCGATGCTGCGCTCGAACGCCTTGGCCGCGTCAACGGCGCCGGCGCATCTGGTCTGCGATCGCAGCTTCATCAGGGATTTTGGCATCGGGCTGGTTCATCCCGGCACCAGGAATCTGGAGCGGTTCCTTCAGGCCAAATATCTCATCGAAGGCGAGACGATCGAGGCGCTCGCAAAAAAGATCGGCGTCGATGGCGACGAGCTCCCCCAGACAATCGCGCGCTACAACCGCTACGCCGAGACCGGCGTGGACGAAGACTTTGGCCGCGGCTCCAGCGAACTCAACCGCTTCAACGGCGACCCCGACACGAAGCCCAACCCCTGCCTGCGCTCCGTCGGCCCCGGCCCATACTACGCCGTGGCGGTCTGGCCATCCGATCTCGCCAGCAGCGCCGGCTTGCGCACGGATGCCGCGGCGCGCGTGCTGGCCCGCGACGGGACAGTCATCCCGGGCCTGTATGCCGTCGGCACCGACGCCTCCTCGATCTTCCGCGGCACCTATCCGGGACCCGGCACGATGATCGGCCCGGCCATCGTGTTTGGCTGGTGCGCGGCGATGGATGCTGCGGGAGGCTTGCGCACGTATCTCGGCTAGGCGTCGCGAAAAGGCCCCGCCGAAGCGAGGCCTGCCGACTTACCGTGTGTTGTTCCCTCGCGGAGAATAAAGAATCGCGCCAGCGCCATCGCGGCGTAACCACCAGCGCTACTTCACCAGGGTTTCACCGCGGCGAGCCCGCTTGCCTGCCCGTCCGCGATTGAAGAATTGGACCCCCACGAATTCACCGTTCACCCAGGAGAGTTCGCAATGCCGGTAGGCAAGGCCGGTCTCCGAGAGCACGAGGAAGAACTCCTTTTGAATATCCGTGATCGAACCATCGACTACCAACTTTGCGCTCGTCTCGGATACATCGTGGATCTTGCACGCGCGTTGCCACGTTCCGTCGATCGCCATCAAGCGCGCCTCGAGAGGCCGCTCGAATACGACGCGCTTGCCATCCTGTTCTGGTGCTTCACTCATGAATCCACCCCGGCTTCAGGAGCAGGGCTAAAAGGCTAAGCGCAGAAAATTGATACTTGGTGAATGCAGCGGCCCCGGCCACAATGGAATTCCCAGGGCGTCGGAACCTCGTTGCTGCTGTCTCGCTGAACGGTTCGAACGCAGCGAGGGAGGTTCTCGTTCCCTGCAACTCAGGCGCGCTTTCCTCCGTGCCGTGCCATAGGTGCCTTCCGCCGCTGGCGCTTGCCTCGGGCGATTTCCGTTGCCAGTGCATCCAGCTTCGGCTCCCAAAAATCGCGGAACCGGGCCACCCATTCGTTGACGACCAGGAATCCCGCAGGATCGATCGAATATAGCCGCCGCTGCGCGTCGGGCCGGACTTTTGCAAATCCGGCCTCGCGCAAGACTTTCAGATGCTGCGATACCGCAGCCTGCGTGATGCCGAACTCGGCGCCGATCGCGTTCACGACATCGCCGGAGGCGATCTCGCCTCGAGCGAGCAATTCGACAATGCGCCGGCGAACCGGATCGCCAAGAACATCGAAATGATGCATCAGCTCCCCGTACCCGGATGCGCGATGTCTGGCGGCGGTTCGCCGCGGAAGAATGCGATCGTGCGGTCCGAGCGCTCCTTGGCCGAAGCCGGATCTTCTCCGCTGGCCACATGCGCCGCACGCCAGCGCTCGCCGCTCTCACCCATGAAGTCCTTGCCGTTCGCCGAGCCCATCCAGGCCATGGCCTCCGCCTGATCGACCGCCGCCCGCGACGCCAGATGTAGCTCGAGCCCGGCAAGCGCGAGGTCCCAGCCGATGCCGACTGCGCCGGGGCCGAACTGCTTCCAATGGTCCTCGATGATCGCCGTGTGCTCAAGGGTCAATCTGGCCTGCGCGCCCACGGCAGCCACACTCACATCGATCCAGCTTACGCCGCCGCCGAATTCCCAGGTCGCGGCAAAATGCTTTGGCGGCGTGCAGGCGGTGATCGTTCCGCCGGCATTACCTTTGAGCTGGTACCTGCCGCCCAGCTTCAGCTCGCCCTCGACAGGGAGGAACCAGCGCGGAATACGCTCGGCGCTCGTCACGGCATCCCAGAGATCGTCGACATCGGTATCGTAGAGGCGACTCAGCGTCACCGTGCTCGCAGGCTTGCCGTCTTTTTCGAAGTTTTTCACCGCGCGCGTGACCAGGCCGAGCACCTTTGCGACGTCGAATTCCATGCGCATTCTCCCAACGGCTATCGGGAGTAATTTAAGTTATTACTTATATAAGTCAATACTTGATATTCGAGTGCGTCAAATGCAGCCGCGGAACCCTACCTGGCTTCGACGATCTCGCCGTCTTCCTTGACGAAGCGGCCCACGGGACCATCCAGCAGGTCGATCACGTCTTCCGAGGGCCGGCACAGGCGCACGCCCTTTGGTGTGACCACGATCGGACGGTTGATGAGGATGGGATGCGCCAACATAAAATCCAGCAGCTCGTCGTCGGTCCATTTGGGATCGCCCAAACCCAGGTCCTTGTACGGCGTTCCCTTCTCGCGCAGCAGCGCGCGGGGCGTGATCCCCATTGCGGCGATCAACTCTCTCAGCTTCTCGCGCGATGGTGGCGTCTTGAGGTATTCGATGACGACGGGCTCGACGCCGCTCTGGCGGATCATCGCGAGCGTGTTGCGCGAGGTTCCGCAAGCCGGATTGTGATAGATCGTGACGCTCATGATCGGGTCTCCGCAATGGCGACGGAGTCGCGCGCATCGGCACGCCCCAGCAGCCAGTTCATCAGCACCATGCCGGCGATCGCCCCGCAAAACTCCGCGAGAATGAAGCCGGGAAGGTCAGCCGGCCGAATGCCGGAAAAGCTGTTCGTCAGCGAGCGCGCAATCGCGACCGCCGGATTGGCAAATGAGGTCGACGCGGTGAACCAGTACGCAGCGGTGATGTAGAGCCCGACCAGCCAGGGAACGGCCGCGCGCTGAAAGCGAATGCCGGCAAGGATGGTAGCGACCAGTCCGAAGGCGGCGACGGCTTCTGCGAACCATTGCGCTCCGCCGGTCCGGACCTTCATCGACAGCTCGATCAGGGGGAGCGCAAACATCAGGTGGGCCACCATCGTTCCGATCGCGCCGCCGGCGATCTGGGCGATGATGTAGAGGACGGCCTCGTTCACCGGCAACTCCCGCCTGCCGGTGAAGACCAGCGTCACGGCTGGGTTGAAATGCGCACCCGAGATCGGGCCGAACACGGTGATCAGGACGACCAGGATGGCCCCGGTCGGCAAGGTATTGCAGAGAAGCGCAAGCGCGACATCCTTGGTCAGCGTTTCCGCCATGATGCCGGAGCCGACGACAGTGGCGACCAGAATGGCCGTGCCGAGGGCCTCGGCCGCCAGCCGTCGCGGAAGGTCGAAAATATCCATTAGCCGGCCTTCGGCGCGGGGCGTGTCGCACCATCGGAGCGGCCGATCTCCCGCAGCCTGGTGCCAAGCGAAAGCTGGTCGATGCTTCGGAGCGGCAGGCTGACGAAGGTGTCGATCCGATTCTTGAGGTAGCGGAACGCGGTGACAAACGCCGCCTGCTTCTCCAGATCGGTGCCTTCGGCGGAGGCGGGGTCCTCGATCCCCCAATGTGCGGTCATCGGCTGTCCCGGCCAGATCGGACAGGCCTCGCCGGCCGCGTTGTCGCAAACAGTGAAGACGAAATCCATCACCGGCGCATCGGGCGCAGCGAACTCGAGCCAGCTCTTCGAACGCATCCCGTCGGCGGGATAGTCCATGCTTTCCAGCGTGCGCAGCGCCAGCGGGTGGACCGCGCCTTTCGGGGTGCTGCCGGCGGAGAAAGACTGAAATCGGCCGGCGCCGTCCTTGCGCAGGATCGACTCGGCGAGGATCGAGCGCGCCGAATTGCCGGTGCACAGGAAGAGCACGTTGTAGATCTGATCAGGCACGGACGCGCCCCTTTCGTTTTGGAGTGCAACGGCTTTGGAGGCTCTCGACGACAGGCGCGCAAACCTCCGGCCGCCCGCCGCAGCAATCTCTCAGCAGGAAGACCGCGACGTCGCGGAATTCGGCGAGGTTGGCGCGATACACGATCGAGCGGCTGTGCCGCTCGGACGTCACGAGGCGCGCCCGCGTCAGGATCGACAGATGGGCCGACAGGGTGTTCGACGGCACCTCCAGCAGGCGCGCAAGGTCGCCCGCCGCAAGCCCATCGGGCTCGTGCCTGACCAGCGTCCGGAACGCCTCCAGACGGGTCGATTGGGACAGCGCGGCGAGCGCGAGAACGGCTTCTTCAGTTTCCATATATCCAGATTTATGGAATTATGAGAAGCCCGTCAATATGAAATCGAGAGAGGCCGCCTCGCGTCAGAGACCATGGCGAGTTGGCGCCAATGGTGGCCAGAGAAGCGCGCGAACCAGCAGCGGAAGGCCGATCGCGAACGGTACCAACCAATACGTGAAGTGAGGCAGATCCTTCCAAACCGGAAGCTGCTTTCCGTTGTCGACGTAGAAGGCAACCAGCATCAGAATATACGACAGACCCATCCCCGCGATATGGCAGCGGAGCCAATGCCACCAGCGCCGGCGCAGCGCAGCGCGCCCGAGCCAGGCACAGGTGAATGACAATGCGCCGAGAACGAACAGGTGACTGTTTTCGGTCCAGCGCAAGAGCGACAGCAACGTTGCCGAGGCGAAGAGCCCCAGCAGGCACCAGAAATAGGTCGTTCCAAGCATCGAATGATATCCGCGACGTTTCTGACTCAACATCGCGATTGCGCCGATCGTAACGCAGGCAAGACCCAGGGGAATATGCACCCCGAAGACCACCGCCAGAAAGAACGGGTTGGACGACGGGACTTCGATGCCCGCCACGATGGTCGTTTCTCCGCCTGTCATCGCATCACTCCCGGCTTGTGGCCGGCGAGGACGGTCGACTGACGGCAAAAGCTCCGGCGCCGCCGACGAGGCAAAGCGCGCAGCAGCCGGTCAGGACGGCCGCATAACCTCCGGTCCAGTCGGCGCTCGCCGCAAACGGCAACGGGCCGAACGCTGCGCCGGCAATTCCGAAGACAAACGATGCGCCCCTGATCGCGCCGAGATGGTCGCGGCCGAAATACTGCGCGTAGCCCGCAGCGTTGATCGCCTGCTGGGTGCCGTACGCCCCGCCCACGTTCAGTGCATACAGCACGCTGATGGCGCTGCCGTTGCCGAACGCCGGGAGGGCTGACGCCAGCGCAAGCATGAACATCGACAGCGGCACCAGGTGCCGCGGTTCGTAACGATCGACCAGAAATCCGGTCCCGAGCGTGGCAATAGCTTGAACGCCGGCAAGGAGTGACAGGAGCAACAAGGCGTCGCCGTGTCCGATGCTTGCGGTCCGCATGATCGAGAAGTGATTGAGCAAGAGTGCGGTGCCGATGGCGTTGGTCAGAAAGCCTGCCGCGCACAGCAGCCAGAACACGCCGGTGCGGAGTGCTTGCGCACGCGTAAACGAGGGTTCCTCCCTGAGAGGTTCTGCCATCGGCAGCAACCCCGCATCCGGAGTGAGGCCGAACTTCTCCGGCCGATCGCGAAACAGCGCGGCCGCGATCGGAAGGATGGTGAGTGCGACGAATCCGGCGAGGGCGAGATAGGCGCCGCGCCAACCGTAGAGCGAGATGAGGGCGTCGATGCACTTCGGAAAGATCATCGAACCGGCCGCGAGCCCCAGACTGGCCGCCGCCGCGGCGATCCCGCGCCGGCGCACGAACCAGAGATTGACGACCTGCTGACTGACGAGGCTGAGGCCGCCGATAGCCGCGCCGCGCAGGAGCGCGAAACCGATGAGCAGCATCATGACGGATTGAACCGTCGCCATCAGAGCGCAAGCCACAGCGAGAGCGCCGGCGATGATGGTCGCCGTCAGTCGGGGTCCGCGCCGGTCGATCCAGCGACCGATGATCGGGGCCGGCAGAATTCCCGCAAGAGTTCCGATTGCATAAGCGATCGAGGCCGCTGTGCGCGAGATACCGAGGTCGGCGGTGATGGGATCGAAGAAAACCGAAACGCCTGCCGTTTGGCCGGGCAGGGTCATGAAAGAACCGAAGGTGCCTGCGCCCAGAATGATCCAGCCATAGTGGAGAGCCGACGTTTTGGGGCTCACCATCCGCAAGGGATCAACTCGCGCGCCGCGCTAGTGGCGCTACGAGGTCGCTGTCAAATCCCTCGCAACAATGTTCGCGCAGGAATGTGACGACTCCGTCCATTCGCTCATACTGAGCGCGGCAGATCACCGTGCGGCCCTTCTTCTCCTGGGTGACCAGCCCTGCGCCGACCAGCCCGCGCAGATGAAAGGCGAGGGTGGAGGCCGGCACATCGAGACGGGTCTGGATGTCGGTGATGTTGAGGCCGGGCGGCCCGGCCCGCACCAGCAGCCGATAAATGTCCAGGCGGGTTAAATTGCCCAATTCGGCCAGGCAGCGTGCAGCGATCTTGCGGTTCATGGTTCCCACATGCGGCAATCTCACAATACAACTATAAATCTAGTTTTCTGGTTGTAAAGGCAATCCGGTGGCGATCGCCGGCCGGCACTCGCCGGTGATACTATTTCGAATATTCTAGAAATACCGTTGACAGAGGGGGCGGGCGGGGGCAATATGTCGGCCATGAAAATCGACGATGCAGCAGCCCGTTTGGAAGCACTCGGTAACCGGACGCGGCTTCAGATCTATCGGGCCCTGGTCCGGGCCGGACATGCCGGCATGCCCGTCGGTCGGTTGCAGGAGAAGCTGAAAATCCCGGCATCGACGCTGTCCCATCACATCAAGTCTCTGGTCGCGGTCGGGCTCGTGAGTCAGGTCCGCGAATCCACGACGCTGATGTGCCATGCGAATTTCGACGCGATGCGGGGCCTGGTCGCTTTCCTGGCGGCGGAGTGCTGCGCGGACGAAACTGAATGCAAGGCCGCGCAATCGGCGGCCTGATTTTTTGGGTCAATTATTCGATGATTCTAGAATGATGGGAGTAGTGGAATGAGCGACGGAAAGACAGTTGCCATCATCGGGGCAGGGCCCGTCGGCCTCGCAGCCGCTGCCCATGTGCTGGAGCGCGGCATGTCGCCCGTCGTGCTGGAGGCGGGGCCGGAGGCCGGACACGCCATCCGTCAATGGCAGCACGTCCAGCTCTTCTCCCCCTGGGAATACAATATCGACAAGGCCGCAGCTCGCCTGCTCGCGCCGACGGGATGGAATTCGCCGGATCCCCAGTCCTATCCGACCGGCGGCGAACTGCGCGAGCGATATCTCACCCCGCTCGCAATGAAGACGCCGTTGCGCGAGGCGATCCGAACCAACAGCCGCGTCTCGGCCATCAGCCGTGTCGGCTTCGACAAGGCGAAGACGAAAGGACGCGAGCAGGCGCCGTTCGAAATCCGCTACCAGAACGGCAAGGGACCCGAGGTTCTGCGCGCCGACGCGGTGATCGATACATCAGGCACATGGTTCTCCCCCAATCCGGCCGGCAGCAATGGCCTGCCGGCGATCGGCGAGCCCGACTGTGCTGACCGGATCGCCTACGGCATGCCCGACGTGCGGGGCGCCGCTCGGTCCAGATATGCCGGCAAGACCGTTGCTGTCCTGGGTGCCGGCCATTCCGCAATGGGCACGCTGATCGATCTCGTGCATCTCGCCGGGGAGGTGCCGGGCACGCAACCCGTCTGGCTGTTGCGCGGCGCCGACCCGACCAGGGCTTTCGGCGGTGGCCGCAACGACAAGCTCGCTGCGCGCGGTGAGCTTGGCGCTGTCTTCGCCGCGCTCGTTGCCTCCGGGAAGATCAAGGTCGAGACCGAATTCGGCGTCACGCATCTTTCGAAGTCCGAAGGTCGCCTCAAAATCGCAACGGGCGCAGGTTGCGGTGCCCGAAGTGTTGTCGCCGACGAATTGATCGTGGCGACGGGTTTCCGTCCCGACTTTTCGTTCCTCTCGGAGCTGCGCTTGCGGCTCGATCCCGCCATCGAGGCGCCGGTCGCGTTGGCGCCGCTCATCGACCCGAACGAACATAGCTGCGGGACGGTCCGCCCGCACGGCGCGCGCGAGCTCGCGCATGACGAGCCGGGCTTCTACCTCGCCGGCATGAAGTCCTACGGTCGTGCTCCGACCTTCCTCATGATGACCGGCTATGAGCAGGTCCGCTCGATCGCAGCCGATATCGCCGGCGACAAGAAGGCCGCGGCGAGGGTTGAGCTTGTGCTGCCTGAGACCGGCGTCTGCACGCGCAGCGCGGTTCAACCTGCCGGGGCCTCAGGGTGCTGCGGCGGGCCGGCCAAGGAAGATGTCTCGGCCTGCTGCGCTGCCGATGAGACCGCCAAGAAGGCCGGCGCTTCAGGGTGCGGATGTTCATGAGGCTGCTTCCTGCGAGCTGGGCTTCGGGCCCGCTCGCCGTCGTCATTGGGCTCGGCACCACGCAAACTATTGCGTGGGCGTCGAGCTACTATCTTCCGGCTGTCCTCGCCGCTCCCATCGCGCGGGATCTCGATCTTGCGCCGACCTATGTGTTCGCGGCGCTGTCAGGTGCGCTCATCCTTTCCGGTCTCCTCGGACCACGTGTCGGTCATGCCATCGACAGGTTCGGCGGGCGTAGCCTGCTCGCAAGCTCCAACATCGTCTTTGCCGCAGGCTTGTTGCTGCTGTCCGCTGCTCACGGTGCGGCGTTGTTAATTGCCGCGTGGATGCTGCTCGGGATCGGCATGGGCCTGGGTCTTTACGAAGCGGCGTTCGCGACGCTCACGCGCATCTACGGCACGGGCGCGCGACGGTCGATCACCGGCATCACCCTGATCGCCGGCTTTGCGAGCACCGTTGGCTGGCCGCTCACGACCTGGTTGGATGCCGAATATGGCTGGCGGGCGGCGTGCCAGATATGGGCAGTCATCCACGTCTGCCTCGCTTTGCCGCTCAATCTCTTACTGCCGCGCGCCACGCCACTCGATCAGGTCTCCCAACCGGCGTCTGGCGCGAGCCTGCATTCCGCAGGCCAGAGCGAGACGTTCGCGATGGGGGTGCTGGCCTACATGTTTGCGGCAGCAAGCTTCGTCAGTTCGGGCGTTTCGGCCATTCTGCCGTCGATGCTGGTCGCGTTCGGAGCGACACCGGCGCAGGCTTTGCTCGCGGGAACGTTGGTCGGCCCTGCCCAGGTCGGCGCGCGTCTGCTCGAAGCTGGCTTTCTCGCCCGGTTTCATCCGCTGCTATCGGCGCGGCTCGCCATGCTCTTGAACCCGATCGGGGTGGTCACGTTGATCGCAGGGGGCTCGCTCTTTGCACCGGTGTTCGCCGTTCTCTACGGAGCCGGCAACGGCATCATCACGATCGCGCGTGGTACGCTGCCACTGGTGTTGTTTGGACCGGTCGGATTCGGCAAACGGGTCGGCATGATTTCGCTTCCGTCCCGGCTGACGGGCGCCGCCGCGCCGCTGGTGCTGGGGCTGATGGTGGAGCATATCGGGCGCGGTGCGCTGTGGATCTGCGCGCTCACCTCGGTCTCCGCCTTCTTCGCGCTTCTGCTTCTTCATGCGACCCCGTCGCCAATTAGGCCGCTCCCGGTGGGAGGACAAAATTCATAGCCTGAGCGGACGTTCCCTGATTGCGGTGATGTGCATCGGCCAGGTCGGCAACCTGCTGCCGCATGTCACGCTATCCGCAAACCTGGCGCAGCATCTGATGCCGGCGTGGGGGCTGTCTGCTGCGGAAGGTGGGCTGATGGCGAGCGGCTATGCGTTCGGCTACATGCTTGCAGTGCCTCTCTTGACGACGCTGACCGACCGCATCGATGCGCGACTGGTCCTGCTCTGCGGCTCGATCGTCAGTGGGCTTGCGACGGTGGCCTTCGGGATCTTCGCGCAAGGCTTCTGGTCGGGGACATTGATCTGGTCGCTGGCAGGATTGGGATTTGCCGGCGCCTACATGCCCGGCCTGAAGGCGCTGACGGACCGGTTGCCTGCCGGCGATACCTCCCGGGCCGTCACGCTCTACACCTCGAGCTTCTCGGTCGGCGTCGGCCTCTCGTTTCTGGTCGCGCAGGTCATTGCTGATCGTTGGGGATGGCGGTCCGCCTTCCTCGTGACCGGCCTTGGCCCCATCGCGATGGTGGCGGCGTGTCTTCTGATCGAGGTGCGAAAACCTGCACCGAAATGCACTCATTTGCTGAATTTTGCACCGGTTTTCGCCAATCGCGAGGCTCTCGGCTACATCCTGGGTTACGGCGCTCACTGCTTCGAGCTCTACGGTATTCGGACCTGGCTGGTCGGATTCTGGACGTTCGTCGTCGCACATCAAGGCGCACCTTCCTGGCTGACCCCGGTCGTGTTGAGCTTCTGCTTTGCGGTCATCTCGATGCCGGCCAGCATCCTCGGCAACGAGGCGGCGCTGAAGTTCGGCCGCCACCGGGCGATCACGGTCGTGATGATTGCGTCCGCCTGCGTGGCGCTGGTCATCGGCCTCAATGCGACCGCCCCGGCATGGGTGCTGGCGCTGCTGCTGGTCGTCTATGGCCTGACCGTGCCGGCAGATTCAGGCGCGCTGACCGCGGGCATGTCGGGCGCGGCTGTGTCTGACCACCGTGGCGCGACGCTCGCCCTGCATTCCACTGTGGGCTTTGGCTTGTCGGCGGTCGGGGCCTGGGGGACGGGCGTGGCACTGGATATTGCGGGCGGACCGCAGAGCGCGAGCGGCTGGCTGCTGGTGTTCATCGTGCTCGCGGCCGGGATCGCGCTGGGTCCGCTCGCGCTGCTGTGGGCGAGGAACACGCGAGCGTAACGCGTGTAGCCCTCGGGGCGCGCCAGCCAACCCCGCCTACTGTGCATGGGGTTGTTTTCGACGCTTTTTACGGGAGGCCGGTTTCAGGCCCCGCAGACGATCACGCCGTACCAGCCCAGCCCCCGATAGGTCTCGTAGCCGGGGGTGGCGTGGAAGGCCACGAGGGCGCCGCTGCGGTCGTGGTAGAAGCCCGAGCGCTGGCCGTTGGCGGCGAGCGTCAGGCGTTCGCTGAGGATGCCCTGGCCGTCGGAGGCGGCGATGACGCGGAAATTGGAGTCGACCAGCAGCACGCGCGCCTTGTCGCTGTCGCCGACGCGTACGCCCTGGACGATGGCGCGGGCCTGCGGCTCCCAGTCGAAATGGATCGCGAGCACGCCGATCGGGGCACCATTGGCCTGGCCGCCGGCGCGCACGCTGGCGCAATAGGTCGCGACCTGGGCATTGCCGAGCAGCGGCTGGTTCTCGACGTCGCCGGCGACATAGTCGTCGCCGGAACGGAGCGTCTTGGCCTCGCGAAACCATTTCGTGTTGGCGACATTCTGGCCAACCACGCGAAACCGGTCGGCGCGGCCGTTGGCGATGACGTTGCCGTCGAGATCGCAGAGCCAGAGATCGAGATAGACCGTGTAGGCGCCGAGGATAACGGCAAGTCGCTCCGACGCATGGGTGACCGCGGCAGCGCCGGGGGAGGCCGCGCAATCGACCACGGCGGAATCGGTCGCCCACCAGCGCACGTCGCAGGTGCGCTCATAGAGGTTACGGTCGATCAGCTCGATGGCGTTGAGCGACATGTCGACCATGCGCTCGCCGCGCGAGCGCTGGCTCATGCGCTCGATCGAGGAGACGAGATCGCCGGTGCGCTTGGTCAATTGTGTTTCCAGCTCGCGCGCGATGGTCTCGACCTGCTGGCCGACGCCGCGCACCTCCTGCGCCACGAGCGCGAAGCCCGCGCCTTGCGCGCCGGCGCGCGACGATTCGATCAGCGCGTTCAGCGCCAGCATCTTCATCTGGTTGGTGATCTGCTGGATCGACTTGGTCTTGTCGACCGCGATCTGGTTGACCTCGGCGGTGAGCCGGTTGATCAGTGCGGAGATATCGGATTCGTCGTCGGCCTCGGGATTAGCAGTTTCGTTTGCAATCGGCCTGGCCTTCAGACCCAACGCAGCAGACATCGAGGGGCTTCCCATGCAAGAGGTCTGATCTGCAATGACGCGGAACCAAAAAACTACAGATCGAATACGATTCTTTTTCGAGGATTCCGCCTAACGCCCACTTAATTTGCTGTCTTGCCGACTGCTCAAATGGTAGTCAGGTCGCACACGAAAACGGCAATCCACTGCTTTGTTCTGTCAGGACATTGCAATCAGCGCAGCTTTCCCGCCGAATCCGACCTTGTGCGACCGCCCGCCGCGGGATGTCTGCCTCGTGCGAGTTAAGCCCAGCGAATCGAACATGAGCCCGCCCGCCATCGCCTTGCCCGTCGAAACGCCCCAAGCGTTTCTCGGCGTTGCGCAATCCCTGACCGGCAAGCGCTGGCGCGACCGGCTGGACGGGCGCGGCGCGGCCAAGGCGCTCGCCATCGTGCAGCGCTATCAATTGCCGGAACTTCTGGCGCGGGTGCTGGCCGGACGCGGCGTCGAGAGCGACGCGGTCGAGGATTTTCTTGACCCGACCATCCGCAAGCTGATGCCGGACCCCTTTACGGTGACGCAGATGGAGGCCGCCGCCAAGCGGATCGCGGATGCGGCCGTGCGCGGCGAGAAGGTCGCGATCTTCGGCGACTATGACGTCGACGGCGCGACCTCGGCCGCGCTGCTCGCCTGGCACCTGCGCCATTGCGGGCTCGATCCGCTGATCCACATCCCCGACCGGATTTTTGAGGGCTACGGCCCCAACACGGAAGCCGTCCGGGCGCTGGCCGGGAAGGGCGCGACGCTGCTCGTCACCGTTGACTGCGGCACCACCAGCATCGAGCCGCTGGCTGAGGCCAAGCGGCTCGGCATGTCCGTGGTCGTGATCGACCATCACCAGGCCGGCACGGACCTTCCCGAGGTCGATGCGCTGGTCAACCCGAACCGGCTCGACGACATCTCCGGCCTCGGCCATCTCGCCGCCGTCGGCCTCGTGCTGGTGACGCTGGTTGCCGTCAACCGTGAGCTGCGCCAGCGCGGCTTCTGGACCGGTGAAATGCCCGAGCCCGATCTGCTCGGCATGCTGCACCACGTGGCGCTCGGCACGGTTGCCGACGTCGCACCTCTGATCGGCCTCAATCGCGCCTTCGTTGCAAAGGGGTTGATCGCGATGCGCCGGCGCGACCATGTCGGCCACACCGCACTGATGGACGTGGCGCGGCTCAACGGGCCGCCGGAAGCCTGGCACCTCGGCTTCATGCTGGGGCCGCGTATCAATGCGGGTGGCCGCATCGGCCGCGCCGATCTCGGCGTGCGGCTGCTGCTCGAAGGCGACCCGGTCGAGGCCGCACGCATCGCTGCCGAGCTCGACCGCCTCAACGCGGAGCGCCGTGTCATCGAGCAGGCCGCCGAAGCCCAGGCCGAAGCCGAGGCGCTGGCCTCGATTGGCCTTGAGGACAAGCTCGGCGTCATCGTCACGGCCTCCGAAGGCTGGCATCCCGGCGTGGTCGGGCTCGTCGCTTCCAGGCTGAAGGAAAAGTTCTCGCGGCCAGCCTTTGCCATTGCGCTCGAGCCCGGCGGAATCGGCACGGGATCGGGCCGTTCGATCGCCGGCGTCGATCTCGGCAAGGCGGTCCGGCAAGCGGTTGCCGACGGCATTCTGCTCAAAGGCGGCGGGCATGCGATGGCGGCCGGCGTGACGCTGCGCAAGGAAAAGCTCGCCGAGTTCCGCGCCTATCTCGAAAACGCACTGGCCCGCGATGTCAGCGAAGCGCGGCACGTCAACGAGCTCTTCATCGACGGCGCGGTCGCCGCACGCGCGGTGACGCCGGAGCTCGCGACCACGCTCAACCGCGCCGGTCCTTTCGGCAGCGGCAATCCCGAGCCGGTGCTGGCGCTGCCGTCGCACCAGCTCGTCTATGCCGACGAGGTCGGCCAGGCGCATCTGCGGCTGCGCTTCAAGTCGGGCGATGGTGCGATCGTCAACGGCATCGCGTTCCGCTCGATCGGCCAAAAGCTCGGCAATGCGCTGGTCGCCAATCGCGGCCAGGCTCTGCATGTGGCGGGATCGCTGTCGGTCGATCGCTACCAGGGCGCCGAGCGCGTGCAATTGCGCGTCATCGATGTCGCATTGCCTGATCAGGGCCCATCGGTCATCAGATAAGTTCAAAACAAGAAAAGGGAGTCGAAATGGCAGGGCAGGTTGAAGGCAAGGTCGTGCTCGTGACCGGTGGAGCCTCAGGCATCGGCGAGGCGATCGTCGAATTGCTGGCGAAGGAGGGCGCGACCGTGATCGCGACCGACGTCGACGATCTCCGCGGCCCAGAAGTGGTGGCGCGCGTTACCAAGGCCGGCGGCAAGGCGATCTTCCTGGAGCAGGACGTCACCAGCGAGGAGCGCTGGGCCGAAATCGTCGCCGAGATCACAAAGCGCTATGGCAGGCTCGACGTGATGGTGTCGAATGCCGGCATCGGTATCGCCGTGCCCCTGATATCAGACATGACGCTCGCCGACTGGCGCAAGCAGAACGCCATCAATCTCGACGGCGTGTTTCTCTCCGTGAAATACAGTCTGCCGCTGATGCGCAAGCATGGCGGCGGCTCGATCATCATGATGTCCTCGCTGGCAGGCCTGCGGGGCGCGGCAGGACTTGCCGGCTATTCGGCGACCAAGGGCGGCGTGCGGCTGTTCGCAAAGTCCATTGCGATGGAATGTGCGGCGGTCGGTGACGGCATCCGCGTCAACTCCGTGCATCCCGGCATCATCGACACGCCGATCTGGGGCAAGATCCCGACGGGTGCGACCGGCGCCGGCCAGAACGCGCCGATCGATCCCGAGGAGCGCGCGAAGATGGCCACGCCGCTCGGCCGTGCCGGTCAGGCCGCGGAGATCGCCTCCGGCGTGCTCTATCTGGCGTCCGACGCCTCACGCTACGTCACCGGCACCGAGCTCGTGATCGATGGCGGCATGAACGCGGGCCAGGTACCGCGGCGAGTGTGACCCGGCGCCGCGCAGCGGGAAGGGCAGGGTGGCGATCGCAGGGGCTGACGCGCTGGCGTCGCCCCTGTAAAACGCGAGCCATCAGCTCAAGAGGTTCTTCGCCATGGCGCACAGCCTGTCTCACGCCACGTCATCTGCGTCCGCATCGGCTTCAGCGGGCTCGAACCGCCCGGATCTCGCCACCGACGCGATCCGCACGGCGCGCGAAGACCTTGCCGCCTGCTTCCGCATGGCTGCGCGCAATGGCTTTGAGGAAGGCATCTGCAATCACTTCTCGGCCGTGGTGCCCGGGCATGACGATCTCTTCCTGGTCAACCCCTATGGCTACGCCTTCCGCGAGCTCACCGCATCAAAGCTCCTGATCTGCGACTTCCACGGCAACGTGCGCGATGGCGCCGGCGTGCCCGAGGCGACCGCGTTCTACATCCACGCCGAGATCCACAAACGTGTGCCGCGCGCGAAGGTCGCGTTCCACACGCACATGCCGAACGCCACGGCGCTGTCGATGACCGAAGGCGATCCCCTGATCTGGGCCGGCCAGACCGCGCTCAAATTCTACGGCCGCACTGCCGTTGACCGCGACTACAACGGCCTGGCGCTCGACAACCGCGAAGGCGCCCGCATCGCCTCTGCCGTCGGCGATGCCGACATTGTCTTCATGAAGCATCATGGCGTGATGGTGCTGGCCCCGACCATCGCGGAAGCCTGGGACGATCTCTACTATCTCGAACGGGCCGCCGAGGTGCAGATGCTGGCGATGTCGACGGGGCGCAAGGTGCTGCCGGTAGACAAGGCGATTGCGGAAGCAACCTACAGGCAGATGCGCGAGGGCGATTCCGAATCCGCCCGGCTGCATCTCGCCGCGATCCGCCGCCAGCTCGATGCGGAGGAGCCGCAGTATCGGCACTGACTGGCGCTACCCGCCCTGCCGCAGCTTCGCCAGCACCTTCAAACCGCCATAGCCATCGGCAGGTGCGATCCCGGCCTTCTGCTGAAAATCCTTGATCGCCTTCATGGTGTCGTTGCCGACGCGGCCGTCGGTGCCGCCGGTGTCGAAGCCGGCTTTGGTCAGCCGCGTCTGCATCTCCTGCACTTCGGCAAGGGTCAGCGCGCGCTCGGATCCGGGGAAGGGCTGGATGAAGGGCGGCATGCCGAGGCAGCGGTCGCCGAGGTGGCAGATCGCGAGTGCGTAGTTCATCGACGGGTTGTAGCTCTTCACCGAGTAGAAGTTCGGCCCGAGCAGGAATGTCGGCCCGCCCGCAACCGGCGTCCACATCTGTGCTGATGCGTTGGGCTGTGGAAACGGTTGGCCGTCGGCGCGCGTGACGCCGGCCGCCTGCCAGGCCGCATAGGTCTTGCTGCCGCTCATATTGCCGCTCGCGCGCACTTCGTAGCCCCAGTGCTCGCCGCGATGCCATTTGCCGCGATTGACGAGGTATTTTGCCGTCGAGCCCAGCGCGTCGTCGGGGCGGCCGAACGGCGAGACCTTGCCGTCGCCGTCATAGTCGATGCCGACATTGAGCCAGACCTCCGGCATCCATTGCGAATGCCCCATCGCGCCGGCCCAGGATCCCCGCATCTCGTCCGGCGTGCCCCAGCCCTTGTCGACGATCTTGAGCGCGTTGATCAGCTCGGTCTCCCAATAGGCTTTCCGGCGCGGCTCGTTCCAGGCGAGCGCCGCAAGCGAGGGGAAGATCGGCTTCATGTGGTTCTGCTGCACCAGGGGATCGCCGTAGGCCGATTCCACGCCCCACAGCGCCAGCAGCGTGCCGCGCTCGACCCCAAAATCCTTCTCGATGCGCGCAAACAACTGCTCGTTGTTCTTCAGCGCGATCTTGCCGTTGACGACGCGCCAGTCCGAGACGCGGCGGTTGATGTACTGCCAAACCTGCTCGTTGAACTCCGGCTGGTTGCGCATCTGCTTGAACACGCTCATGTCGGGCTCGACGCGCCCCATCGCCCGCGTCCAGGTTGCGGCCGAAATGCCCTTGGCCATTGCGCGAGCGCGAAACGTCTCACGCCACTCGTCGAAGCCGGGCGGCGCTGCGGCAAGTGCCGGGATCGGCGCGGCGATCAGGGCGGCGCCGAGAGCGGATTGAACGACGGCGCGGCGGGTTGGGCGTGCGGAGGAATCAGGCTGGGTCATAGGGTTAATCTACCCTGAAGCGGGCATGCCTTGCATTGGCGAAAGCTGTCCGCCGTAACGCGGCTTTTGGCCCCCCGGATTTACGGAACTTTCGCAGCTCTGTGTGCAGAGTGGGGCCATGCAGGAGCTTCTCGACCTCATCCGCACCAATCCCTGGCCGTTTGCAGCCGGGCTCATCGCCGTGGTCGTAGCGATCCTCGCGGAGAACTTTGGCAGCGCACGTCGGGACGGCGCGTCCGGCGGCGATTTTCCGGACTTCGGCAGTTGGGATTCGTCGGACTGCGGCGGCGACTAGCCGTCCTGCATCTCCGTTGCGATTTGAGCTAGCCAACGCCGGATGGCGGCTTCGGTCTTGCCATCGAGCCCCGCGCTGAGGCGCGCCTCCACGTCCAAGACCCGTTGCCGGCATCCCCGGAGCAGCGTTGCGCCATGCGGTGTCAGCGACCATTGCAAAATGCGGCCGTGCACGGGATGGCGCGCTTTTCGGATTGCGCCGTCGCGTTCGAGGTTACGAATGATCAGGCCGACCGTCTGCGGCGTCAGAAAGGTGAGGCGGGCGACGTCCGCGCCCGACAGCCCGGGATAGGCTTTCAGCATCGTCAGCACCGCAAATTGCGGTGGCGTAACCCCGAGCTCGGTCAGCGAGCGGTCCATGGTCAGCCGCACCGCGGCCTGGGCCTGGCGCAGGAGATAACCGAGATAGCCCTTTTCACCACGTTTGCCTTCGCCCACCGAAGGGGGACGGGCGGGAAGACCGCCGGCTCCGCCGTCGCTGGTTGCCGCCCGGCGGCCCGGCGGGTTCTGCATTGCTGCCTTCCGGTCCGGTCGTGGGTTTGTGATGCCTTCAGCCTTGCGCGCCATATCAGAGCTCTTATACGGTATAAGTGCTCTTATAATAACACGAGGTGAAGGCATGTCACATGCCCGCAGCGAATATGAAGACTTCAAGGCATTGGCCCCCGATGTCTTCGATACGGTGCTCACGCTCGGCCAGCTTGCCGCCAAGGCCGGCCTCGACAAGCAGCTTGTCGAGCTGATCAAGCTGCGGGCGTCGCAGATCAACGGTTGCGCCTTCTGCGTGCAGCACCATATCCTGCTGTCCGAGCGCATCGGCGTGCCCGTGGACAAGCTCAATCTGGTCGCGGTGTGGCGGGAGGCGCCGATCTTCTCTGCGCGCGAACGGGCGGCCCTAGCCTGGACCGAGGCGCTCACGCATCTGCCAGATGGCGTCAGCGACGAGGTCTATGCGGAGGTGTCCCGCGAATTCTCCGAGAAGGAGCTAACCTATCTGACGTCGGCCATCGCCTCGATCAACGTCTGGAACCGCTTTGGCGCTGCCTTCCGCTGGACGCCGACCAAGCGCCCCGCGGCCGCCAACGCAGCGGCGTCGTAAGACAACGTTACTCCGGGAGAATTTTACGATGATTTCGGTTGCTGCATTTCCACAATCCCGTTCGCAGACATTTGCGCTCGCCGTGGTGGGCGGGCTGGTTTGTGCGCTCGCCATCGGCAAGGCGTTGCCGCCGACGATGGACGCGATCTCTGCTGCAATGGCGCCGGTCTGCGCGTCGGCGGCCGAGGGATCACCGCTCGACAAGGTCGAGCCGATCGGCTCCTACGCGCTGCCCAACGTGCCGGGCAAGCGCGTCACCATCGTACGGGTGTTTTATGGTCCGGGTGGCTTTACACGCCCGCACAAGCACGCGGGATCGGTGACCGCCTACATCACCAAGGGCGAGATCCGCTCCCAGCTCGGCGGCGGGCCGGTCGAGACCTTCAAGGTCGGCCAGTCCTTCTTCGAGCCGCCGGGCTCGACGCATCTGGTGTCGGCCAATGCGAGCGCGACGGAGCCCGCAGAATTGATCGCGGTGTTCGTGGCGGATGAAGGCGCCCAGCTCACGACATTCATCGATTAACGCGAGAGCGGCCGTGTTCGGGGAACGCGGCCGCTCCCATATTGATCAAGCTCGGTCAGCCGCCGTAGGAGGCTGGGTCCGGGTTGTCGGACGGGCTCTGGAAGGACTTCTTCATCGAAGCCGGCATCGGCACGTGGAAGTTCAGGCCGCGCGGCGGCACCGGCTCCATGAACCATTTGTCGTAGATCTTATCGATGTCGGGGCTCTTGTAGAGCTTTGCAGTTGCGCGGTCGACCACTGCCTTGAACGGTGCATCGTCCTTGCGCAACATGATGCCGTAAGGTTCGGGATCGGAGAAGGCGCCAGAGCTGATTGCGTAGAGCGACGGATCCTTGGCGGAAGCGATCATGGCCGCGAGCTGAATGTCGTCCATGACGAAGGCCTGGGCGCGGTCGGTCTCAACCATCAGGAACGCCTCGGGGGTGTCCTTGGCATTCATCACGGTGATGCCGAGCGAGCGGGCGGCGTTGACCTTGTTGAGCTGGACCAGATTGGTCGAGCCCGAGACGGACACGACGGCCTTGCCCTTGAGATCATCGATCTGATCGAGCTTCTCCGCCTTCTTGGACACGAAGCGGCTCGCGGTGAGGAAATGCGTGTTGGTGAACCACACCTGTTTCTGGCGTTCAGCATTGTTGGTCGTCGAGCCGCATTCGAGATCGACGGTGCCGTTGGCCATCAGCGGAATGCGGTTGGACGAGGTGACGACGTTTTCATTGACCTCGATCTTGGCCAGCTTGAGCTCGGCCTTGATCTCGTCGACGATCTTCATGCAGATGTCGATGGCGTAGCCAACGGTCTTCTGCTTGTCATCGATATAGCTGAAGGGCGGTGCAGCGTCGCGCACCCCGAGTGTGATCGCGCCGGTGTCCTTGATCTTCTTCAACGTGCCGGTCAATTCCTGCGCATGAACCGGCACGACGAACGCGACGGCCAGCACGGCCGTCGAAGCGAAAAAACGCATATGCTTCCCTTCGTTTGATCTCGATGCAACGTTCACTAAGGCCGGGCCTGGGGTGACCTTGCCTGCTCGCAATCAAGCAATTCTGGGGCCAGAAGAGACAGTCCCGGGCGCCTGCATCCGAGATGGTTGGAGATTGAGGCAAAAGGGGTCGCGAGTTTGCGAATCTTCACGCGTAAGCGCGGACAAAATCGCCCTGAGCGGCCCTCAGTTGTCCTCGCTGCTGCCTTCGCGCTGGTCCGGCTTGACGACATCCTCAGGCAGCGCGTGGGCGACCGGCTGGTGCGTTGTCGTGCCGGCGATCTCCGGGCCGATCTCGCGGCCGCGGGCGCGGATCAGGCGCTCATAGGCCGAGATGAGCGTGGCGTAGGGGCTGACCCAGATCCAGCCGTCGCGGGTGAACACCTGCACGTCAAAATGCAGATGGCGCGACGTGCCGGCGGGATGATCGAGATAGTTGGAGACGAGGCCAATGCGCTCGCCTTCAGTGACGAGGCGGCCGTTGACGAGGCCGTCGGCATTCATCGCCGACGGGTTCATGTGCATGTAGCGGAACCGGATATGCTCGGTGCGGCTGTTGATCTGCAGCGTGGCAGCCTGGTCTTTCACTCCGCGGATCACGGTCGCATCGCGCACGGCGACGACGCCCTGCTGCTTGGGATCGCAGCGTTCGCTGCCCTCGCTGCCGGGCGGGCAGTCGCCGGCAACGATGTCCTCGCCCTGGTGGCCGTAGCCGCCGCCGCATTGCCAGACTTCAAAACTGCGGGACTCGCAGAAATTATCCCGCCAGACGTAGCCGCGCGTCGGCGCCTCCGACTTATCGCGCTTGGCATAGGACTGCGAGCGGACGATCGCCGGAAACTTCTCCAGCGGAAAACGCATCTGCGAATAGGCGATGCCGTCGGCGTGTCCGGTCTGCTTGCGATAGCCGGAATTCGGAATGATGTCGCCGCTGGGACGGTAGGTGAATTCGGCGGATCGCTCCGCCGGCCGTTCCAACGCATCGGAGGCAACATCCATCAGCGGTCGTGTCCGCGATCCGCCTGCGACGCGCAGGGCCTTCAGAAAACGCTCGGCGACCGGATAGGCCTCCTTGCAGGCGAGCCGCCGGGGTTTCGCGACGCTGTCCAGGCACTGGATCGACACGACATAGGCGACGCCGAACCGCGTGAAGGCGTAGCGCACATAGCCTTCGCGGATGAATTTGCGCAGATCAGGGTATTGGGCGCTGAACGCCTTGACCGGCTCGCCCTTGCCCCCGGTGGGATCGGCGATGTCGTAAAGCAACGCCGAACCCGTGATCTGCACTTCGACCGGTCTTGCGAAGACGCGCGTCGGCATACCGTCGCCGGCACCGGGTTCGAGCGAGAAGGTCGCGCTGTAACCTGCGGGGCCAGCGTCGAACATGTCGACCGGATTGAAATCGGCCTGGTAGCGGGCAATCGACAGGCTCGACGGCGCGCCAATGTGCTGCGCATCCAGATAGGCGCCCGCGTCGAACGGCAGCAGCACCGGCACGGAGCTGCGCGAAATACCCCGGAAGAATTGCGAGGTGACGCCATTGAGCTGGAGCAGCGCCGGCATCGCGCGAGAATCGAAGCGGGAGACCGTGCGACGCGGCACGAAGACGAAATCGCCCGCAATTGACGGGCGCGCAGTGATCTCCGTGCGCAACTGGTCGATGGCCGCGCGCCACTCGATGCGCGGCGCAGACAGCGAGGGTGAGCGGAACTCGTCGGCGGCGACGGGATAGACTGCGAGAGGCAACAGCGAGGCCAGAGTCCGCCAGACGAAGCGTTTGGCCTTCCTGCTCACTGTCTCGCCCCCCGGCGTTCCCGTCTGCCCCGATCGTCAGCCCATCTTAGTCCTTGGCGCGCTCGGAGTAAGAGCCGTCTTCGGTCATGACCACGATGCGGGTGCCGACCGAGATGTGCGGCGGCACGGTGGTGCGCACGCCGTTGGAGAGCACGGCGGGCTTGTAGGAGGAGGAGGCGGTCTGGCCTTTGGTCACCGGCTCGGTCTCGACCACTTCCAGCGTCACGCGCTGCGGCAGCGCGAGCGACACCACGTTGACGTCGTGCGTCGACAGCTTGACGGTCATGTCCGGTTGAAGATACGCGGCGGCGTCGCCGACCACGTCCTTGGAGACCTGGACCTGGTCGTAGGTCTCGGGGTTCATGAAGTGGAAGCCGTCGCCGTCTTCATACAGGAAGGTGTAGTTGCGCTCTTCGATCGTGGCCTTCTCGACCTGGTCGGTGGTCTTGTACCGCTCGGAGATCTTTACGCCGTCGCTGATTCGGCGCATTTCGATCTGGCTGACCGGGGTGCCCTTGCCGGGATGGATGTTCTCGGCGCTCACGACGACGTACAGCTTGCCGTCTTGCTCGATCACGTTGCCTTTGCGAATAGAACTGGCGATGACTCTCAAAGCTATAATTCCTGCTTGCCCGACCCGGCTCCGGCCAGGACACGGTCGTGTTGATGGGGGACTTTTGGACCGGTCTCCGGCCCCGATCGGGGCCCTGGCGGCCGCTTCGGGCCGCAACATACTGATTTTGCCGGTGGATGCCAGCGTTTTGCACAGAGCCGGGGTGGTCGGTTAATGGCTGGGGACAAGCCGGTTTCACCGTTCTGGTCGCCCGATCGCCATGTCGACCGCCGGCCCTTCCTGCAGGCCAGGGGGGCCATTACGGCCGCGGTCAGGGCCTTTTTCGCCGAACAGGGGTTCGTGGAGGTCGAAACCTCCGTCCTGCAGGTCTCCCCCGGTAATGAGACCCATCTGCACGCCCCGCGGACCGAGGTTTTGCGGCCCGATGGCAGCCGCGCGACACGGTATTTGCGGACATCCCCGGAATTCGCCTGCAAGAAGCTGCTGGCCGCGGGCGAGCCAAAAATCTTCGAGCTGGCGCGGGTGTTTCGCGACCGGGAGCGGGGCGACCTGCATCTGCCCGAATTCACCATGCTGGAATGGTACCGGGCGGGCGCCCCCTACGACGCCATCATGGCCGACTGCATCGTGGTGATCGCCCATGCCGCGCAGGCGACCGGGATCGGCACGTTCTCGTTCCGGGGCCGCACCGCCGACCCCTTTGCCGAGCCGGAACTGCTGACGGTCGGTTATGCCTTCGAGCAGTTTGCCGGCATCGACCTGCTTGCGACGATTCACGGCGGCGAGGGCGATCGCGCGGCGCTTGCCGCTGCCGCTACCGGAAAAGTACGGGTGGCCGATGACGACACTTGGTCCGACATCTTCAGCAAGGTGCTGGTCGAGCATGTCGAACCGAGGCTCGGGCAGGGGCGTTTGACCATCCTGTTCGAATACCCATCTCCAGAGGCAGCACTGGCACGGGTCAAGGCGGACGATCCGCGCGTCGCTGAACGGTTCGAGGTCTATGCCTGCGGCGTCGAACTTGCGAACGGATTTGGCGAGCTGACGGATGCACCGGAGCAACGCCGCCGCTTCGCCGCGGCGATGACGGAGAAGCAGCGCCGTTATGGTGAGGCCTATCCGCTGGACGAGGATTTTTTGGCCGCGGTCGGCGAAATGCCGGAGGCGAGCGGCGTCGCGCTCGGCTTCGACCGGCTGGTGATGCTGGCGAGCGGCGCATCCAGGATCGATCAGGTGGTGTGGACACCGCCTGCAGATGAAACGTTTAGTGAGACATGACGAAGACCAATCTCGCACGCACCTTGCGCGATCCGGCCGAGCTGGTGGGCGCGGGCCTTGCACCGGCATCGGAACTGGCCGCGCTTGAGCGCGTCGCATCGCGCTACGCGGTCGCGATCACCCCTGCGCTGGTCGAGCTCATCGATACGTCGGATGCAGATGATCCGATCGCACGCCAGTTCGTTCCGACCGCAGCGGAGCTGGAGGTCCAGCCTGGTGAAAACGCCGATCCGATCGGCGATCACCCGCATTCGCCGGTATCCGGCATCGTACATCGCTATCCCGACCGCGTGCTGTTCAAGCTCGTCCATGTCTGCGCCGTCTATTGCCGGTTCTGCTTCCGCCGCGAGATGGTGGGCCCCGGCAAGGAGAACGCGCTCTCGGACGACGCATATCGTGCTGCAGTCGAGTACATCCGGACGCATAACGAGATCTGGGAGGTCATCCTGACCGGCGGCGATCCCTTGATGCTGTCGCCGCGACGGCTGAGCGAGATCATGGCCGATCTCGCTGACATAGATCACGTCAAGATCATCCGTCTTCACACCCGCGTGCCCGTCGCCGATCCCACACGGGTCAGCGATGAGATGGTTGCGGCGCTGAAAGTGACGGGTGCAACGACCTGGGTCGCGCTGCATGCCAACCACGCGCGCGAACTGACGGACGGCGCGCGGGCCGCCTGCGCGCGGCTGGTCGATGCGGGCATTCCCATGGTCAGCCAGTCCGTGCTGCTGCGCGGCGTCAATGACGACATCGCGGCACTGTCGGATTTGATGCGCGCTTTCGTCGAGTGCCGGATCAAGCCGTATTATCTGCACCACGGCGATCTCGCGCCGGGCACCGCGCATTTGCGCACGACGCTTGCTGCCGGACAGGACTTGATGCGCCAGTTGCGCGGACGGGTCTCGGGACTGTGCCAGCCTGACTATGTCATCGACATTCCCGGCGGCGCGGGAAAGTCGCCGGTCGGTCCGAACTACGTCACGGCGGTGCAAAATACCGCAGCCGGCGACGGTGATCGGGATATGGAAACGCGCTATCGTATCGTCGATTATTGCGGCGACGTTCATCTCTATCCGCCGGAGGCTTGATGGCGAGATGAGAGCGGATCGTCAGCTCAGGGAATGGAGGAGCAGAATGAAAAGCATCGTCGTGGCACTATCGCTCCTGGTGATGTTCGGCGGCGTCGCCGTCGCCCAGACCGGGACCAAGGGATCGACGACATCGGGGCAATCGGCGGGGTCGGTCCCGTCAGCGCCGGTCGGCCATCGCCAGCCGCGCGCCTCCGACGTGCCAAGCGAGAAGAATCTGAGCGACCCCAATGATCCCCTGAGCAAGGAGAACATGGCGCTCGATAAGAAGATCAAGAGCATCTGCCGCGGTTGCTAGAACCGAAGATGTAGCGGGCGGGGCGCGACAGCTCGCCCCGCCCGCGATCAGTCCGCTTAAGCCGAACGTTCCTGCAGGCCCGCGCGTTGCGCCTGTCGCCTTGCTTGCACGGCGTCCGCGAGTTCCTTCAGCACCGTCGCCGTGGTGTCCCAATCGATGCACCCATCGGTGATGCTCTGACCGTAGGTCAGCGCCGTTCCCGGCACCACATCCTGACGGCCCGCCACGAGATTGCTCTCGATCATCACGCCCATGATGTGCTGCTCACCGCGAGCGATCTGGCCGGCGATATCAGCGGTGACCTTGGGCTGGTTCTCCGGCTTCTTGCTCGAATTGGCGTGGCTCGCATCGACCATCAGGCGCTGTCCGACGCCAGCCTTGGCGAGATCGGCACAGGCCGCAGCGACGCTCGCGGCGTCGTAGTTCGGCTTGCTGCCGCCGCGCAGGATGATGTGGCAGTCCTCATTGCCCGCAGTCGAAGCGATGGCCGAGCGTCCGCGTTTGGTCACCACCATGAAGTGATGCGGGTGCGACGCCGACTTCACGGCATCAGCGGCGATGCGCACATTGCCGTCGGTGCCGTTCTTGAAGCCGACCGGGCAGGACAGACCCGAAGCCAGCTCGCGGTGAATCTGGCTCTCGGTCGTGCGCGCGCCGATCGCGGCCCATGAGACGAGATCGGCGATGTATTGCGGCGTGGTCATGTCGAGGAATTCGGTGCCCGCCGGCAGGCCGAGATTGTTCACGGCCGAGAGCACGTTGCGCGCAAGCCGCAGGCCCTTGTTGATATCGAAGCTGCCGTCGAGATCGGGATCGTTGATGAGGCCCTTCCAGCCGACGGTCGTGCGCGGCTTCTCGAAATAGACCCGCATCACGATCTCGAGCTCGTCGGCGAGATCCTCGCGGATCGAGACCAGCCGTTCGGCGTAGTCGATCGCGGCCTTGGGATCGTGGACCGAGCAGGGGCCGACCACGACCAGGAGACGGTCGTCATGGCCGTTGAGAATGGCGTGGATGGCGTTGCGAGCCGCCATCACCACGCGCGTGGCGGTGAGGGTGCGCGGGATCTCCCGCATCACCTCTTCAGGCGTACTCAGCTCTTTCAGTTCGCGGATACGAAGATCGTCGGTCGTGCTCAGCACGGCGGGCTCCTGTCGTTTGAGAACCTGCCGGCCAATAAAAAAGCCGCCAGGTCTGGCGGCTGTTTCGGACTGTTTGCTTCAATGTTTCAGATTGAGCGCGATCCTCCTGCCGCCAGCGAGCTGTCGTAGCTAAAGTACCAAAAATAGCTGGTGACGAGGGTGATCATGGGCGGGGTCTATAGCGCAGCGCCTCTGCTTTGTCACCCCCAAAACAAGGCGGGCGGCGACGAAGGCGGTCAGGTGTTGCTATTTCGCGCCGCCATCGCGATCCCGATCAGCGTGGCGCCGCCGAACAGCAGGTTGATACCGACGAGAATTCCGATCGCCCAGTCGGCCGAGCTCGGCAGTCCCGTGATGACCAGGAACGAGATCACGATGTCGACGAGGCCCGAGATCACGAGCCAGGACGCGCGGTTGGTCAATTCGCGGCGATGCTCCAGCGCATACATGATGGTGGCGACGCCTTCGGCGAGGAAATAGGCGCCGAGGATGATCGTCAGCGTCAGCACGGCTTGCGCGGGACGCGCCAACAGGATCATGCCGGCGAGGACGGCGAGTGCCGCAGAGATTAGCGACCACCAGAAGCCCGGCATGTTGCGTGCCCAGAAGGTCACGATGAGGCCGCCGATGCCGCTGATCAAGAACATCCAGCCGAGGAAGATGGTGATTGCGAGGCTCGCGAGCGGCGGCAGGATCAGCGCCGCGACGCCGAGAATGGCGAGCAAAATGCCTTCGAGGAGAAAGGCCTTCCAGTTCTGCTTCACCGCGCGGTTCATGGCGGATTGCAGCTTCGAGAAATCCCCCGGAGAGGTCATGCAAGTCTCCTTGGCGCCAGCGTACCGCCAATCTAGCGATCACGCGCCGCGATCGCTAGCCGCCCGGCGCGGACGAAAAGCCGTCCGCCGTAGTGCGGATACGGTTGCGGCCGAGAACATAGATCGCCGTTGTGACAACCAGTAGGGCGATGCCGAGCAGGATCGAGGTGAGACCGATCGGGATCAGCACCAGCGTTACGTTGCGATCGGGATTGGTGAGCCAGTGATGGATCGAGGTCAGCACGAAGGCGAGACCGACGAAGCCGACACCGCCACCGGCGAGCAGCAGCGCCCACATGCGGCGGAGCTGGCTCAGCCGCTCCCGCGCAACGTCGGTGCGCGGCGCATGATGGCGCGCAACCCGCCGCACCAGGCGAATGGCAAAACCGATCGAGCTGAAGCCGATCAGCAGGCTTATCGCACCGAGCCACATCCGTATCGTCGGGTCGAGATCCGGCATCCGCTGCAGCGTCAGCAGCGGGAAGTCGAAGGCCGAATGCAGCGCGACCGGGCCTGCCAGGATCAGGAGCCTGCTGGAGAGGCGCGCCCAGTCGCGATGATGGCGGTTGGCGCCGAGCGCCGTACCGGCGCGCGCGATCGTCAAATATGCGCCGGCGATGATGCCGAGCGCGCCATGGAAGGGAACGGTGAGTACGCTGCGAAGCGCGGCGAGCGAGCGCCACATGTCGGCGTGCTGCACGAGATAGGCGAGGTTCTCGTAGGCGGCGAAGCCAAGGCCGACGGCGGCGCCATAGACCACCGTGTCCATGGGATTGGCAAAGGTCCGCCGCTTGGTCGAGGAGACCAGCACGATAGCGAGCACCTTGACCGCTTCCTCCGGCAGCGACACGCCGAAGATCGAGTGCATGGCGAGCGCGGTCCAGGGATTGTCGGGCGCAGCAACCATCTTGGCGAAGGGCGCACGCGCCAATCCCAGCACGGAGATGCTGGCGGCGCCGAGCAGAAAGGCGGTCCAGACCTGGGCCGGGGGCCCCGGTCGCTCCTCGGCCGCGATCACGAGCCAAAGCAGCAGCAGCGCCGGCGCGATGGCGGCGGTTCCGATGACGGTGGGGAGCGCTTCGAGAAGGTGCATCACGGCAGAGAATAGGTTCCCTTGATCGGCTTATCCACTCGCACCGATGCGACGATCTGTCGTTTCAGCAACCGCGGCAGATGCCGTTGATCTTTGCGCGCATCGCGGCGTCCTCGGCATCGAGCGACTCGGCGGACTTCTCGGGCTCGACCTTCGCCTTCTGGGTTGGCGCAGATGCGGGCCTCTGACGCTTCTGGGCCGGTGCCGGCGCCGCGTCATTGTTGTAGCAGGCAAGCTGGGCGGTGGGATCGGCGATCGCGCGGCAATCCCGGGTCTGGGCAGATGCGCCGCTCGATGCGGCAGCAAAAAGCATGAGCGCAATCAATCGCATGAGCGATCCTGTTGGAAGATCATCGCAACAATCGCAGCCCTTGCGAGAAGGGTGCGATTAACGAGCTAAATCAAGGGAGTATGAAGGGTTCTTCGATTCACGATGCACGTATTCCCGGCCCGAGTCCATAAGCGATATCGCAAGCTCGGGTGAGCCGCAGAGGGGTGTTGTCGGGAATATTCGCTCTCACGCAGCGTTTTTCCTGGTGCCGGACCATTGCTGCTGCTTTTCGGGGCAGGGCAATTGGAAGTGGGCTGGCGGGGGCCGCTGGGATTGATCTAACCGGCGGCCCCACTGCGGGGGCGCCATCTCACATGCGGTCCGAGCGCGACCTCCGGGCAACGCGGCGTGAGCGGACCTGCTCAAGCTGCCAGAAGACTCGCACGAAGCACGAGCCCAGAAGGCAGGCGATAAGCAGCAGCAGGAAGGCCTGGTCGGCGGCGGAAAGAACGGTCATGCCGCTAATAAAGCAACGGCTATGCCATCTGTTCCCGCGCCGACCTGCGTTCGACGCAACCGCTCCTTACGCCGCGCGCACGCTGTCGAGGAAGCGTCCGACTTCCTGCTGAAGCCGGCTCGAATCGTTGGACAGCGACTGAGCGGAGGCGAGCAGTTGCGACGAGGCCGAGCCGGTCGCAGTGGCGCCGCGCTGCACCTCGGCGATCCGCGAGGAGACCTCCTGCGTGCCGTGCGCGGCCTGTTGCACGTTACGCGCGATCTCCTGGGTTGCGGCACCCTGTTCCTCCACCGCGGCTGCAATGGTCGAAGCGATCTCCGACAGCGACTGGATGGTATCGCTGATGTGGGTGATCGCGCCGACGGATTGCTGGGTTGCGGACTGGATCGCGGTGATCTGCTGACCGATCTCGCCGGTGGCCTTTGCGGTCTGCTCGGCGAGCGCCTTCACCTCTGACGCAACGACGGCAAAGCCGCGGCCGGCTTCGCCGGCACGCGCGGCCTCGATGGTCGCGTTGAGTGCGAGCAAATTGGTCTGGCCCGCAATGGTGTTGATGAGCTCGACGACGTCGCCGATGCGGCCTGCCGCCTTCGAGAGCTCGCTGACCTGCTCGGTGGTGGTGCGGGCCTGGCCGACCGCGTCGGCGGCCATGCGAGCGGATTCTTGCACCTGGCGGCTGATCTCGTTGACGGAGGACGACAGCTCTTCCGTCGCCGTTGCGACCGACTGGACGTTGGTCGAGGCTTCCTCGGAGGCGGACGCGACGACGGTCGTGGTCTGCTTTGCGCTTTGCGCGGTGGTGGCGAGGGCGCTCGCCGAGCCCTCGAGCTGGTTGGAGGCCGACGATACTGCGGTGACGATCTCGCCGACCGCGCTTTCGAACGCGTCGGCGAGCTTGATCATCTCGCCGCGGCGCTGCTGGGCTGCGATCTGGTCCTGGCGGTGCTTGGTCTCGGCTTCCGCCTGCGCCTTCTCCTCGGCCTTGATCTTGAAGTTCTCTACCGCTTGCGCGACCGCGCCGATCTCGTCCTTGCGGCCGACGCCGGGCAGCAGCACCTCGAAATTGCCGTTGGCAAGCTCGGCCATGGCGCCGCTCAGACGCTGCATCGGTTTTGCGATGGTGATGATCGAGACCACGCTGGTGGCGATCAGGAGCAGGGCGGCGAGTACGCCGATGCCGAGCGAAGTTCGCTCGGATGAGGCCGACTGCTGGTCGGCGAGGGCGACTTGCTCGGCCATGGCCTTCTTGGCGCGCTCGACGATGGCGTTGGCGCCGGCCTCCAACTGGCCAGCCAGCGGCAGCAGCACATCGACCGAGATCTTGCGGGCTTCACCATTGAGCTTCGCCGCATTGGCCTGGGCTTCCGCGGTCAGGGTCAACCCGGAGGATTCGACGGCCGCGATCTCGAGCAGCTCGGTCTTGATGGCCGCGAGCTTCTCGGTGGCCGCCACGTAGCTCGCAGCGACGGCCTTGCCCTTCTCGACCTGGGTGCGGGTCTCGGCGGAGGACGTCAGCTTGGCGATCTCATCGGCAAAGCCGCCGAACGCCTTGGCGCGCTCTGACAGATACTCCTTGGCCTTCGCGAGTTCTTCGTCGCCGTTTGCGAGCCGGATGTTGAGTGAGCCGATCTGCAGGCCGCGGGCGGCCGCCTTGGCCTCGATCGCCGCGCGCGCGGTGCCGGCCTCATCGAGCGTGCTGCGATGGGTGCGGTTGACCGTGCTGGTGCCCATCAGCTGGTTGGCGATCATCAGCGCGACGAAGACCACGCCCAATCCCGATGCCAGGCCCAGCTTGGCCCCGATCCGCAAGTTCTGAAAAATCTTGATCATGCTCGCCCCTTCGCCGAATCCCAGTCGATTCCATCAGCCGGGGTGACGCTAGGAGGAGGCTTGTTTATTGCGGGTTAATGCAGCCCGATCGCATCCGCATCGCTGTATGCGTTGAAGGAATGCGATTGTGCGTCGGGCGAAATATCGAAGGCGCCGAGGTGGAATTCGTCGCCGATCACCTCGCCCGCTGCGGCGTGTTCGAGCAGCGTGAAGGCGGCACCCGGATACTGCTTCCATATCTCGAGGTCACCGTCGGTGATCGTCAGCCAGCCGAACGTGTACATGTAGCGCCCGGGCTCGGTGACCCGGCCAACCCTGTCCCAGGTGATCTTGTTGACAGCCATCCCCAGTCTCCGATCGCACGCGAACCATGACAGCGAGGCCCGTGCTCAGGGCGCGGTTGAGCAAATTTGGCTCCGCAATTTGGGCCAAGAGATGGCGGCACAGACAGGAGCCCTGGCGGCCCTAGCCGGCCGTCGGCCTGACGTCTGCGTCCGGCGCGGCTTCGGCCAGATGGCGGCTGGAGGCGTGGAAGACGTCGTGCACGAGTCCGAGCTTTTCCAGGCCGAGGATGACCAGGCCGTTGAGGTCGAACTCGTACCAGGCATGCGAGATGTAGGCGTCGCGGGGGAAGCGGTGGTGGTTGTTGTGAAGCCCCTCGCCGAAGGTGATGATCGTGGTGATGAACTCGTTGGTCGAGGCATCGTCGACCTCATAGCGGCGGTAGCCGTAGTTGTGGCAGACCGATCCTGTGAGCGAGGACACGAGGATCAGCACGTAGCAGCGGAACAGGCCCGAAAACAGCACGCAGCCGATCATCGCTTGCACGCCGCCCAGCGCATAGCCGAGCGCGCCGGGAATGAAGACGCCGGACATGCCGTACCAGAACCAGCGCGTGCGCACGAAAAACATCGCGATGGGATCGGCGAGGATGTCCTTGGCATAGTACTCGTTGTCGGTCGTCGCCTGGTCGAAGGCCCAGCCGCCGTGCGCATGCATCATGCCCTTCAGCACGCTGACATAGGGCGCACCGAAGCCGTCGTAATGCGGGCTGTGGGGATCGCCGGCGTCATCGGCATAGAGATGATGGCGGCGGTGGTTGCCGACCCATTTCAGGATCGAGCCCTGCACGGCCATCTGCGCAATCGCGCAGAAGACCACGCGCATCGCGGGCCCGCAGCGAAAGCTCCGGTGCACGAGCAGGCGATGCATGCCGGCGCCGATCCCGAAGGTCGTCAGCGCGAACATGCCGGCGAATACGGAGAGCTCGATCCAGCCGATGCCTTGCACAACCGCCCAGACCATGGCCGCGATCGTGCCCGCATAGAGGATGCCGAGCAGCAGATAGGTCTCGCGGAGCTTTGCTCTTACGGCCGGTCCGCCGACAATCACCCCGGGTGGAAGTTGCGGCGGGACCTGTGGCGTCCCGGCCGGGGCGAACTCAGCGTCTGCGACGGACATTCCAAACTCCAATCCCGCAATGATTGCGGGCACATTCCGACACACCCTACAACGCGCGCCACGGACCTTCCAAGGGATCTATTTGCGGAAAATTAAGGGAGCGGCGGAACTGGCGACGCCGCTTGTGCAACGGCAGCGAAGTCGCATGATCGCTGAGGGCGGTGAACGAGAGTTGCTGGACTAGGCCGGCTGCAACTGCGCGGAACGCACGATCAGGCGCTCCAGATGATCGCGGTTCTGCCTTTCGGCGAACTTGACCGCGAAGCCATGCGCGAACTTCCGGACGACGCGGCCGACGCAGGCGCCGACGGCGAGCGGCGTGCCGATCTCAGGGTCGTATTCGGCCGAGATGGCGACGCCCGCGGTCGACATGTCGATGATCAGACAGGTGTGCACGCTGCCGTCGGCGAGCGTCAGCAGCGTGTGCGAGACCTTCGGCACGAAACGCGCGTCGCGCCGCAATTCGGCGACACTGTCGTCCTTCTGCTTCTTCTCGAGCCAGGTCAGCTTTTCCGACATCCAGGCGCGCCGCGCGCGCGTCATCTCGAGCTCCATCAGGAAGCCCGACTTCATCGTCTCGCTGATCGTGCCTTCGAACTCGCCAAAGTCCTGGAAGTAGGACGTCAGGCGCTCACCGATCTTGCCGACGACGGGGACGTCCACGATCATGCGGAACGGCGAGACGCGCTTGGTCCGACAGGCGAAGGTGCGGAGCTTGCCCTCGCAGTCGTACCAGCGAGGCAGCGAATAGCTGCCGCCAACGTTCAAGTCCACTGCACGCTGCCTGAGGAAGTCGTTGACGGACATGAGGGCCAATCGGTTCGGATCGTTTCCGTTGCCCTTCTCTAACCGAGAATGTCTAAAGCAATTGATACCGCTGCGTTTGATCAGGTGTGAATTTCAGGTTAACGCGGCGCGCCGTACGATATCGGAAATTGGAACCCTCACGACTTCGTGCGCCTACTCAACGCGGAGGATGTTGCTGACGGGCTGAGCGCCCAACGGATCCCGGAACTATCTGCACGGCCAGCGCATTTCGATTTGGGCAGAGATCGTGGAGAGATGTCGATGGGTATGCTCGACCCTGGTCGTTTCCTGATTTCCTGTCCGGAGTGCGACGCTTGGCCCATGGCGGCCAGGGTCCGGAAATCGGCATGGGCGACGCCAAACGAGGTGACGTTCGTCTGTAGCGGATGCGGCTTCCAGGAAGTGGCGATCATCTCGGCATCAGGTCAATTGGCGAAGATCGAGAGGCTGCCCAAGCTGCAGCGGCGCGTGCGTCCGGTCCGCGGCCGTTATCGCAGCGGGTACCAGGCGGACAAGACTCCCAGCTAGCCGGCTGTCCGTCATCCAACTGCGGCCATATCCTGCTTGCGCTGGTTCCAGCCTTGACTCGCTGGCCTCCATGAAAAAGGCCGCTGGTTTTGACCAGCGGCCGTCCGGGTTCAAAATTGACTAAGATGAAACGGCCTCCCTGTCCCGGTGGCCGTGTCTTAATCACTCTTCACCGCAGCGTATGTCCACAAGTGCACACGGCATAATCCAAATTGGCGAGGTATGCGGCTGGTGGCGTTAACGTAAGCGGTCGGAGCCGGTTGACGGGCGCAGTCAGTGTCCTACGCTGGGGCCATTGCAGGTCGAGTTATTTTCAGGGGGCTGTTGTGTCCAGTGCAATGGAATTGATCGTGGAAGGCTTCACGCGTCTGAAGGATCGTCAGTCGCTCGAGAACCTCAGAATGCATCGCCGTCGTCTTGCCGTGGACCTCAAGGCGATGAAGGGCCTCGATTGCCGGTCGTCGATCGCGCAGGTCGACGAGGATATCGCGATCATCGAAGCCGGATTGAATGCTCTCGCCGATGGTGCGGTGGACGCCGGCGAGACGAATTCGCCGCATTAGCAGCGCGCGCTGCCAAAGCTATCCCGCCTGCGATCGCCTTCGACGCATGACGATTTGCGTGAGCAGGACGCCGGCGAGGCCGCCGATGGCCTTTTGCAGGGCGTGCGGAAGATAGGGATCGCGGTCGGGCTGCAGGGTCTGCAGAAACTCCAGCAGGAACGCCGCGCCGACCACGAGGAGGCAGGCCGTCAGACGGCGATCGGGAAGCACCAGCGCGACAAGGCCGCCGAGCAGGCCGTAGGCGCAGAGGCGTTCGGCGGCCGCGACCAGCAGCGGTTCACGAAGGCTGATGAACACGGGGCGCCCCGCCATCGGCACCAGCGTGGCGTAGACGATCAGGCCGAGACAGGCGATGGCTGCCATGAGCGCGACTTTTCGGTTCATGCCCCAGCAATAGCCGAGCGCGCCGCCCGGCGCCCTTGAAAGCGGCGAATATCGTTAAACGTGCGGGACGCGCGCCCGCAGGCCCGGTTCACCGCTCCCACGGACGCAGTGTCGGCGGGAAGGTTGAAAACAACCCCATGCACAGTAGAAAACGGCGGCGGGCGGGTGTTTGCGGATTTTACGAAATAGTGCTTGACCCGTCGGGCAAATCAGGTGTATATTGCCATCATGAGAAAGGTGGGGGCGACCCGTTGCTTCAGGCAACGCACGCTCTCCAGGTCATCATGATGCTTGGCTGAATCGCCTGCGGCGCCAACGCAACCTCATCTCATCACGCTTTTTTCCGGATCATGCTCTAGCGACCTTCGAGCCAGACCGAGACGATCGAGGTCGAATAGTCGAGCCCGGCAAGCAATGCCAGCACGCCGAGGGCGATCAAAAACTTCGCCGTCTTTCGTCCAAGGCCTTCGTCCGTTGCCTCATCCTTTGCGCGTGGGGCCAATAACCCCGCGATCACGGCGGCAATGGCCGCCGTCGCGGCCATCAGGACAGCCGCGCGCGCGAAGAATGGCCAGGGCGCCTTTGGCGGCAGCATCGGCTCGAGCCAGGAGGGCGCGGAGTCGCGCCAGGATCCGAGCAGCAAGCCCCAGCCGAAAGTGAAGACGAAGAACTTGATGAACTCCGGCCCGGGGGCGTGGGGAACGAAGCGGATGCCCGTCGTCTCCAGTACCCATTCGACGAAATCGTCTGACGTGAAGAACAGGAACAGCCCAAGGCAAACCGGAAACAGCGACGAGGCGAGCACGCCGATGAAGCCGAAGAACACCATGGTGGCGATGAACTTCGCCAGGAAGGCGAGGGCCCGCGGAGGGTCTTCGGATGAACCGGGGGCCGGTCGCTTGGCGACGAATTTGTACCGCGCCATGTGCTCCAGCATGCGGCGGCGCCGGTCCGGTACGAGCTGAGTGGCCGGTCGCAACCAGGCGGGCGGGAGCGGCGCAGGCGAGGGCGTGTCGGCCCTGCCGTCCATGTTCGACCCGCCTTGCTCCATGTGCCCCTCCAGGCCGCTCCATGCGGCCGCGCGCCATCATTGGTCGTGGCCAGGGGCATGTCAGGTTCAAGGCGGGCTGGCGGCAACGCCGCTCGCCCGATCAGCAATGTCGAGAGGATTGCGGTGTTCCCTATCGGTCAAGCATTTCCGATAGGCACAAATAAAAAGCACCCAGGGCCCTGGGTGCTTTTGGTGCCTTTGCTACGACACCTGGCGAAGGTAGCAAGCCCTCACCAAATCTTTCGCGTACGGATGGCTTCGGTGATCGTCTTAAGCATCCCCAGTCTGACCCTCTAGCGCCGCGATAGCATTCCGATGAGCGGCCCAAATCCGCAATTCGGCGACGATAGTCTCGTCGACCTCGATGCATCCCGGTAGGCTCATCCGAATGGCATGACCTGGCCATTCGGCATCTTCGCCCAGTATCCAAACCGAACGTGTCGTGTCTGCTGCAACTCCTCTGGTAACAGGTCGACAAAGATGGGTAACCCGGCTACCGGTTGCGTAAACTTCGAACTCAAATGAACGGTCATCATTTCGAAGAAGATCGGCAACGCGGTGAGCAGTTCTTCCATTAGGGATGACACCGACGTGCGAGGCAACACGCTCTTGCGGAAGTTCAATTCTAGCGTTGGAGGAGCGATGGTTCCGTCAGTGTCCACGGTGAAGTCTCTGACAGTTACGGTCTTATTTTGATGTTCGAGTGCATCCCGCAGATTCAGGACCAATTTCAAGTTGGGCACAACTTCCTCAATCAGCGTCGAAAACGGGTCACTTGGCCCAAACCGCTGATGAATCGTATCACTGATTTCGTCCCAATTGGGCGCACGCGGCATAAAGAGCTTTGCAATCGCGAGCATAGCCCTGCCGAAGTAATGCGCTTTTTGCGAGAACGTCTTACAGTGCGTATCTACCCCTCCAACCGATGGCAGAGTTAGAGATCGGGGCTGCTGTTGTGTCCGGTTGTAGGCTTCAATTTCTCTGGCCTCTGCGTTCTTGAAGATCTTCGCCGCCTGATCCATAGCCGCGAATTCCTGGAGGGCGTCCAGCGCAAGCCTCTGCGCTAAATTGACGTCGATCGTTAGGTGTTCCTGCTTGAGTAGCATCCGGGCTTGAAGCAGAATTCTTTGAAGCGCCTCCGATTGAATTCCATAGTCGAACAATTTGCGCTGAAAGTTATGAGGAAGGTCCGGATTCTTTCGCTCTGGGTCGATTTGATCTGCGACCTGAACCTCGTACGTGCATTTCTCGGTGATCAGCAGAAGCCGGTCCTTGAAAGAGAACATTTCTTTAATCGGCGTGGCGTCGTCGGGATTTTCAATCTGAAATGATCCGCCGCCGTCACGCATCGGCAAGAAGGGGCGTCTTGGCTTTTGCCTATGATCGTTCACGGATGCCTCGCCGGCCAGCTTCGACTCGAAGATTGCATCGGCCGCTTGGCGGTAAGTCCAGCGCGACCGACTCTGTGCATTCCGAGCCAGGTCAAGGTCACAGAGTGCAGCTTGATCTAGGCAAATCCGTTCCACTGCGACGAGTTTGGCCTCGATGGCTTGGTCCGTTCGTGGAGTCCACGCCCACACACGGGACATTCGTTGGACAGAACGCGCAACGCGACTGATAAGTGATTGATATTAATGGCGCTCCCTAGCGGAATCGAACCGCTCTCTCCACCGTGAAAGGGTGGCGTCCTAACCGATAGACGAAGGGAGCAAACTGCGCCGTGCCGCCAGGCCCAATCGAGTCGTGCGAGGGGTCCGCGGCGGCCGAACGTATAGTGGCCTTTGGGCTGACGGGCAAGCCGTTCGGGACCGGAGTTTTGGGCCTGTGGGAACCCCCGTCCCCGGGAAGTTTCGGGGGTGAATTCAACGGTTTGTTAGCGTTCCCTGCGGTAGCGCTGGAGCTGGAGATTTTCAACCGATGGCTCTGACCAAGAAGCGGGACGCGCGCAAGCTCCTGTCCCAGCACGCCTGGATTACGCTCGAGGGCGGCTTTGCCGCGCGGCACTGCCTGGTGCAGGACATCTCGAAGTCGGGCGCGAAGATCACGCTCGACGAGGACACGAGCCAGTTGCCCGGCGTTGTCAGGATGGCGTTTTCGCGCGACGCGCGCACCGGCCAGAGCTGCCAGGTGGTGTGGCGTCGCGGCAAGTCGGCCGGGATCAGATTCATCTGACATCGTGCCGGCCTCGGCCGGATGGAAACGGGCAGGCCGGCAGGCTACAAGGCCGGATGCGCGCAGCCCTCATCCTCATCGGATTTTTCGCCGCCATGCCGGCTCAGGCGGAGACACCGTCGCGGACGGCGCCCGCAGCCTCCTCGTCACCGACGACCAAGGTACTGCCCCTCAAGGGCACCAGCGGCGTCAATCCGTGCAGTGCCTATGGTGCGGGCTTCATCAGGGTCGAGAGCACCGGCACCTGCGTGAAGGTCGGCGGCTCCGTGGATGTCGGCACGTCGGTGCGGCGCTAGAGCTTTTTCCGTTCCGATGGAATCGGAACGGAAAAAGCTCTAGATTCTTATTTTGACGCGTTTTCTTGACGCGAACCGGTGTCCACTTCGCTGGAAAACGCTCTACCTCCGCATGCCGAGCCATCTGCTTCAGACCGACATCGTCATTCCCGCGCTGACCTATTGCGCGCTGCTGTGGTGGGTCAGCCGCGGCATGAGCTGGACGCGGCGTCTGATCGCCGCCGCGGTCACGCTCGCGCTGATCGCCTGGATCGTGATCGCCGAGCGCGGCTGGAATTAAGACATCGGCGGCGCGACATAGGTCGCAAATCCCTCGCGGCTTGCGAACTGCGCGAACCAGCGATCGAGGTTGGACAGAGCGGGGCGGACGATGCCTTCGACGCCAAGCCAGCGGCGCGCATAGGCGCCGAGGGCGATATCGGCGATGGTGAAGTCATCGCCTTCGACGAAGCGGCGGGTGGCGAGCTGGCGATCAAGGACCTGCCAGACCGCGGCGGCCGCGTCGGCGTGCTTCTGAAGCTGCACCATGTCGCGATCGGCGGGCGGCGTGCGCACCAGGCCCCAGAACACGGGACGATCGACGGGCTGCAGCGTCGCCAGCGTCCAGTCGAGCCAGCGGTCGACGCCGGCGCGCTGTTTCGGCGCGGACGGATAGATCGGCATGCCCTGGCCATGAGCGAGGCAGAGATAGCGCATGATGGAATTGGATTCCCACAGCACGAAGTCGCCCTCGACCAGCGTCGGGACCCCCGCGTTCGGATTCATTGCGAGATAATCGGCCTCGCGCGTGCGGCCATATTGCATGCCGGCATCGATGCGCGTGAAGGGCAGGCCGAGCTCCGTTGCGCACCACAGCACTTTCTGCACGTTGACCGAGTTGGCGCGGCCCCAGATCGTTCGTTGCGGCTGCGTGTCGCTGGGCATGTTGATCCTCCCGCCTCTTGGTTTCGGGCGGTGATAGCGGAATTTCCTGCGATGCGCGACGCGATTGCGCCGATGGGCCTCATGCAAAAAGCTCCGCCATCGGCGGAGCTTTCACGCAAGGCTGCGAGTCCCTTGATCCGTTAGTGGCCGAAGAACAGCCACAGCAACAGGATCACCGGGATCGGCACGCCCAGCAACCAAAGCAAGATTCCGCGTCCCATCGTCTCCTCCTCCAATAGTCTCGTGAGGAGTGAACCCGGCAGGACGGGGCTTGTTCCAGAAGGCGAAGGCCTACCAGTGGCCGGTGTTGGGCATCGAGAGCCAGGGCTCCTGCGGCGGCTTGGGATCGCCCTTCTGCAGCAGCTCGATCGAGTGCAGATCGGGCGAGCGGACGAAGGCCATGTTGCCGTCGCGCGGCGGGCGGTTGATGGTGACGCCGGCCTTCATCAGCTTCTCGCAGGTCGCGTAGATGTCGTCGACCTCATAGGCGAGATGGCCGAAGAAGCGGTCCTCGCCGTACTTCTCCTCGTCCCAATTATAGGTGAGCTCGACCAATGGCGCGCCGCGCGTCTTGGGCTGGTTCTTCAGCGCGTCGAGGTCGTCGGAGGAGCAGAGAAACACCAGCGTGAAGCGGCCCTTGTCGTTCTCGATCCGCCGTACCTCCTTCAGACCCATCGCATCCTGGTAGAACTTCAGCGCAACATCGAGGTTGCGCACGCGCAGCATGGTGTGGAGGTAACGCATGTCTTGTTCTCCCTGATGGGGCTTGGTCTTGTTTGGGCCGTGATCAGTCTTTCGGGCGGCATGAGATAGCAGCAAAATGCGGTGGGGGGCAGGGGCTGGACGTGCGGGGCACGTCAGCGTTCCCGGATGGCAGATATCGCGACAAGGAAAACCCCGCTGCAGCGGGTGCGCGGGGTTCTCTCAAGCCGACCGGGGCTGGATGGTCGGCACCATCAGATGTTTTTGCCGCGTCGTGTCTCTGCAACGCGGGTCTGCCGGTTTCGTTCCGCGCGGGACGGGAGCTATTTTGGTTTTTGCTCGACGATCGAGACGTCGAAACAGCCGGCCTCACGCAGCTCGGCAGCCTTCTTCTCGGCCGCGTCCCGGGTCTCCCGCCGCAGCACCACCAGCCCCGCACCGTCGCGGGCATAAATGAAATAGGCCATTCCAAAAATCCTGTCTCATCTGCTTACCCACCGTTTTCCGCGCTCACAACACTTGCATTCATGTTCCTCTTTTGTTCTAATCGAAACATTCGATGGAGGATGGCTCATGGACGTCGAGAAACAGCGCGAATTGATCCGGCTTTGGAATCGCCTGCGGAAAGTCGAGGGACCGGCCGCGGAAGAGATCCGCATTCAGATCCTCGAGATGTTCGGCGCGCGGGGCGGTGCGAAACGGGCTGCGTGACGCGACGGATGCCGCGACGTCTCACATTGCATACGGTTCGTCAGCGGCGACTTGTGATTTGTTAAGAATCGCTCCGAGCCCGATTCCGGGATTCCGATTCGTTCCTTGAGAACGAAATGGAGTCAGATGCAGAACATCAGACAACGCCGACGGTGGCGTCGATGATCTCGTGCGATGTGACGCGATGCTGAGGCGTTGCACGCCTTCGCAGGCGGCAAAGCCTAACCAAAGCTTGCGCGAACGGAGGTAATCCTACTCGGTTAGGTTAAAAGCCGGATCGCGTTGCAGTCGCGGCGGGTTGGGATAGGTGTGCGTGGCTTACAGGCCAACACAATAAGAACAACCATGACACCGATTTCAGCACCGTCATTTTATCAGGCCGATCGACAGACCTACCGGCGCGTTGCGCTCGTCGGCACGCTGTTCTGCCTTGCCTTCGTGGTGATCAGTTTTTCGTTGCGGCCGCAGGTCGAGGAAACCCGCGTTCTGGTAAAGGCCGACCGGCTGGTCCGCACCGCACATCAGGCGCCACTGGCGCGCTAAACCCGTCGCAGATCCGCGAAGCGCGGCATGCGCGTCACGGCTTGGTGCCGCTGACGCGATCGTCGCTGGCGCGGCCGCGCCTGCTGCTGCGGGCGGCAAGCGCCAGGAAGCCGGCGAGGCCGCCGACATTGAGCAACATTTCCAGCCAGACGGGCATGGCACGCACCCCACTTCCGGGAAGAAGAGAACTAACCCAGAAGTTGTAAAGATTGTTCCCTTCTCCTGCGGGATTTTTTTCAAAGTCCGGAGGAGGGGTCGAGCCGCCGGCCGAGAGTGCCGATGGACTCCGCCGAGGGGGCGTCCTTGAGAAAATCCGCGATGGCGCGGGCGAGTTCCTTGTCGCTCATCGGTCCCAGCGGCGGATGCAGCGTGCCGAGGCCGAAGCCGCGGACGATTTCCTCGTAATGATCGTCATTCCCTGAGGGGATCAGCTTGCGGATGCG
>NZ_PPPT01000348.1 GCF_006483445.1 Bradyrhizobium guangdongense | reverse complement strand
GCGATCTCGACAAGGCGCAAGAGCGGAACGCCCGACGGCTTCAGCCTGGCTTGAACACCATGAAATAGAAGATTCCAATCATGGCGGTCGTTGAAGGGAGGCCCAACAAAGTCCAATTTCTGAAGTGCTTTTGATACGCGTCGGGCAATTCAGAGTGTGTCTCGACGGCCTTTCTGGACAGATCAACCATGCGGTGCTGTAGCCAAACACCGAGGATCCAGCAAAGACCGGCCACACAAAACAGCAGGAAGGCCCACCCCAGCCATCCCGCCAAAACCGGAAATCCCGCCAGCGATGCCAACCACAAGCCGGTGACGATCTGAGCAAGCGCGGACAAGACCGTCAGATAAGACTCGACCTTGACAATATGAGGCCCGACTTCGGCAATGAGTTTTGCTTTTCTGGAACCAAATACGATGGTGCCCAGCAAGGCCGCGAAAATGCCTCCGCCAAACAGAATCGTAGCGCTCACAAGATGGATCAACTTCAATGCAGGATAAATCATTGCAAGCCACTTGAAGGAATCGCGCCAAGCCATCGACTCCGCCGCTGCAAAATACCGCTTGGAAAATTCTTTTGTCGAGTGTTCGACGACTTTAGCAATGGCGCGCCCGCAGGATTTCGAACTCCGACCGACAGGCGAACGAACTTACGGCGCCAGTGTATTCAATTGCCCTGATCGCTTCACAGCTTCGAAGGCGCACGCGCACCCGGCGAACGCCTCACTCCTCCACCCGATACAACCGCCACCTCTCCGGCACCCCCTTGAGCTGATGCGTCCCGTGATCGGCGAACCGGATCGCCGACTGCGTCTTCAACAGCTCCTTCACCGCGCTCGACACCAGCACCTCCCCCGCCCGCGCCTTGGCGGCGACGCGCGTGCCGATGTGGAAGGCTATGCCGACCATCTCGCCGCCGCTCACCTGGTACTCGCCGGCATGCAGGCCCACCCTGATCTCGAGGCCGAGCGTGCGCACGGCCTTCTGGATCGCGCTCGCGCATTTGATGCCGGCGGCCGGCGCCTTGAAGGTCGCGAGCACGCCGTCGCC
>NZ_PPPT01000347.1 GCF_006483445.1 Bradyrhizobium guangdongense | reverse complement strand
CGAGATCCTTGGCGGCCTGGTCGCCGATCGCCTTGACCACGGAGTAGGAGACACCGACATGGCGGAGCTCGATGTCCTTGATCTCCTGCGCCCAGATGGTCGGGAATCCGCGGATCACATCCGATCCGGCGGCCGCGCCCGCAACGGCCGCGGCCCCCTTCAAGAGCGTGCGGCGGCTCAGCTTTTTCGCGGATACGTCCTTCGGTCCCGCCTGGTTGGCGCCGGAGTTTCCTTTGTCGCTGTCAAGCATGGCAACCCTCGCTGGTTACAATGAACGCTTCGCTCCGATCGCCATTGACCGGCTGCGGTGTGATCGATTGCTCGCGAAGCTATGGGCGCAATTTCACGAAGTAAAATTGGAAGTAAAAATTCGCGATATAAACGGGACTAATGGTTCGGGCCGCTGCATCCGCTTTTGGCAGCGCGCATAAGAAGGCGTCAGGACGTGTATACAAGCCAGGAAAAGACGCGAGCGACGCGCTGGCGCAGCGCAATTGCGCTGACGGCTTCGCTGCTTGCTGCGACATCGTGCAACGTGCGCGCCGATGCGCTCATCGTTACGCCTTCGACACTGAAAGCGATCGGCGCGATCGACGCGCGCTTCCAGTCCTACAATGTCGAGATGGTGGAGATCACCGGCGGACGTTTTTGGAAACCTTATTCGCGCAACGCAAACCCAGCCGTCGATCAGGATCGTTACAGCTATCGGTCGCCAATCGATCTCAGCAATGGCCGCCTGCGCAATCTCGCGCGCGCATTGGCACCAGCGTATATGCGCGTCAGCGGCACCTGGGCGAATGCGACGTTCTTTGCCGATGACGATCCTGTGCCAACCGCGCCGCCTTCGGGATTCAACACCGTACTGAGCCGCGCGCAATGGCGCGGCGTCGTCGAATTTGCGCGCGCCGTCGATGCGGAGATCGTCACATCCTTCGCCGTCAGTCCCGGCAGCCGCGATGCGCAAGGCGTATGGACGCCTGATCAGGCGCAACAACTGCTCGCCTACACACGCTCGCTCGGTGGTCGCATCGCTGC
>NZ_PPPT01000346.1 GCF_006483445.1 Bradyrhizobium guangdongense | reverse complement strand
GCTCGGTCATGGCGATGGCCACAAAAGCGCAGCCGGAGAACGCCAGCTTGCGCCGCTCGACCACCGCACGCGACTTGGAATCCTCCAAAATCGTACCGTCCTTGTAGAGGCGTCCCGAGGGCACCGCACCGACGATACCGGGATCGCCCGGGCCGAGCTTGACCAGGTCGCCATTGCGGCAAACCAGCACTTTCGGCACGCCGGCGGCACGTGCGAGCTTGGCATGCTCATGCAGATGCAACGGCTCGCCATGGACGGGGATCAGAAGCTGCGGCTTGGTCCAGGCAATGAGGTCCCGCAGTTCGTCACGGCGGGGATGGCCGGAGACGTGGACGAGATGGGTGCGGTCGGTAATGACCTCGACACCCTGCAGGACCAGATTGTTAATGATGCTGCCGACCGCTTTCTCGTTGCCGGGGATGGTGCGCGAAGAGAAGATCACGCAATCGCCCTTGTTCAGCGTGATTTCCGGGTGGTCGTCATTGGCGATGCGCGACAGCGCCGCACGCGGCTCGCCCTGGCTGCCGGTGCAGAGCGCCAGCACCTTTTCCTGGGGAAGATGGCCGTAGACCTCGGGCGACCGAAAATTCTGCACGCCGTCGAGAAAGCCGGTCTCGCGCGCCACCTGAACAACCCGCTCCATGGCGCGGCCGACGACAACGACCTCGCGGTCTGCCGCTTTGGCCGCGTCGGCGACCGCCTTGAGGCGCGCGACATTGGAGGCAAAGGTCGTCACCGCGACCCGGCCCTTGGCCTGCTTGACGAGTTCGATGATGGTCTTGGCGACCTCGGCTTCCGACGGCGAGCGGCCCTCGCGAACGGCGTTGGTGGAATCACCGATCAGGGCCAGCAGCCCCGCCTCGCCCAGTTCGCGCAGCCGCCGCTCGTCGGTCGGCTGGCCGATGATCGGGGTCGGATCGATCTTCCAATCGCCGGTGTGCAGCACCGTGCCGATCTCGGTGTGGATCGCCAGCGCATGCGACTCCGGAATGGAGTGCGCGACCGGAATGAACTCGACATTGAACGGACCGACATCGACGCGGCCCCCGGACGGGATGACCGTCACCGGGATCTTTGGCGCGTTGCGCTCGGCGGCGCATTTGGCCTCGAACAGCGCGGCGCTGAATTTCGTCGCGTAGATCGGGCACTTCAGTTTGGGCCAGAGATCGATGATGGCGCCGAAATGATCCTCATGGGCGTGCGTCAGCACCAGGCCCATCAGGTTCTTGCGTTCCTTCTCCAGGAAGCTGATGTCGGGCATGATCAGGTCGATGCCCGGCAAATGCTCCTCGTCGCCGAAGGAAACGCCGAGATCGATCGCGAGCCAGGCGCGCTGCTGGCGGTTGCCCAAGCCATAGATCGACAGGTTCATGCCGATCTCGCCGACGC
>NZ_PPPT01000345.1 GCF_006483445.1 Bradyrhizobium guangdongense | reverse complement strand
CGCTGATCGCGGCCTATCTGGAGCGCCGCTTCGTTGCGCCCCGCCCGTCCGAGAAGCCGCCGGCCGAGCAGATCCTCGCGACCTTCGATTCGCTGGAGAAGCGATTCGCAGCGAAAGACTTTCGCGGCTGTCCGTTCGTGAACGCGGTCGCTGAACTTGGCAACGAAGACCGTGCGGTGAAGAAGATCGCCATCGCCTTCAAGGAAAGCCGCCGCGTCTGGTTTCGCGACCGGCTGAACGAGCTCGGCGTCAAGGACGCCGACGCGCTCGCGACCCAGCTCGTGCTGCTGGTGGACGGCGCGATCGCGCAGGACCTCGTGCGCGACGATCCCGCGATGGCCCGCGCGGCGCGGGAGGCGGCAAAGGTGCTGCTGCGGAACGCGGGCGTAAACGTCCCCTAAGCCGCCGCCTGCTCGCGCGGCTGGTAGATCGCGGTGTGCTGGCAATGCGCGATCGGCGTCGTGCCGTTGGCGACGACAAGCGCGTCGAGCTCGACGAAACGGTGGCCCTTCTTCTCGTAATTCGCCGTGACCTTGGCGCGCGCAGTGATCTCGTCGCCGGTGCGTGCGGCTGCGAGAAGCTGCATGCGGCTGCCGACGTGAATCCATGGGCCCAGAATCGTGTTGTCGACGAGCACGCGATTCATCACCCGCTGGATCAGGCCAGGGTGGCCGAGCCCTTCTCGCGCAAGAACCGGGTCGCTCTCCCTGATATCGGCGAGATAGTTTTGCGCGTCCTGCCCGGCCCAGCGGCGTGGCGTGGTGCCCAGCCATTTGCCTTCCTCAAACGTCGCGGGGCTGACGGGCTTGCGCTCGGCCACGGGAGGCACCGCGACGTAGTCACCCAGCGCAACCGCGGGCGCGGCCGCCGGCAGCGACGCGGTCCCGGTCGCGCAGAGCTCGGTCCGGCTAAAGACCTCGATCGTCAAGAGGCCATTGTGCTCGGTCGCGTCGACATCGGCGGTCTCGCCGTCATAGACCGGCTTGATGAAGCGCGCCTCGATCAGCCCTCGCTCAAGAAAATCGCGGCCCCAGCGCGCGATTGGCACGTGCATCATGTAGGCGAAGACGTCGACACCCGGCACCAGCCCGCCGGAAAAGCCGAAGCGGCGCGCCACCGTGTCGTCGTGCATCTTGTTTTCGGATTGTTTTGCGGTGTTGTAGGCCTCGACGCGGTAGGTCTCTAACCGGTTCGGCATGGCGTCCGCCCTTCCCAGATTCTTGTTGTTTCGGCCCTGATCGTACGGCCCCGGGAACCCCGGTCAATCCCCTCGCCTTTGCGGCCCGAATGCGGTACCACGCCGCGGAATGACCGATATTTCCAGCATCACCCGCATCTATGTCGATGCCGACGCCTGCCCGGTGAAGGACGAGATCTACCGCGTCGCGGCCAGGCACGCCCTGCCGGTGAGCGTGGCCGCCGGCAATTTCATCCGCGTGCCGCAGGACCCGCTGATCGAGCGGATCGCGGCAGGCAGCGGCATGGACGCCGCCGACGACTGGATCGCCGAACGGGCGGGCGCCGGCGACATCGTCGTGACATCAGACATTCCGCTTGCCAGCCGCTGCGTGAAGGCGGGCGCCGACGTGATCGCGCCGAACGGC
>NZ_PPPT01000344.1 GCF_006483445.1 Bradyrhizobium guangdongense | reverse complement strand
CGAGCCGTCGAGCCCGAGCATGCCGACCAGAAATCCGTTCAACCACAGGCGCTGTCCCTCGCTGAAGGGCGCATTGGCCGGGATGATCTCGATCTTCGGAGGGAGCGTCATCTTGGTCATGCTGTGACTTCCGCTTCAGCGAGTTTGCGCAAGGCTTCGCCTTCGTGGCGACGGGAAAAGGCGAGGAAGGATTCGTCCGGCGAGGCGCGGTGGGCGAGATAGGCCTTCAACAGCTTCTCGACGAATTGCGGCGCGTCCTCGGCCTTCAGGTCGCGATAGACCTCCTGGCCGATATTGGCGTCGGGGCCAAAACCGCCGCCGGTGAAGAGGTGATAGCCCTCGACCGTGTCCTCCTCGCTCGCACCAGGCACCTTGGCTGCGATCAGGCCGATGTCCGAGATGTAATGCTGGGCGCAGGAATGATGGCAGCCGGTCAGATGGATGTTGAGTGGCGTGTCGACCGTCATCCGTGCATCGACCCAATCGCCGATCGCAGCCGCATGCCGCTTGGTGTCTGACGCCGCAAACTTGCAGCCCGCATTGCCCGTGCAGGCGATCAGTCCGGCGCGAACGTTTGAGGCCGAGGTCGCAAGCCCAAGCTTCTCGATCGCAGCCGTCACCAGCGCCACGTTCTCGTCGCGCACGCCTGAGATCAGAAGGTTCTGCCAGACGGTCAGGCGGATGTCGCCGTCGCCAAAATCCTGCGCGATCTTTCCGAGCCCTCGCATCTGCTCGCTTGTAATCTTGCCGAGCGGCAGCGCGACGCCGATCCAGTTGAGGCCGGCCTGCTTCTGCTTGTGCACCCCGATATGCGCCAGGCGATCGGATGCCGGTCGCGGCGCCAGCGCCTCTTCCGGTACGCGCGCGAAGGGTTTTCCGAGCCGCTCCTCGACCAGCTTGAGAAATCCGTCGTGGCCCATGCTGTCGAGCACGTATTTCAGCCGCGCCTTGTTGCGATTGGTGCGGTCGCCGTGCTCGATGAAGACGCGCACGATGGCGTCAGCAACGGCGGTCGCATCCTCGGGCCGCACGACGATGCCTGAGTATTTTGCAAAATCCCTGTGGCCGGTGATGCCGCCGAGGCCGAGGCGGAACCAGACGCCGGACTCAACGCCAAAACCGTCCTTCACCTCG
>NZ_PPPT01000343.1 GCF_006483445.1 Bradyrhizobium guangdongense | reverse complement strand
TCGCGCCGGTCGCGGCGCGGCTGCTGATTGTTCTTCTGCTGCTTGGCGCGCGGATCGTTGTTGACGCGGCGTGCCTCCTGATGATGCGGCGTGGTGTCGCTGCGCAGCTCATCGAAATTATTTTTCTGCACGTCGCGCGAATCGGTCTCTTCGGTGCCGATCGCGCCGTGGGCCGGGTCCATGATCATTGTTCTTCTTCCTGATCCTTATCCAGATCTCTTTGCACCGCAGGCGTTCGCAATAACTTCTCGATCCGTTCCGCTTCGTCGAATCGCTCGTCGACGCGGAAGCGAATGTCAGGTGCAAATTTCAGGTTAACGCGCCGCGCGACTTCGCCGCGCAGGAATTTCTTGTTGCGCTCGAGCGCAGCGATGACGATCTCGGTGTCGCGACCGCCGAGCGGCATCACGTAGATGGTGGCGAGTTTCAGGTCCGGCGACATCCGCACCTCCGGCACGGTGATGATGTGACCTTCGAGGTCCGCATCATGCACGCTGCCTTGCGCCAGAATATCGGCTATCGCATGGCGAACCTGCTCGCCGACGCGCAACTGTCGTTGCGAGCCGCCGGGCGCGGAACTCTTTTTCTGGTGGTGGCGGGGCATAATCTTGAAATCACCTCGTCGTGCCCGCGTTGGGACACGAGCATTGTCATTTGTCCTGTTGAAACGAATGAGACGTCGACGGCCGGAACAATTCCGGCCGTCGCGCTCTCATATTGTCAGTTCAAAATGATCGTCGCGCTTCGGTAAGATTTGGACTTACAGGGAGCGCTGGATCGTCTCCACGCGATAACACTCGATCACGTCACCGGCACGCATGTCGTGGTAGTTCTCGAAGGCCATGCCGCATTCCTGACCGGACTGGACTTCCTTCACTTCGTCCTTGAAGCGCTTCAGCGTCGACAGCTTGCCTTCGTGCACGACGACGTTGTCGCGGATCAGGCGCACATTGGCGCCACGTTCCACGGTCCCGTCGGTGACGCGGCAACCGGCAACCTTGCCGACCTTGGAGATGTTGAAGATCTCCAGGATTTCGGCATTGCCCAGCATGGTTTCGCGCAAGGTCGGCGCGAGCAGGCCGCTCATCGCCTTCTTCACGTCGTCCACGAGGTCGTAGATGATGTTGTAGTAGCGGATCTCGATGCCGTTGCGCTTGGCGGCGGCAGCCGCTTCCTTGTTCGCACGAACCGAGAAGCCGATGATCGCGGCGTTGAAGCCTTCCGCGAGCGTGACGTCGGATTCCGAGATACCGCCGACGCCTGCATGCAGGATGCGGGCGGCGACCTCGTCGGTGCCGAGCTTCTCGAGCGAGCCCAGAATCGCTTCCAGCGAGCCCTGCACGTCGGCCTTGACGATCAGCGGGAATTCCTTGCGGCCCGCGGTCTTCAACTGCGACATCATCTGCTCGAGCGAGCCGCGCATGCCCGAGATCGAGGCAGCCGCGTTCTCGCGCTTCTGGTGTGCACGGTAGCTCGTGACCTGGCGGGCGCGGGCTTCGTTCTCGACGACGGCGAGACGATCGCCGGCTTCCGGCGGACCGTTGAAGCCGAGCACCTCGACCGGGACCGAGGGGCCGGCTTCCTGCACGGTCTCGCCCTGATCCGAGATCAGCGCACGGACACGGCCCATTTCGGCGCCGGCGACGATGATGTCACCGACGCGAAGCGTGCCGCGCTGGACCAGCACGGTGGCAACCGGACCACGGCCGCGATCGAGCT
>NZ_PPPT01000342.1 GCF_006483445.1 Bradyrhizobium guangdongense | reverse complement strand
GCCTGTCATCGTGCAGGCCGGCGCCTCCGAAGACGGCAAGCAGCTCGCGGCGGAGACGGCGGAGGCCGTGTTCACGGGCGGCGGCAGCCTCGCCGACGGGCAAAAGCTCTATGCCGACATCAAGGGCCGGATGGAGCAGGTCGGCCGTGACCCCGAACATCTCAAGATTCTTCCGGGCGCCTTCGTCGTGGTTGGCGACAGCGTGGACGAGGCCAAGGAGAAGCGCGCGCTGCTCGACAGCCGCGTGCATTACGACAGTGCCATCGCCTCGCTCTCGGTGATCCTCGGCACCGATGCGTCCGGCTTCGATCCCGACGGACAACTGCCGGAGATTCCGGAGACCAATGCCAGCAAGAGCGGACGCCAGCGCATGGTCGACCTCGCCAGGCGCGACAAGCTCACGGTGCGCCAGCTCGCCCAGCGCGTCGGCGGCTATGGCGGTCTGTCGTTCGTCGGCACGGCCAAAACCATCGCCGACCAGATGGAGGAATGGCTGACCGGTCGCGGCTCCGACGGTTTCAACATCATGTTCCCGTTCCTCCCCGCAGGGCTCGACGATTTCGTCGACAAGGTGGTGCCGGAGCTGCAGAGGCGCGGGATTTTCCGGAAAGAGTATGAAGGGGCCACTTTGCGCGAGAATCTGGGCCTGCCGCGGCCGAAAAACCGGTTCTTCGAGGCCTAGTCGGCCCGATTCGAGTGAGATTCTGGCCCTAAAACCTTGACATCAGGCGGTTTCTGGCTAGGTTGCCGGCCAACGCGGGCCGTTTGGCCGGCTCCAGATTCCCGATAATTTCTGAGGTTCAGAACATGGCCAAAGCGGTCACCATCAAGGTCAAGCTCGTGTCCTCGGCCGACACCGGCTTCTACTACGTCGCCAAGAAGAATTCGCGCACCATGACCGACAAGCTGGTCAAGAAGAAGTACGACCCGGTCGCGCGCAAGCACGTCGAATTCCGCGAATCCAAGATCAAGTAAGAAGATCGCGGGACACTAACGACCTTGCGGGGCCCTCTGGGCCCCGTTTTCGTTTCAGGCCGTGCGCAGCACCGGTGCCGGCGGCTGCGACGGGCGGATCAGCGCGAAGGCGACCT
>NZ_PPPT01000341.1 GCF_006483445.1 Bradyrhizobium guangdongense | reverse complement strand
CACCGCGATCGGCATGGCCCAGGACCTCGAGATCATGATCGCCGCGGTCGTGATCGCGTGCCTGGTGATGTACATTTCCTCCGGACCGGTCGCGCGGTTCGTCGCCGAGCATCCGACCACCAAGATGCTGGCGCTGGCATTCCTGGTGTTGATCGGCGTCGCGCTGGTCGCGGATGGATTCAAATTTCACATTCCGCGCGGCTACATCTATTTTGCAATTGCGTTCTCGGCGGCGGTCGAGTTCTTCAATGTGCTGGCGAGACGCAACCGCAAGAAGCCGGTCAAATAGCCGGCCCGTGCGTTCCAGGGGGCGTCGAGTTGACAAGCGGGGCGCGATGGCCTTCGCTTGCACCCAAGAAGAACGAGGAGGTCAGGGATGACCAAAGCCGTCCGCGTGCACAAGGTCGGGGGTCCGGAGGCCCTCGTCTATGAGAGCGTCGACGTGCCCGCGCCCGGCCCCGGCGAGATCCGCGTCCGCCAGCATGCGGTCGGGTTGAACTTCATCGACGTCTACTACCGCACCGGCCTCTACAAGGCGCCCGGATTCCCGTTCATCGCCGGCAACGAGGCGGCCGGCGAGGTCGTGGCGGTCGGACCCGGCGTGACGAACTTCCACGCCGGCGACCGCGTGGCCTACTACCACAACCTCGGCGCCTATGCCGGCGAGCGCAACATCCCCTGGGAGAAGCTGGTCAAGCTGCCCGACCACATCACCTACGAGCAGGGCGCTGTGCTGATGTTGAAGGGGCTGACGGTCTGGTATCTCCTGCACAAGACCTTCAAGGTCGAACCGCATCACCGCGTGCTGATCCACGCCGCCGCTGGCGGCATCGGGCTCTTGGCCTGCCAATGGGCGAGGGCGATGGGCGCGCACGTGATCGGCACCGTCGGTTCGCGCGCCAAGGCCGAGCTTGCGGAATCCAACGGCTGCGATCACGTCATCCTCTACAATGAGGAAGATTTTGTCGCGCGGGTGAAGCAGATCAGCCGCAACGAGGGCTGCGACGTCGTCTATGACGGCGTCGGCAAGGCGACATTCCCGGGCTCGCTGTCCTGCCTGAAGCCGCGC
>NZ_PPPT01000340.1 GCF_006483445.1 Bradyrhizobium guangdongense | reverse complement strand
CGTCGAGCTGCTCTGCTATCCCCGCCTGTTCGGCTATACCTTCAATCCGCTGTCGGTCTATTTTGGCTATCGCGCGTCGGGCGAGCTCGCGCTCGTGATCTACGAGGTGCGCAACACTTTTGGCGACATCCACCCTTATGTGCTGCCGGTGAAGCCGGGCGACTTGAACGCGGCGGGCTTGAGGCAGAGCCAGGACAAGCTGTTCTATGTCTCGCCCTTCGTCGCCATGGCGATGCGCTACCACTTTCGCGTCCTGCCGCCTTCGGAGACGGTCCGTCTGCGCATCCTCGAAACCGATCGCGAGGGACCGTTGCTGGCGGCAACTTTCAGTGGTTGCCGGCAGGCACTCACCTCCTCAGCGTTGCTGAAATCACTGGTGGCGCTGCCGCTCGTGACCTTCAAGGTCATCGCCGCCATCCACTTGGAAGCGCTGCGGCTGTGGTGGAAGGGCGCGAAGCTGGTGCCACGCGATACCGCAAGGCCGGTTGCACATGAAACCGCCTTGGCGGGCGACAAGGCGCGCTTATATAATGCTCACCGCTGACCGCCTGCGTGGGCGCGCTCGGGTCCAGCGACATCGGGAAGAGCGCAACTGGCCTTGCGGTCGGACAGAACCTTTCGAGGTGATGGGTCCGCTGATGCCGAACGCGATCTCGGTCACGCCAGACAATGTGGAGACGTTGCTTTCCGACCTGCCGCGCCTGGTTCGCCTGGCGCTGGCCTTTGGATCGCGGCTGAAGCGGGGCACGCTCGACGTGCTCTTGCCCGACGGCCGCGTGATCCGCATGGGCGGCCTCGAGCCGGGACCGAAAGGCATCATGCGGGTGCACGACTACGCCTTCGCATCGCGCCTGCTCAGTGGCGGTGATATCGGTATTGCGGAAGCCTATCTCAACGGCGACTGGGATACGCCCGATCTGACGCAGTTCCTCTACCTCTTCTGCGTCAATCACGACGTGTTCGAGACCATGCTGAACGACAAGCCGCTGATGCGCTTCGTGCAGCTCGTGCGCCACTGGTTCAACCGAAACACAAAGCGCCAGGCACGCCGCAACATCGAGGCGCATTACGATATCGGCAACGCCTTCTATTCGGCCTGGCTCGACCCGAGCATGACCTATTCGTCGGCCTTGTTCGAAGAGCACACGGCCGATCTCACGGCAGCGCAGACCAACAAGTACCGGAGGCTCGCCGAGGCGATCGACCTGCAACCCGGACAAAGGCTGCTCGAGATCGGGTGCGGCTGGGGCGGCTTTGCCGAATACGCCGCAAAGGTTTACGGCGCGCGCGTCGTCGGTCTCACCATCTCGACCGAGCAGCGCGACTTCGCGCAAAAGCGCATCCACGAGGCCGGGCTCTCGGAACAGGTCGAAATCCGTCTGCAGGATTATCGCGACGAGCGCGACCAGTACGATCGCATCGCCTCGATCGAGATGATCGAGGCCGTCGGCGAGGAGTTTTGGCCAAAATACTTCGCACAATTGCGTGACAGGCTGCTGCCGGGCGGGCTCGCCGGCATCCAGGCCATCACCATCCAGGACACGCTTTTCCAGAGCTACCGGCGCGAGGTCGACTTCATCCAGCGCTATGTGTTTCCCGGCGGCATGCTGCCCTCGCCCGCGGTGCTCAAGTCGCTGGGCGACGCCTTTGGTGTCCCTGTCATCCGGGAGCGCATCTTCGGGCAAGATTATGCCAAGACGCTCGCCACCTGGCGAAACAACTTCCGCTCGGCCTGGCCGAACCTCGTGCCGCTCGGCTTCGACGACCGGTTCAGGCGGCTCTGGGAATACTACCTCGCCTATTGCGAGGCCGGCTTTCTCTCCGGGAATATCGACGTCAGGCAAGTCGTCTTCGCAAAGCAGCGATGACCGGGGCCGCTTGTGCCCTCAGGCCCGCTCCTTTAGGGTCGCTGCCAACATGAGGAAACGACCGGCAAGCCCCTGACATGACCATCAAAAATGACGTCGTCGAATCGATCGGCAATACCCCGCTGATCAAGCTGAAGCGCGCCTCGGAAGCGACCGGCTGCACCATTCTGGGCAAGGCCGAGTTCATGAATCCCGGCCAGTCCGTCAAGGACCGCGCCGGCAAATGGATGATCCTCGAGGCCGAGAAGCGCGGCGAGCTGAAGCCCGGCGGTCTTGTCGTGGAAGCCACTGCCGGCAATACCGGCATTGGCCTTGCCGTCGTCGCCAGCGCGCGGGGCTATCGCACGCTGATCGTGATCCCGGAGACGCAGAGCCAGGAAAAGAAGGACATGCTCCGTCTGTGCGGCGCCACGCTGCTGGAGTCGCCGGCGCTGCCCTACTCCAATCCGAACAACTACCAGCATGTCGGCCGACGCCTCGCCGACCAGCTTCGCAAGACCGAGCCAAACGGCGTGCTGTTCGCCGACCAGTGGAACAATCTCGACAATCCCAAGGCGCACTACGATTCGACCGGACCGGAGATCTGGCAGCAGACAGGCGGCAAGCTCGACGGCTTCATCTGCTCGGTCGGCACCGGCGGGACGCTCGCCGGCATCAGCCGCTACCTGAAGGAAAAGAACAAGG
>NZ_PPPT01000339.1 GCF_006483445.1 Bradyrhizobium guangdongense | reverse complement strand
CGACGTCATAGCCCTCGGCCTTCAACAGCGCAGCCGTCGTCGAGGAGTCCACGCCGCCCGACATGGCGACGACGACCCTGGTGTCCTGCGGACGGCCTTCGAGATCCAGACTGTTGAGCATGGCTTCCGGTCGATACGCCCTGCGGCGATGAAGTTCCCGCTTCTTGAGCCGGGGAACAAGCAGCCGCGGGAACGGAGTTCCACGAGGTCACCTTGCCCGGTCGAAAGCGGCTGAGAGCTACCCTTTAATATAGGCCGCATTCCTGTGAAGCAATCGCATGGGCGGGATTTGGGGGAGCTTCAAGGCAATTCTTGCCGGGAGGCAGAAATGAGACCCCGTTTCGAGCGCCGCCGGACTCCTCGCCGCTCCCGCAAGAGATTGAAATCGCTTAATAAATACACAGAGCCATCGACTGGCCCACTCCTTGCTGATCCCTGACCCGAGTTTATTGCAAGAGGTTTCCCGTGGTCAGCGTGACGTCCGACGTAGCTTCAAGCGTTCCGGTGCCGAGCACACCGTCGAAATCTGCCAAGTCGCAGCAGCCGAAGGCGGCCGGCGACCAGTTCGGCGCGCTCGTTGACAGCAATACGGACGCCGCCACGAGCACCCAGCCGCCCGATCCCGCCCCGCGCCGGTCCGACGCCGCCAAGGGCGCCTCCGACAAGACCAATGCGGACAAGAGCAGCCGCGACACCTCGGCTGCCGACCAGACCTCGCAGGCCAAGTCGAACGACCAGGCCGACGATGCCGCTTCGGCCGACAAGACCGCCGCTGCCGATACCGACAAGGGCCCGGCCAAGGATAAGGTCAAGGACAAGCCCGAGACGGCGGAGACCAAGTCGGCCACCAAGTCGGGTGAATCAAAGTCCGAGCCGACCGACGAAACCGACGCCCTTGCCGCCGCCCTGCAGGCCGCCGACACCGCGCAACAGCAGGCAGCCGTCCAGACCACGCCCGATCCGACCGCCGTCATCGTCCCCGTGCCGGTCGCGCCGACCGATCCGGCTGCGACCGGAGCCCAGGTCAACACCGCCACCGATTCGCCCCTGACGATCGCCGCCGCAGGTATCGCGGCCAGCGCCTCGACGGCCGCACAGATCGCGGCACCCGCGACGGCCAAGACCGACGCCACGACAGCGACGACCGACACCACCGCGAAAACTGCAGATGCCGATGCCGCTGCGGCAAAGGCGGCACTCGCGGATGCGGCCGCTTCCGGCACGGCCGACTCCGCTCCGACCGATCCGCAGACCAGCGGCGCCCTTGTGGCCGCCGTCGACAAGGCGACGCCAAAAACCGGGTTCAAGGAAGCCGTCACCGCGCAGTCCAATAAGGACGTGTCGGACATCACCGGCGACAAGGACTCGGCCAAGCCGGCCGGCCTCACCGCGACATCAGCCAGTTCCGCCGCGACCGCG
>NZ_PPPT01000033.1 GCF_006483445.1 Bradyrhizobium guangdongense | reverse complement strand
CGAGCAGCACCAGCGCGCGGCGGACGAGATCGGCCGCGTGCTTGTTGTCGGGTGCCCAGGCGCTCGCGATCTGCTGATGCAGCGGCTCGGCCGACGGCTCGGCGTTGAGCATCGTCGCAACCAGCAGCCGGACGATGCGCGCGCCAACCAGCGCGCGGCCGTCGGGCGCGCGGGTGAAGGCGCGGGGATCGGCGCTCGATGCGAGCGCAAGCACGGCGATGGCGCGATCGATCGGCGCGGCACGGCGCGCGGCCTGCGCGATCATGCGCATCTCGTCGGAGACCGCGGGGCAATTGTCCGGCGCGAAGGGATCGACGCCGGAGATGTCCCAGAGCAGCGTCGCCGTATGCTCCAGCGTGTCTCGTTCCGACAGGTCGACGCAGTTCACGCCACGATAGATCGGACCGTCCTCGGTGATGGTTGCGATCTCCGTGTCCATGACGGGCAGGTCGGCATCAAAGCTGCGCAGGCCGCGCGGCTCCGGCGACGGGGCGCGGCGGTCCTTCAGGTTGCGGACGTCCTCGGCGCGGTAGCGATTCTTGCGCGAATCCTCCGTCGGCTCGGAGCGGATCAGGCCGCGGCTGACATAGGCGTAGAGGGTCGCCGGCGAGATCGCGAGCTCGGCGGCGGCTTCCCGGGCGGAGAGATAGAGGCCTTCCGAATTTTTCATATTGATTTATGTAATCAAGATTGATCAATCTGTCGAGAGGCCCGACCTTTCCCGCATTGCGAAAGGAGAACGGCCATGAATATCCACCTCACCAAAAGCCAGATCGGGCTGGACGGCGTTCCCGCGGCTGAAACCGTGCTGAGCCATGTCGACGGCGAGCGCGGCGAACTGATCATTGCCGGCGAGCATGTCGGGACGCTTGCCGCCAAATCGAGTTTCGAGGGCGTCACCGCGCGGCTCTGGAACGGCGCGATGGGCAGCAAGCTCACCGAGGCCAATGTGCGGGCGAGCCTCGGGGCTGCGCGCGAACGCGCCTTTGCCCGGCTGCCCGATCTGTTGCCGGCGACGCGCGGCATGGGAATCGTCGATGGATTTCGTGCCGCGGTCGCCGGCCTTCGCGCCGAGCACGGGCTCGATCACGAATCGACCATCGTCGGCGCGTTCCCGGTGATCGCGGGCGCGCTGGTGCGCCAGGCCAAGGGCCTCGACCCCGTCACGCCGGATCCGAGCGTCAGCCACGCCGCCGATACGCTACGCATGCTGCACGGTCGGAGCCCTGCATCGCGCGAGGTCACCGCGCTCGATGCCTATCTCGTCACCGTCTGCGACCACGGCATGAATGCGTCGACGTTTGCTACGCGCGTGGTGGCGTCCACGCACGCCGATCTCTTCGCCGCCGTCACCGCCGGCTATTGCGCGCTGACGGGACCGCTGCATGGCGGCGCGCCGGAGCCGGTGCTGGAAATGTTGGACGCGATCGGCACGCGCGAGCGCATCAAGCCGTGGGTGGATGCGGCGCTGGCGCGCGGTGAACGGATGATGGGCTTTGGTCACCGCGTCTATCGTGTGCGCGATCCGCGCGCCGACGTGCTGAAGGCCGCGATCGAGGCGCTCGCCTCCAACGGAGCCGACCTGCCCTTCGCAGGCGAGGTCGAGGCCTACATTCGCGACGCCCTGCGCAAGAAGAATCCGGAGCGGCCGCTCGAGACCAATGTCGAGTTCTTCACCGCGATCCTGCTCGATGCGCTGGCGATTCCGAGGCAGGCCTTTACGCCGATCTTCGCGGTGGCGCGCGTCGCGGGCTGGACCGCACACGCGATGGAGCACCGGCGCACGGGGCGGCTGATCCGGCCGAGCTCGTCATATGTGGGCGCGATGCCGAAGGAGTGAGGGATGGATCTCGTAGGGTGGGTTAGCACGCGGCCGCGCGAAGCGCGGTCCGCTGGCGTAACCCACCACTTCTGTCACTGCTGAGATTAATAAAGAGGTGGGTTACGCCTTGCGGGCTGCGCTTCGCGCATCCGCAAAGCTAACCCACCCTACGCACCTACGCACCTGCTGTGACGCGAGGCCTCACGCCTCGCGCACCACCGTCTTCAGATAATTATACGCCTTGATGATCTCGATCAGGCGGTCTTCCGTCGAGCGGTCGCCGCCATTGGCGTCGGGGTGGTGCTGCTTCACGAGCGCCTTGTACTTGGTCTTGACCTCGGTGAGCGTGACGTTGGGGCCGAGGCCCATCACCTGGAGCGCCTTGCGCTCGGCGTTCATCACCTTGCGCGTCTCGGCCTTGGGCGGTGCCTCCGGACCCTTGCGCCAGCCGGTGCGGCCGTTGAGCTCCGCGAACATGCTGAACGGATCGAAGGCGCCGTCGATCTCGGCTTCCGCGCCCTTCTTCACGCCGCCATTGGCGCCCATCTTCCAGGTCGGACGATGGCCGGTGAGCGCGTCCTTCTGGTAGCGCGCGACGGCGTCGGCGTTCATGCCGGAGAAGAAATTGTAGTTCTGATTGTACTCGCGGACGTGATTGAGGCAGAAGTGCCAGTACTCGCGCTGGTTCTCACGCCCCTTCGGCGCGCGGTGCGCGCCCTTGTTGGCGCAGCCCGTCCACTCGCAATTGACCGCGGTGTCGCGCGGTTTCGCTTCCGGCTGCTTGCCGCGCGGCTTCACGCGGATGGAATCGAAGAATTTTGATGAATCGATCGGCATGACTGACTTTGACTACGCAATGCAAAAACCTTCAAGTCTTGACATTGCGATTAGGACGAAAGCGGTTCTCTGGTTTGGCCGCCAGGACGGCCTGTCGGGCATTGACGAAACGAGAACGCGCACATTAATGGGTGATATGGCCATGTGCGACACTATCACCAACAAGTTGAGCGAAGCTTTCACCCCCGTAAGCCTGCGGGTGATCGACGAGTCACATTTGCATGAAGGCCACGCCGGCCACCGGCCGAGCGGTGAGACACATTTTCGGGTCTATATTGTGTCTGATGCCTTCAAAGGGAAGGGCCGCCTCGAGCGCCATCGCCTGATAAATGCGGCATTGTCTGCGGAACTCTTGGGCAGCGTGCACGCTTTGGCGATCCACGCGCAGGCGCCGGGGGAAGGTTGATCTTGCTTACCCTCCCCTGGAGGGGGAGGGTCGCTACGCATGAAGCGTAGCGCAATGCGTAGCGGGGTGGGGTGATCTCTCACCACGGGCAGTGCGCGATGCGGAGAGACCTTCACCCCACCCCGCTCGCGCTGCGCGCGATCGACCCTCCCCCTCCAGGGGAGGGTAAGAAATCAAAACGACGTCCCCGCCCGCCTCGGCTTGGCTTCCTCGACCTCAGACTCGCGCGGGACCGGCGAAATACGGAGCGCAGTGATGCGGTTGCGTTCGCGGCGGAGGACGCGGAAACGGAAGCCGTGGAAGGTGAAGCTCTGGCCGCGGTCGGGGATCGAGCGCGCCTCGTGAATGACGAGGCCCGCGACCGTGGTTGCCTCTTCGTCGGGCAGATTCCAGTCCATGGCGCGATTGAGATCGCGGATCGGCACGGAGCCGTCGACCACGACGGAGCCGTCGGGCTGGGCGCGGACGCCCGCGACGACAACGTCATGCTCGTCGGAGATGTCGCCGACGATCTCTTCCAAAATGTCTTCCAGCGTCACAAGACCTTCAACTTCGCCGTACTCGTCGACGACGAGCGCAAAATGGGTCTTGCGGCGGCGAAACGCCTTCAACTGCTCGGAGACGGGCCGCATCTCAGGCACGAACCAGGGCGGCAGCGCGATATTCGAGACGTCGATGCGCGAGGTGTCGCCGTCGGAGGCGCGGATCGCACGCAGGAGATCCTTGGCGTGCAGCACGCCGATGATGTTTTCAGGCTTTTCGCGCCAGAGCGGGATGCGGGTGTATTCGGTGGCGAGCACCTCGCGCACCAGATCCTCCGGCGGCAGATCGGCGTTGATCATCATCATCTCGGTGCGATGGATCATCACGTCCGAGACCTGGAGCTCGCGCAGATCCAGGAGACCGCCGAGCATGTCGCGGTCGTGCTTCTCGACCTTGCCCTCATGGTGCAAGAGGTCGACCGCGCCGCGCAGGCGCTCGGTCGGCGACAGGATCGCCTGGTGTTCGCCCGCAAACCCGATCAGCCGCATCAACAGCCGCACGACGACTTCGACCACATGCAACAGCGGCCCGAGCACGTACATCGTGAGCCGCATCGGGCGCGCCACTGCGAGCGCCATGCGATCGGGTGCGTTGATCGCGATGGTCTTGGGCAGGACTTCGGCGAAGATGACCACGAGCGCGGTCATCACGCCGGTGGCATAGAGCACGCCGACGTCGCCGAACCAGGAGGTGAAGATGCTGGTCGCCAGCGCCGAGGCGCCGATATTGGCGATGTTGTTGCCGAGCAGCAGCGCGCCGATCAGCCGCTCGCGCATGTCGAGCAGTTGGGAGACGACGTCGGCGTCGCGGTTCCCCTGCTTGGACAGTCGCAGCATGCTGGCGCGCGAGGCGCCGGTCAGCGCGGTCTCGCTCGCGGCGAAGAACGCCGAGACCCCGAGGCAGAAGACGACGATGGAGAGTCCGAGCCAGTCCATGCACCTAACCAGTTTCTAATCTTGACGCGTTTTCTTGACGCGAACCGGTCCCCACTTCGCTCGAAAACGCTCTGGCGGTTCAGCCGCCCATCACGCTTTCAGGGCCAATTTGTCCTTCAAGAAATCACGCACGGGCGTGGGCTCGACGTCCTTGGCGATGACGGCGCGCCCCACGGCTTCCAGCAGGATGAAAGTGAGCCTGCCGCGCGAGACCTTCTTGTCCTGCGCCATCAGCGCCATCAGTCGGTCCGCATCCGCAAGCCCCTCCTGCGTGAAGCCGGCGATGTCCTGCAAACGCGTCGGCAGGCCCGCCTCGACCAGATGCCGTTCGACACGTGCTGCGTCATCAGCGCCGATCATGCCGAGCTTGGCCGAGAACTGCGCCGCCAGCACCATGCCGATCGACACGCCCTCGCCATGGAACAGGCGGTCGGAAAAGCCGGTCGCGGCTTCCAGCGCGTGCCCAAAGGTGTGGCCGAGATTGAGCAGCGCGCGCTCGCCGGTCTCGCGCTCGTCGCGCGAGACGACGCCGGCCTTGGCGCGGCAGGAGGTGGCGATGGCGTGCTCGCGCGCGGAGCCGCCCCTGGAAATGTCGGAATGGTTCTTCTCGAGCCAGGTGAAAAAAGCTTCGTCGCCGAGCACGCCGTATTTTGCGACCTCGGCATAGCCGGCACGGAACTGGCGCGGCGACAGCGTGTCGAGCACGGCGGTGTCGGCGATGACCAAGACGGGTTGATGAAAGGCGCCGAGCAGATTCTTGCCCTGCGGCGAGTTGATGCCGGTCTTGCCGCCGACGGAGGAATCGACCTGCGCCAGCAGCGAGGTCGGCACCTGCACGAAATCGACACCGCGGCGCAGGATCGCAGCCGCAAAGCCCGCGAGATCGCCGACCACGCCGCCGCCGAGCGCGACCACGAGATCGTTGCGCTCGATCTTCGCCGCGATCAGGGCTTCGCTGACCTTCTCGAGGCCGGCATAGGTTTTCGAGATCTCGCCTTCCTCGACGATGACATGCGAGGTCGGGATGCCGGCTTGCGCGAGCGACGCCTCGGCCGGCGCGAGCCAATGTTTTGCCACGGTGCGGTCGGTGACGATCGCCGTGCGCACGCCGGGCCGCAGCGCCGCGATGCGCGCCCCGAGCGACTGCAAAATATCGCGGCCGATGACGATGTCGTAGGCGCGATTCTCCAGCGCGACGTCGACGACGATGGGATCGGAATGTTTCAGCGGCGCGGTCATCTCGGCGTTCACTCAGTTGGCGGCCTGGATCGGGCGCGGACCACAGAGCCAGGCGTGCAGCGTCTCGATGCATTCGTCGACGATGCGGTCATGGGGCACGTCGCGCGAGGCGATCGTCAGGTCGGCGCTGCCATAGATCGGCTCGCGCTCGCTGAGCAGACGGGTGACGGTCGCCTCGGGATCGGCAGTCTGCAGCAGCGGGCGGTCGGCCCGGCGCCGGACCCGCCGCATGATCACGTCGGGGTCGGCCTTGAGCCAGATCGAGACCGCCTTCGCCGCGATGCGCCGCCGCGTCTCCTCGCGCATGAAGGCGCCGCCGCCGGTGGCGAGCACCAGCGGTCCGCCGTCCAAGAGGCGCGCGATCACCCGCGCCTCGCCGTCGCGGAAATGCGGCTCGCCATGGCGCTCGAAAATCTCGGGTATGGTCATGCCGGCGGCGGCCTCGATCTCGGTATCGGCGTCCACGAAGGGCAGCCGCAGCCGCGCCGCCATGCGGCGGCCGATGGTGGATTTGCCGACCCCCATCATGCCGACCAGCACGATCGAGCGGCCCGCAAGCGCCGACAGGATGTCGGGCTCGGGCGCGCTTGGCACTGGCATGGCGGCGTCGGACATCGATCGTGCTCTGGATCTCGCTCAATCTGCCGCCAAAGGCGGCATGTCGGGCCACCTATACGACCCCCAAGGGGCCCTCGCCAGAGGACTCTTGCCACGAAACGGCGAACATGTTGGATGATTTCATTGGTTAATTTGCGCGCCCGAGACCCCCATCGATGCCGAGCCTGTTCCGCTTCCTGACGGTCGTCGCCATCCTCGCCGGCATCGTCTATGGCGTGATCTTCTCGCTAGCGAACTTCGTCAATCCAAAGCCGCGGGAAATGACGGTGACGATCCCGCCGGATAAATTTCTCAAGAAATAGGGGTTAGGGTCGGAGGCGATGCCAGCAAAACCCTCCGATAGCAGACTGATCGGCCTGTTCCTCGACATGCTCGCGGCGGAACAGGGCGCAGGTCCCAATACGCTCGATGCCTATCGCCGCGACCTCACCGATTTCTCGGAATTTCTCAGGCATGTCGGCCACAGCTTCGTGGATGCCGAGACACAAACCCTGCGCGACTATCTCGGCGATCTCGACACGCGCGGTTTCAAATCCACCAGCGTCGCCCGACGATTGTCGGCGATGCGGCACCTCTATCGCTTCCTGCTGAACGAGAAGCTGCGCGACGATGATCCGGCCGCGATCCTGTCGGGGCCGAAGCGCGGCCGCAGCCTGCCAAAGGTGCTGTCGATCGCCGACGTCGACAGGATGCTGGTCCGCGCGAAGCAGTTGAGCGAAGCCACTGATGCCTCGCCATCGCAGCGGCTGCGACATCTGCGGCTCTATTGCCTGCTGGAAGTGCTGTACGCGACGGGCCTGCGCGTCTCCGAGCTGGTGGCGCTGCCGCGCTCGGCGGCGAAGCGCGACGCACGCATGATCGTGGTGCGCGGCAAGGGCAACAAGGAACGCCTGGTGCCGCTCAACGAGGCCTCGCGGCAGGCGATGGCGGATTATCTCGCCGCGACCGACGCGACGACGAAAGGTGATGACAAGCCGAAGAAGAAGGGCAGCCTCGTCGCCTCGAAGTGGCTGTTCCCGTCGTTCGGCGAGAGCGGACATCTGACGCGGCAACATTTTGCCCGCGACCTCAAGGAACTCGCGGTCGCCTCGGGCCTGCAGGCCCGGCTGGTGTCACCGCACGTGCTGCGCCATGCCTTCGCCAGCCACCTCCTGCACAACGGAGCTGACTTGCGCATCGTGCAGACCCTGCTTGGCCACACCGACATCTCGACCACCCAGATCTACACCCATGTGGTCGAGGAGCGGCTGAAGAGCCTGGTGCGCGACCTGCACCCGCTGGCGGAGAAGTAGCTGGTCTTGTGCCCCGGACGCAGCGCAGCGCTTCTTCAGCGGTGCGCTGCAGAGCCGTGGCCCATGCCGCTTGCACTCGACTTCTGGGTCCCGGCTCTGCGCAGCAGCGCTATAGGAGCGCTGCAGCGCGTCCGGGACACGAGAGCCCAACCCAAACGACATCCGAAACCGCCTTGACTTCGGCCCTTTCTCCGCAGAAAGAGCCGTCTTCCTGCCCGTGATTTGGCGCGTGCCGCGGTGCGCACAAGCCAAGTTGTTGAAGAAGCTGCACTTCTTATCCCCGAGCCAAATCCGTTTCGCCTCCCCGCCCTGTCCTCCCTATATTGAGTTGATGCCGGATCACATGCGCAGCTATCTCGACTTCGAAAAGCCCGTCGCCGAGCTCGACTCCAAGGTCGATGAACTCCGCGCGCTGGCGGCCACCGGCGCCGACATCACGGACGAGATCGGCCGCATCGAGGACAAGGCCGCGCAGGCGCTCGCCGACCTCTATACGAACCTGACGCCCTGGCAGAAGACGCTGGTCGCGCGCCATCCGCAGCGGCCGCATTTCTCCGACTTCATCAAGGGGCTCGTCACCGAATTCACGCCACTCGCCGGCGATCGCAAGTACGGCGAGGACGAAGCACTGGTCGCTGGCTTCGGCCGCTTCCGCGGCGAGAGCATCTGCGTGATGGGCCAGGAAAAGGGCGATTCCACCGACAGCCGCATCAAGCACAACTTTGGCATGGCGCGGCCCGAGGGCTATCGCAAGGCTGTGCGGCTCATGGAGATGGCCGAGCGGTTCGGCATTCCCGTGCTGTCGATCGTCGATTCCGCCGGCGCCTATCCCGGCATCGGCGCCGAGGAGCGCGGCCAGGCCGAAGCCATCGCGCGCTCGACCGACGCCTGCATGTCCCTGGGCGTGCCGAACGTCGCCATCGTCACCGGCGAGGGCATGTCGGGCGGCGCGATCGCGATCACCACCGCCAACAAGGTCCTGATGCTGGAGCACGCGATCTACAGCGTGATCTCGCCGGAGGCGGCGTCCTCCATCCTCTGGCGCGACGGCACCAAGGCCCAGGAAGCCGCCAACAACATGAAGATCACCGCGCAGGACATGCTGCGCTTCGGCGTCATCGACAGCATTTTGAAGGAGCCGGTCGGCGGCGCCCACAGAGACCCCGCCGCCATGATCGCCACCACCGGCGAGGCCATCGAGCAGGCGTTCAACGAGCTGCGCAACCTCGACGCGGACGCGATTCGCCGGCAGCGGCGGCAGAAATTCCTCGAAATCGGCCGGAAACTGACCTGATTCAGGCGATTTCGGTACCGTAGGGTGGGTTAGCCGAAGGCGTAACCCACCTCTTTCGTTTCCGCGTCGGCAGAAGTGGTGGGTTACGCCGCGCGGACCGCGCTTCGCGCAGCCGCAAGGCTAACCCACCCTACCCATACCCCGGTAAATCCGCGTTAACCCTTTTTTCGCCCAAATCAGCGAAGACGGCCCCAATTAGGCCCCAGGCCACGGTTTAGTCTCTGTTGACCATGCCTATGGGGCAACGCCCTCGTGATCCCCGTTCGGGTTGCGAGGCCATGACCCAAAGGCTAAGATTTTAATCAATGACTTCAGGGCAAAACGCTGGAGTTTGGTCTTACAAGTCCCGCTGTCGCGGGGACCGGATCGCCGGTCGGGCCAGGCGCCAAATTTGGGGTTTTGTGAACTTGCCCGGTGAGTGTGGGGTCTTGTCTTGATTTCTGGCTCGCTTGCACGCGTGCTTTTGACGTCCGTCGCGCTGACCGCCAGCGTGCTGCTGGCCGGCTGCGATTCCGACCAGGTCTCGCTCGCGACCAACGCCAAGGCCAACCAGCCGGTCCCCCCAAAACTGCTCGCCGCCATGACCGAAAAGGACATGGACCTGAATTCGCCGATCCTGGTCCGCCTGTTCAAGCAGGAGGCCGAGCTCGAGGTCTGGAAGCAGACCCGCAACGGCCAGTTCGCGCTGCTCAAGACCTATCCGATCTGCCGCTGGTCGGGCGATCTCGGCCCCAAGGTGCGCGAAGGCGACCGCCAGGCACCCGAGGGGTTTTATTCGATCAACCCCAGCCAGATGAATCCGCAATCGGCCTACTACCTCTCCTTCAACACCGGCTATCCCAATGCGTTCGACAAGGCGCTGGGGCGCACCGGCTCGCAGCTGATGGTGCATGGCGATTGTTCTTCGCGCGGTTGTTACGCGATGACGGACGAGCAGATCGCGGAGATCTACTCGCTGGGACGCGAATCGTTCTTCGGCGGCCAGAAGGCGTTCCAGCTCCAGGCCTATCCGTTCCGGATGACGCCGGTGAACATGGCCAAGCACCGCACCAACCCGAACATGGCCTTCTGGAAGATGATCAAGCAAGGCTATGATCATTTCGAGGTGACGCGGCAGGAGCCGAAGGTCGATTTCTGCGAGAAGAAGTACGTCTTCGACGCGACGCGCGCGCCCGATGCGAAGCGCGATCCCGTGTTCGATGCGAACGCAAAGTGCCCGGCCTATGTGATCCCCGAAGATATCCAGCAGGCCGTGCGCGAGAAGCAGCAGCAGGACGAAGCGCAGTACGCCAAGCTGGTCGCGCGCGGCACGCCGGTTGCGCGCATGAACACCGGCATCGACGGCGGCATGAACAAGGTCTTTGCGGTGCGCGTCCCCGAAGGCAGCACCGGCCTGTCGGAGGCGCCCGACACCAACACCCTGTCGCTGCTCGCGATGTCGAAGGCGCCGGGCACGATCCCCTCGAGCGTCAATCCGCCGAAGCCGAACCTCGCCGCCGTGGACGCCGCGCCGCAGAGCGAGCCGGTTGTCGCGGCGCCCGCGCCGACCCGTGTTGCCGCAGTCGCGCCCGCCGAACAGCAGTCGTCCTCGGGCGGCGGCTGGTTCTCAGGGCTGGCGCGCAAGATGGGCGTCGGCGGCAGCGCCGACACGACCGCGACCACCACGCCGACACAGACCGCGGCCGCTCCGGCAGCCGCGCCGACCACCGCAGCGTCCCGGTTGAAGTCCGCGGTGAGCCGGTTCGTCCCGGGCCACGACAAATCGAAGGATGCGCCCAAGGACACGCCGAAGCCGATCGTGGCCGCAAAGCCGGCCGAGCCGGCCGCGACCCAGGTCGCCCAGTCGCGCCCGCCGCTGAAACCGTCCGTGGTCGAGACCGCGCCGCCTGCCGCGAGCAAGGACTCGCAGATGGCTGGTGCTGCGCCGGTGGTGTCGTCGAACTCGTTCGACAGCCGTTTCTCGGCGATGAAGTAGCCGCCTCTACGGCGCCAGGTACCGCAGCAGCTCCGGATTGCCCCGCACATCGCCCGCCTCGCCCTGCAGCGCGACCCTTCCGCGGTCCAGCACATAGGCGTAATCGGCGACGCGCAGCGCGAGATCGAGGTGCTGCTCGACGATGATCACGGCGATGTCCTTGGCGAGCTCGATCAGGCGCTCGGTGATCTCCTCGATGACGCCGATCCAGACGCCTTCGGTCGGCTCGTCCAGCAGCAGAAGCTTTGGGTCGCCCAGCATGGCGCGCCCGATCGCGAGCATTTTTCGCTCGCCGCCGGACAGCGTGCCGGCCGGCTGGTCGAGCCGCTGGCCGAGCTTTGGAAAGATCGCCAGCACCCGATCGACCGCCGCGCCGGCATCCTTGTTCGACAGCGAACCGACCGCGAGATTGTCGCGCACCGACAGGCGGGCGAACACCGAGTGCTCCTGCGGCACATAGCCGATGCCGGCGCGCACGCGCTGCTCGGTTCGGCTCCTGCTGATGTCGCGGCCGTCGAAGGCGACCTCGCCCTTCCAGGCCGGCAGTTCGCCGACGATGGTCTTCATCAGCGTGGTCTTGCCGGCGCCGTTGCGCCCGAGCACGGCGACGCCGCCGCGCCAGGGAATGCCGAGCGTGACGTCGAACAGGACCTGGCTGCGGCCATAGCCGGCGTCGAGATGTCTGATGTCCAAAAATTCAGGCACGGCGCAGATAAATCTCCTGGACGGACTTGTTGGCCTGGATCTCCGACACCGTGCCCGACGCCAGCACCTTGCCCTGGTCGAGCACGGTCAGGCGGTCGCAGATGTCGCGGATGAAATCGAGATCGTGCTCGACGATGACGAGCGAGCAATGCTGCTTGATCGGCTGCAGCAGTTCGCCGGTGACGCGGCGCTCCTCGAGGCTCATGCCGCCGGTCGGCTCGTCCAGCAGCAACAGTCTTGGCTTGCCCGCAAGCGCCATGGCGATCTCCAGCCATTGCTGCTGGCCGTGCGACAGCGCGGCGGCGGGATCGAACGCGCGATCGGCCAGCCGAAACTGCGTCAGCATGGTCATGACCTGGTCGTGCAGCACGCCGCGCGTGCGCGAGAAGACGAGGTCGAACAGCGAGGACTGCGCCTGCAGCGCGAGCAGGATGTTGTCGTAGAGCGTCAGCGTCGGCAGCACGGACGTGATCTGGAATTTCAGGCTCATGCCGGCGCGCGCCCGCTCGGTCGGCGTGAACGCGGTGATGTCGGAATTGACGAAGGAGACCTTGCCTCGCGTCGGCACCTCGGCGCCGGCGATGCACTTCATCAGCGTGCTCTTGCCCGAGCCGTTCGGCCCGATCAGTCCATGGAACTCGTTCTCGCCGACGGTGAGCGCGGCACCATCGAGCGCGGTGAGCTTGCCGAAGATCTTTGTGATGCCGGCAGCCTCAAGGAGCGGCATTTGGCTTCTCCTTGATTTTGGCACCAAAGCTGCCGACGCGCTCGCGCTCCCCCAACACGAAACTGATCAGGCCAAGCGGCCTAAACAGGATGACGAGCAGCAGCAGCACGCCGAGGATGATCGGCCAGATATCGCGATAATTGTCGGAGAGCCAGAAGCTGACGCCCTCCACGATGACGGCGCCGATGACGGCGCCGATCAGCGTGCCGGAGCCGCCGAACAGCACGTAGAGCACGACCTGGGTCGACACCACGACCCCGACCATGTTGGGCCAGACGAAGCCTTCGTGGAAGGCATAGAGACTGCCGGAGAGACCGGCGATGGCGCCGCCGATCGTGAAGATGATCGCCTTCAAATGCTGCGTCTTGTAGCCGAAGAAAGCGATGCGCTGCTCGTTCTCGCGCAGGCCCGCGAGCGCAAGGCCGAATTGCGAGCGCACCAGGAAGCGGCACAGCAAATAGACGACCACGAGGATGCCGAGCACGAGGTAATAATAGGCGGGTCCTTCGGAGAATTCGTAGGAGCCGAGCGACATCGGCGCGATCGACGGAATGCCGTTCTGGCCGCCGAGATAGTACCAGCCGCGCGCCAGGCGATCGGCCGCGTAGGAGCCCGTCAGCGTCCCCAGCGACACGAAGATCACGCTCGACGGATGGCGACCGAGCAGCAGGAAGCCGCCGAGGAGCAGCGCGAACGCCAGCCCGATCAGCGTTCCCGCCGGCAGGACGAGAAAGATGTTGGTGACGTTGACGTCACGGGCCAGCAACGCCACGCCGTAGCCGGCCGAGCCGAAGAACAGGGCCTGGCCAAAGCTCATGATGCCCGCATAGCCCCACACCAGATCGAACGAGAGCGCGAACAGAGCGAGGATGATGACGCGGGTGGCGAACACCGTGAGATAGTCCTGCAGCACCAGCGGTGCCACCAGGGCCGCGAGCAGCACCAGCCCCTCGACGATGGGCAGGATTTTTCGTCCTGCCCTCGCATGTCCCGTGGCTTGTCCTTTGGACTTTCCCTCGGCACGGTTTGCCGGTCCACGCTCAGCCATCGCAATGTCCGCCTCGCCGCCGTCATTGGCGTCGAGGGCCTGCTTTACCACACTGATGGACTTCGGCATTCCGGATCAGCACTCTTTCGGGTCGACGAGACCGTTGCTGCGACCGACGATCTCGTAGTTTCCGCCCTTGGCCACCGCCGTGTACATTTTCATCTTGCAGTGGCGCTTGCCCGGCACCATCTCGGCCGGCCCGCCCGGGCCTTCCGCGATCTTGGCGTGGTCGAGCGCGGCTGCGACCGCCTCACGATCGATCTTGCCGGCTTCCTTGACGGCGGCCTCCCACAGCTTCAGGCCGCGATAGGTCCCGGTCGCCGCACTTCCGGCCGCGAACAGGAAGTTGCCCGGAAAATCCTTCTCGTAGGCCGCCTGGATCTTTGCGTCGAACGGGTTCTCCTTGGTCAACACCTTGAAATAGTCGAGGCAGCTTGCGAGCCCCTCGATCTCGGCGGCCTGATTGATGTTGAGCGTGTTCTCGTCATAGTAGACGCAGGCCAGACGTCCACCGTTCTTCAGGAAGCCGGCTTCATAGAGCTGCTTGAAGAAGGGCCCGACGCCGGGCGGAATGACCGTGTTGAAGACGACATCGACCTTGTTGGAGATGACGCGGTTGACGGTCGCCGAGAAATCGACCTGATCGAGCGGATAATACTCCTCGAACACGACCTCGCCGCCGTTCTGCTCGATCACCTTGCGGGCATAGACGTTGAGCGTGTGCGGCCAGACATAGTTGGCGCTCGGCAGCGCAAACCGCTTGCCGCCGTTCTTGATCAGCCAGGGGATGAACTCGTCGCATTGCTGCGCCGGCGTCGGCCCGGTGCAGAACAGATAGGGCGTGCACTCCTTGCCTTCGTAGAGCTGCGGATAGATGTAGAGCGTCTTGCCGCGGGCCACGATCGGGTCCTTGATCGCATTGCGCATTGACGAGGTGATGCCGCCGAGCACCATGTCGACCTTGTCGCGCTGGATCAGTTTCCGGACGTTGCCGACCGCGACGGATTCATTGGACGCAGTATCCTCGATGTAGAGCTCGAGCGGACGGCCGAGCAGGCCGCCGGCCGCATTGATCTCCTTGATCACCATTTTTGCGACATTGGCGTCGGCATTGCCGGCATAGGCGATCGGGCCGGTGAGGTCGGTCGCGATGCCGACCTTGATCGGGGCTTCGGCCGCATTGGCCCAGGGAGCCGGGATCACCCAGCTTCCAACGCCGGTCGCAACCGCGCCGGAAGCAAAGGCGAAATTGGAGAGGAAGCGGCGGCGTGAGAGCTGCATACGATCGAACATGTGATTAAACCCCTTTTCCAGCGATGAGGCCCTGCGGCCGGAATTTGATGAAGACGATGGCGAGAACGAAGACCAGGACGTCGGCAACGACAGGCGCCATGACCCAGGGCAGCGCCGCGCTCAGCGTGCCGATCACACCGGCGCCCGCGACGGGACCGATGAACGAGCCGACACCGCCGACCATGACGGCGACAAACCCCTGGATCAGGAAGCGGATGCCGAGATCGGCATAGAGGCTGAACACCGGCACGATCAGCGCGCCCGCAAGGCCCGCGAGCGCCGAACCGAAGGCGAAGGTGGCGCCATACATCAGCGGCGTGGAAATGCCCGACGCCCGCGCCAGCGACGGATTTTCCAGCGTGGCACGCATGCGCAGGCCGAAATTGGTCCGTGACAGCAACAAGTAGCAGCCGGCCATCACCAGGAGCGTGATGACGATGATGGTGAAGCGCCAGGCCGAGATGTGCATGGTGCCGATGTCGATCGAGCCGCCGATCGGTTCCGGCACGGTCAGATAGAAGCCGCCGATCAGGCCGCGCACGGCCTCGCGGATGATCAGGCCGAGCGCGTAGGTGCCGAGCATGGCCACGATCGGCGCGGCATAGAAGCGGCGGATGATCAGCGCCTCCAGCACGAAGCCGAGCGCGCCGACGACGAAGGGCGCCGCGACCATGCCGACCCAGATCGGCACGCCGTGGCTGTAGGCAAGATAGGTGACGTAGGCACCGAGCAGGACGAACTCGCCCTGCGCAAAATTGAAGATGCCCATCATGCTGGCGATGATTCCGAGCCCCAGCACGACCAGGACGATGATCGCGCCAAAGCTCAGAATTTCGAATGCTGCGACGAATGCGCTAGCCATGCGTTGCGATCCATCCAGCCTGCACGCGGGCCCTCATCACATCTTCTTCCAGTCGCCGATCTGCTCGAAGGCATGCGCGGCGCGATAGATCGTCGATTCCTCGAACATCCGGCCGACCAGCATCAGGCCGACCGGAAGCCCGTCGACCATGCCGCAGGGCAGCGACATCGCCGGATGGTGCGTGATGTCGAACGGCGCCGTGTTGGAGATCATCTCGAGCGCGCGCGCGACATAGTCTTCACGGCTGGCCGTCGGCTCCGGCAGCTTGGTCGCCTTCATCGGCGTCGTCGGCAGCAGGAGGAGGTCGTAATCGGCGAATGCCTTGTCATAGGCGGCGGTGAGCCGCCGCGAGATGTTGAGCGCCTTGCCGTAAAAGCGAGGGCCGAAATTGTTGTTGATGTAGGTGCCGAGCATGATGAAAAGCTTCGTGGTTTCGGACAAGGAATCGGCCTGGCGGCGCCAGCCGCGATGGAAATCCATCAGCGACGTCGAATAGAGGTCGCCGCGGCTGAGGCCGTAACCGTCGCCGAACATCATGGTCTGGGTCAGGCCTTCGGTGCCGATCGGGGTCCAGATCGCGGGGCCCGTGAGATGCATGGGGATCGACACCGTCTCGACGGTGGCGCCGAGATCCTTGAAGCGTTTTGCGGCCTCGCGCACACTTTCGTTGACGGCGGCCTCGGCGTTCGGCTGCTCAAAGCCTTCCTTGAGAATGCCGATCTTCATGCCCTTGACGCCCTGTCCGAGGGCCTTGGTGTAGTCCTCGACCTTCGGCGCCTTGATGCGGGGATCGTAGCCGTCGTCGCCGGCGATCACTTCCAGCAGCAACGCGTTGTCGGCGACCGTCGCCGTCATCGGGCCGGTGTGGTCGACATAAATCTCGATGGGCATGATGCCTGTATAGGGGACGAGGCCCCAGGTTGGCTTCATGCCGTAAGTGCCGCAGAACGACGACGGCATGCGGATCGAGCCGCCCTGGTCGCCGCCGATCGCCATGTCGACCTCGCCGAGCGCGACGACGACGCCCGAGCCGGAGGAGGAGCCGCCGGCCGAAAAGCCCATCTTGTGCGGATTGTGCACCGGCCCGTAAGAGCCGGTGTGACTGCCGCCGGACAGGCAAAAGTGCTCGCAATGAGTTTTGCCGACGATCTCGGCGCCGGCATCGAGCATGCGCGTGACGATGGTGGCGTCGAAATCGGGCACATAGCCTTCCAGCGTCGACGAGCCGTTGGTCATGGGCACGCCGGCCAGCATGATGTTGTCTTTCAGCGCCACCGTCTTGCCCTTGAGCTTACCGGAGCCAGCGCCCTTCACGGTCGATTTGCGGTACCAGGCGTTGCGCGGGTTCTCCTCCGGCGAAGGCCGAAAGCCCGGCGTCCGCGGATATTTCACCTCCGGCACCTCATCGGGCATCGCTGCGACGAGATTGTAGGCATCGATCGAGCCCTGCATCAGGCCGCGGAACGAGGCGACGTCTTCATCGGTCAGCGACAGGCCGCACTGCTCGGCGACTGCGCGAAGTTGGGTGGGCGTGGGAAGGGCAACTGACACGACGCTCTCCTGAAGCTTTTTTGAGATCCCTGGCAGGAAGCCTCTGGCCCACGGGCTTGGCGTTGACGTGCACGCCGCGGGCCGGGCGACTTCGCTGGTGTATTACAAACGGAAATATTTTCCTTTTCAAGTATTATTTTGCAAGACGGCCGTGCGCGGAATGCCGCGCCGCCGTCAGATCGGCTTGATCAGCTTGAAGTCGAGACCGTCGGCCTCAGCGAGATGCATCGGCATCCGCGCGTGTCCATTGCGAACGGTGACCGGACCGCGCGCGCCGCTGTAGACGATGTTGCGGCCGGCCGCGAGCATCGGCCCCATCGCCAATGTGCCGGCCTTGTTGGCGACAGCCTCGAGAAAGCGCATGCCTTCATAGCTGGACTGCCCGACCGAACCGATCGGCGGCGCATTCGGTCCGAACATCGCGCGATAGCGGCTCTGGAAATCGTCATTTGCGCGCAAGCCCGTGCCGGTGAAATAGCCGGAGGCGCAGAACATGTTTTCGCTGTTGTCGGCGCCGATGCCAAGCAGCACGGTGTCGTCCATCGCGCCGGCAAATCGCAACGTCGTCGCGCCGAGACCGCATTCGCCGAAGGCGCGATTGAAGCTGCTGCTGTCGGTTCCGATCAGCGAGATCAGAACGACATCGGGTTTGGCGGCGCGGATGCGCGCCAGATGCGGCTCGTGATTGTCCTCGCCGAGCGGAACGAATTCCTCGCCGACCACCTGGCCGCCGGTCTCCGCGATGTAGCGTTTCACCGCGCGGTGCGATTGCCACGGCCAGACATAATCGCTGCCGATCAGGTACCAGCGCTGGGCCTTCTTGACGTCGGCCAGCCAGCAGATCGCCGGCCGGCTCTGCCAGCGCGGCGTCTCGCCGATCGCCATCACGCCCGGGGTCTGCTCGCCGCCCTCATAGACCGGCGTGTAGATGTAGGGGATGCGGTTCTCGGTGGTGATCTTGCGCAGCGCGACGCGAACCGCGCTGGTGTGCAGGCCGACGATGAGGTCGAGCTCGTCATAGGCGATCGCCTGCTCGGCCCGATACAGGACATCGTCGAGGGCACCGCCGGCGTCGTAGATCGACAGTTCGATCTCGCGCCCCAGGATGCCGCCGCGCTTGTTGATTTCGTCAACCGCGAGCCGCGCGCTGTTGGTCGCGCAGGGCCCCCAGACGCCTGGCGAGCCGGTGCAGCAGATGAAGCCGCCGATGCGGAGCTTGCTGTTGGCACCGCGACGCCCGAAAGTGCTGCGATCGGTCGGCGACAACGCGCGATCGGCCCCCGATGACGACAGGTTCCTGAACAGCAAGGACGGCGGAAACGCTGGTCCGCCGCGGGCCGGGAAGTCTACCGTCGAGCGCACGCCAACTCCTCTCTGGCAACAGACCCCAAAGCACATTCGGCAGGCGGCCACGGCATCCGCCCGTTTGTTGGGCAATGATCCTATTTTGAAAATATTGAATATTCAACAATTGAAGTGCATATAGATGCAGCATCGATTGCAAGACATTCACTCATTTGGATCAAGACGAAGTCGTCAGCCGTGGCCAGACCGCCCAAAGAAAACGCCCCCATCACCGAACATCTCGCCTACCTGCTCGCGCAAGCCAACCGGGAGATCAACCGGCAGTTGGAACTGCGCCTGAGCAAGGAAGGCGTGCCGGTCGAGCAGTGGCGCATCCTCAAGGTGCTGTCTGACGGCGAAGGCCATTCCATGGGCGAGCTCGCGGAGGCCGTACTGCTCAACCATCCGACGCTGACCAAGATGATCGACCGCATGGTGTCGGACACGCTGGTCTATCGCGTGCAGGATCCGAACGACCGCCGCAAGGTGCTGATGTTCATCAGCGACCGCGGCAAGGCGCTGTGCAAGAAGCTCAACTCGCTCGCGGTCGACCAGGAGGAGCACATCCTGGAGAGCTATGGCGACAAGTCGACGAGCGAACTGAAGCGGCTCTTGGAGAGTTTGATCGACAGCTCGAATTGAGCTGACGGTTTATCGCTCGATCGTTTCGAGGCGCGTCGTCCTGGACAAGCACAGCGAAGCGGAGCGCTGATCCAGGACCCATTGCCACCGCACGCGGTTTGGCGAAGACTGGAGGAACCAGATCGCAGCAAAACATCCGCTTGGGGTGATGGGTCCTGGCTTTCGCCAGGACGACAGTGGTTGCTAGCCGTACTTCCCGTGGCAGTGCTTGTACTTCTTGCCGCTGCCGCAGGGGCAGTCCTCGTTGCGGCCGACCTTGCCCCATGACGCGGGGTTCTTCGGATCGCGCTGCACGGCGCCGCCGCCTTGCGGCACCAGCGTGGCGCCGGCGAAGGCCATCTCGTCCTCGCCGGTGTTGGGATCGAGCTTGTGCGCTTCCATCGCCGGCAGCACGGGGGCTTCCTGCTCGGGCGGCACGATCTCGACCCGCATCAACTGCGCGGTGACGGCCTCGCGCAGATGCGCGCTCATCTCCTGGAAGAGGTTGAAGGCTTCGGTCTTGTACTCCTGCAACGGATCGCGCTGGCCGTAACCGCGGAGCCCAATGACCTGGCGCAGATGGTCGAGCATGATCAGGTGCTCGCGCCAGAGATGGTCGAGCGTCTGCAGCAAAATGGTCTTCTCGACGTAACGCATCACGTCGGGGCCCCATTGCGCGACCTTGGCCGCCATCTGCTCGTCGGCGCGCGTCTCGATGCGCGTCAGCAGCTCCTCGTCGGCGATGCCCTCTTCCTTGGCCCATGCGTCGACGGGCAGATCGAGGTCGAGCACGCGCTTCAATTCGTCCTTGAGGCCCGCGACGTCCCACTGCTCGGCATAGGCATGCTCGGGCACGTGCTTGGCGACGAGGTCCTCGATGAAGGCGTGGCGCATGTCGGCGATGGTCTCGGCGACGCTCTCGTCCTTCATCAGGTCGACGCGCTGGTCGAAGATCACCTTGCGCTGGTCGTTCTGAACGTTGTCGAACTTGAGGAGGTTCTTGCGGATGTCGAAGTTGCGCGCCTCGACCTTCTGCTGGGCCTTCTCCAGCGCCTTGTTGATCCAGGGATGGATGATGGCCTCACCCTCCTGCAGGCCGAGCCGCTGCAGCATGCTGTCCAGGCGATCCGAACCGAAGATGCGCATCAGATCGTCTTCCAGCGACAGGAAGAACTTTGAACGTCCGGGGTCGCCCTGACGGCCGGAACGGCCGCGGAGCTGGTTGTCGATGCGGCGGGATTCGTGGCGCTCGGACCCGATGATGTAGAGGCCGCCCGGCTTCTTCACGGTCCTGGCGGGTTTCGAGCCCTTCGCCGGCTCGACCACGAAATCCTCTTCGGACTTCAGCACGATCTCGCGGAAACGGGCGACGTCGGCCTTGATCTGCTCGATCCTCGATGCCTTCTCGGCCTCGTCCTCGATGCCTGCGGTCTCTTGGCTGATGCGCATCTCGAGCGAGCCGCCGAGCTTGATGTCGGTACCACGTCCCGCCATGTTGGTGGCGATCGTGATGGCGCCGGGCACGCCGGCTTCAGCGACGATATAGGCCTCCTGCTCGTGGAAGCGCGCGTTCAGCACCGCGAACAGTTTTGCAGGCTTGCCGGCGCGGGCCGCGGCGTAGAGCTTCTCGAGCGCGTTCTCCTTGCCGAAGTCGATCTGCTTGTAGCCGTTTGCTTTCAGGAATTCGGCGAGCACTTCCGACTTCTCGATCGACGCCGTGCCGACCAGCACGGGCTGCAGCCGCGAATTGGCGCGCTCGATCTCGGCGAGGATGGCGGCGTATTTTTCCTTCTGCGTGCGGTAGACCTCGTCGTCTTCGTCCAGACGCGCCACCGGCAAATTGGTCGGGATCTCCACGACCTCGAGCTTGTAGATGTCGAACAATTCGTCGGCTTCGGTCGCCGCTGTGCCGGTCATGCCCGCCAGCTTCTCGTACATGCGGAAGTAGTTCTGGAAGGTGATCGAGGCGAGCGTCTGGTTCTCCGGCTGGACCGCGACGTGCTCCTTGGCTTCCAGCGCCTGGTGCAGGCCTTCCGAATAGCGCCGGCCCGGCATCATGCGTCCGGTGAACTCGTCGATGATCACGACTTCGCCGTCGCGGACGATGTAGTCCTTGTCGCGGGTGAACAGCGAATGCGCGCGCAGCGCCTGGTTGACGTGGTGCACGACGGAGACGTTCTCGACGTCGTAGAGCGACTCGCCCTTCAACTGGCCGGCGTCGCGCAGCAGCGTCTCCAGCTTCTCCATGCCGGCTTCGGTCAGCGTCACGTTGCGCTGCTTCTCGTCGACCTCGAAGTCGGTCTTCTTCTCCAGGCTCGGCATGAAGGTGTCGATGGTGTTGTAGAAGTCCGAGCGGTCGTCGAGCGGACCAGAGATGATCAGCGGCGTGCGCGCTTCGTCGATCAGGATCGAGTCCACTTCGTCGACGATGGCGTAGTAGTGCGGCCGCTGGACCATGTCCTCGAGCCGGTACTTCATGTTGTCGCGCAGATAGTCGAAGCCGTATTCGTTGTTGGTGCCGTAGGTGATGTCGCAGGCATAGGCCGTCTTGCGCTCGGCATCGTCGAGGCCGTGGACGATCACGCCCGTGGTCATGCCGAGGAAGCCGTAGATCTGGCCCATCCAGCCGGAGTCGCGGCGGGCGAGGTAGTCGTTGACGGTGACGACGTGGACGCCGCGGCCGGCGAGCGCGTTGAGATAGACGGCGAGCGTTGCGACCAGCGTCTTGCCTTCGCCGGTCTTCATCTCGGCGATGTCGCCTTCATGCAGCACCATGCCGCCGATGAGCTGGACGTCGAAATGGCGCTGGCCGAGGGTGCGCTTGGCGGCTTCGCGGACGGTGGCGAAGGCCGGGACCAGGAGCTCGTCCAGCGTCTTGCCGCTCGCGATCTGCGCCTTGAACTCGGCGGTGCGGGCCTTCAGCTCGTCGTCGGTGAGCTTTGCAAGCTCCGGTTCCAGCGCGTTGATGGCGTTGACGCGGGACTGGTATCCCTTGATCCGCCGGTCGTTTGCGGAGCCGAAAAACTTGCGGGCGAGCGCGCCGATCATGCCGGATTCCTTGCCAAAGTCCTGTGTTCGCGAATGAACCGCGTTGCAGCCAAGAGGTTGTCACCAGCTTGCCTATCAACTCACCGTGACGCCTCGCGGCGCCAGCCCCGGATTGCGGGGTCATCCGCCATATGGGTGGGAATTAAGCAAGCATGGGTTCAACGGCTGAAAACGCAGCAAAATAAACGCCATCGCCATTGACGCGACCGGCCAGAGATATGGCCCGGTCGGGGCCTTGTCAACGGCGGCGGGATTGCCGCTAATTCATCATTTTGACAGACTTTTCGCGTTGCCAAGGCACCCCGATTGGGCGAGTGTCCGCCCCGCTCGAACGACCCCCGTAACATAAGGATTTTCCATGACCACCTCGTTCCCGGTATCCACCGGCCAGCGCGTCCGCCTTGCCTCGGCCCTTGCGGGATGCCTTGCACTGGCGCTGACCCTGGGAAGCCCCGTCCGGGCAGCCGACGATCCGGTTCTGGCCAAGGTCAATGGAGCTGACATCAAGAAGAGCGACGTGACCATGGCCGAGGAAGAGCTCGGGCCGAGCCTGGCGCAGATGGATCCGTCCACCAAGGACGAGAACGTGCTGGCCTTCCTGATCGACATGAAGATCGTCGCCAAGGCCGCCGAGGACAAGAAGATCGCCGACGGCGAGGAGTTCAAGAAGCGGATGGCGTTCGCCCGCAACCGCCTGCTGATGGACAGCCTGCTCGCCCAGGAAGGCAAGGCGGCGACCACCGACGACGCCATGAAGAAGGTCTATGAGGAGGCCTCCAAGCAGATCACCGGCGAGCAGGAAGTGCGCGCCCGCCACATCCTGGTCGAGAGCGAGGACGAGGCCAAGGCGGTGAAGGCGGAGCTCGACAAGGGCGCCGATTTCGCCGAGCTCGCCAAGAAGAAGTCCAAGGATCCGGGCTCCGCCGACGGCGGTGACCTCGGCTTCTTCACCAAGGAGCAGATGGTGCCGGAATTCTCGGCCGTGGCCTTCACGCTCGAGCCGGGCAAGATTTCCGATCCCGTGAAGTCGCAGTTCGGCTGGCATATCATCAAGGTCGAGGAAAAGCGCGCCCGCAAGGCGCCGGACTTCGAGCAGGTCAAGACCCAGATCGAGAACTACGTCACCCGCAAGGCCCAGGCCGACTACGTCGCCAAGCTGCGCGCGGAAGCCAAGGTCGAGCGCCTGGACAAGCCGGCCGCTGACGCCGCCAAGCCCGACGCCGCCAAGGCGCCCGCGCCGGCCGACAACAAGATGGCCCCGCCCGCGAAGAAGTAAATCGACTTCGCAAACGGACTTCAGTAGTTTGACGTCGTGCCCGGCCTTGTGCCGGGCATCCACGTCTTAAGACCCTCATCTTGTTGTGCTGAAGACGTGGATGGCCGGGACACGCCCGGCCATGACGGATTCCCTCCGCTTCGACAAGGCGCCCCGCGATGTCCACCACCGTCTCCCCGCTCGCCCCCACCGACGTCCCCGAGATGCCCGAGATCGCGGGCATCCGCTTAGCTACGGCCGAAGCCGGCATCCGCTACAAGAACCGCACCGACGTGCTGCTCGCGGTGATGGACAAGGGTACCGCAGTCGCCGGCGTCTTCACCAAATCGAAGTGCCCCTCCGCGCCGGTCGAATGGTGCCGCGCCAAACTCAAGGGCGGCAAGGCGCGCGCCCTCGTCGTCAATTCCGGCAACGCCAACGCCTTCACCGGCAAGACCGGCCGCGCCTCCACCGCACTGACCGCGAAAATCGCAGCCAAGGCGGTCGGCTGCGGCGAGAGCGAGATCTTTCTGGCCTCGACCGGCGTGATCGGCGAGCCATTGGACGCGACCAAATTCGACGGCGTGCTCGGCCGTCTCGCCGAGTCGGCCGTTTCAGGGGATTACCTCGCCGCGGCCAAGGCGATCATGACCACCGACACGTTTCCGAAGGTCGCGACCGCAACGGTGAAGCTCGGCAAGGCCAAGGTCACCATCAACGGCATGGCCAAGGGCGCCGGCATGATCGCGCCTGACATGGCGACCATGCTGTCGTTCGTGTTCACCGATGCGCCGATTGCGCCGGCCGCCTTGCAGGCGCTGCTCAAGAGCGGCGTCGAAGACACGTTCAATGCCGTCACCATCGACGGCGACACCTCGACCTCGGACACGCTGCTCGCCTTTGCCACGGGAGCCGCCGCCGAACATGGTGCGCCAAGGATCAGCCGCGCCAGCGATCCGCGCCTCAAGGCCTTCGTCAAGGCGTTCAATCGGGTGCTCGCCGACCTCGCCGAGCAGGTCGCGCGCGACGGCGAAGGCGCGCGCAAGCTCGTTGAGATTACGGTCGAAGGCGCCAAGACCAAGGCGTCAGCGCGGAGAATTGCGATGTCGATCGCGAACTCGCCGCTGGTGAAGACCGCGATCGCCGGCGAAGACGCCAATTGGGGCCGCGTGGTGATGGCGGTCGGCAAGGCCGGCGAGGCGGCCGATCGCGACAAGCTCTCGATCGCCTTCAACGGCATCCGCGTCGCCAAGAGCGGCGCGCGCGATCCGTCCTATGACGAAGCGCAGGTATCGGAAGCGATGAAGGCGCCGAAGATCGCGATCAAGGTGTCGCTCGGTCTCGGCAAGGGACGCGATCGCGTGCTGACGTGTGATCTCACCAAGGAATATGTCGCGATCAACGGCGATTATCGGTCCTGAGAGATTAGAGCCGATCGGAGACCTTGACGCTCACGTCGATGGTCCGGGTAATTGGCCGATTGATCGTATCAAGTCCCTGACGGGCGTAAACAAAGCGATCGTCCCCGATATAGCCGGGGCGGGCAACATAGACCACGCGATTGCCATTGATCGAGACGCTACCCTTGCTTGGCGGCGTAACCACGCGGGCGCTGAAGATGGGCCCCCGCGTGCTCGTCACGATGATGCTGCAGCTCTTTCCACTGACTACATACATCGTCCCGGAGACTGTTTGATTATCCAGGGTCTTGATGTTCGGCACGATGCAAGAGCGCGCAGCGGCGGGGCCGGCCATGACCAACCCTGCGAAAACGACAATTCCGATCGTCTTTGTGAACGTGCTTATCATGCCTGTCCCCAAGCCTATCGCGCCCCTTGACGGACTCAATTATAGATAGCGATAGACGCTCGTTGCAAGCGACTACCGCCGTTGGCGGCACTTTTGTCAGCTCGAAATTCGGGCGTCGGCGATGGCCTTCTTGAACAGCGCGTTCATCGCGTCCGAGATGCCTTGCGTCGGGCTCACTTCGAAATAGAGCCCGGACGAGGCGCAGCTCTGCATGTTCTGCGCGATCTCGCTGTTCGGCGACGGGCCGAACGGTCCGTCGTTGAACGGGTCGATCCAGCTCATGTACCAGCTATTGGTCGGCAACTGCAGATAGGTGGTGTAGAGCACGGCGACCTTGATGCCGCGGTTCTTCAGCGTGGTGCAGAGCGCGGGATTGATCGGCGACTGGCAGCGCGACATGCTGCTGACGTTCTTGATCGGCTTCAGGCATCCGGAATTGTTCTCGTCGGCGACGCCGTCGGAGACGAAGAACACGTATTTCAGCGGCGCTGACGCCGTCCCCGCGCCTGGCGTGGCGATCGCGCTGTTGAGCGAGGGAAACACGGTGCTGAACGGCGAGTCCATGTCCTTGGTGTAGGAATCGTTGTTGCCGTAGACCCCCATCAGGTCGATGTTGCCGGCCGCGGTCTTGGCGCTCGTCAGGCTGGAGGACAGCGAGAACAGCGCGCGCAGGCCGATCGTCGCCGACGACGCGCCGAAATCGTAAATCGCCATCCGGAACTGGTTCGAATAGGTCTGGGTGGCCTTGGCGGTGTCCATCAGCGACTGGGTGGCGGTGCGCAGCACGTCGATCCGCGTCGTCACGCCGAGCGTCTTGGCGAGATTGTAGTAGTTGTCGGAGTCGTTGTAGTCGTGACAGGCGAAGGCGCATTTGTCCGACGTGTTGTTGACCATCATGGTCACGTCGGCCGGCGTCGCCGCCACGCCCATCGACGGCGAATTGTCGAGCAGCAGATAGAAATCGATATAGAGCGGCATGTTGGCCGTCGAGGTCGATGTGCCGTTCATCGTCAACGTGCTCTTGCCGATCACACCGAGGAACATGGTCGGGATGCTGGCGGAGAAGGTGACCGTAGAGGTGATCGTCGAGCCGCTCTTGACCACGGTCGGGGTGACGCTGAGCAGCGTGTAGCCGGTCTGGTTGTAGCGATTGCCGTCGAAGATCTTGGTGGCATCGGTGACGCCGACCGTGATCGGCCCGTCCGAAGTCATCGAGCCCGCCGCGGCGAAGGCGGGCGAGGACTTTGCGATCGCGCCGACGCTCGCGGCATCGGCGGCGGCCTGGAGTTTGGCGCGAATCTGCGTCGCACGCGAATAGTCGATCGCACAGCCCACCGTGGTGATCAGCGGCAGGCAGGCGAGCGCAAAAATGACCGAGATGTTGCCGCGCCGGTCGCGTATGAACCGGCGGATCGTCGTGAACGCGGAATGCATGAAACAAACCCAGAATGACAAAAGCGTTTTTCACTCTAGGAACTATCGATTAAATATGACTTATGGCAAAAGCGGTCTAATCCTTTAGATCCGGTTAACGGATCGCCCGGTGCAATCCCACCTCACCTCACAGGCGTTTTTCGAATCGCATGGCCGAACTCAAACTGACCCTGGTGGTGGCCTGCGCCCTGATCGATACGGACAAGCGCGTCCTGATCGCCCAGCGCCCCGAGGGCAAGTCGATGGCCGGCCTCTGGGAATTTCCCGGCGGCAAGGTCGAGCCGGGCGAACGGCCGGAGCAGACGCTGATCCGCGAGCTGCATGAAGAACTCGGCATCACCGTCGCCGAGCCCTGCCTCGCGCCGCTGACCTTCGCAAGCCACGGCTATGACAATTTCCATCTGCTGATGCCGCTCTATGTCTGCCGGCGCTGGGAGGGATTTGCGGTCGCGCGCGAGGGCCAGACGCTCGCCTGGGTGCGCGCGAACAAGCTGCGCGACTATCCGATGCCGCCGGCGGACATTCCGCTGATCCCGCATTTGATTGATCTGCTGATGTGAGCTGGCGGTCATCGCACTCTCAGCGTCATGCCCGGGCTCGTCCCGGGCATCCACGTTCTTCGGGCCGACAGCAAGATCGTGGATGGCCGGG
>NZ_PPPT01000338.1 GCF_006483445.1 Bradyrhizobium guangdongense | reverse complement strand
TCCTTCTCGCCGCGCTTCAACAGCTCGCTGATCATTGCGATCAGCGGCGACGCCACGACCGGCGTCCTGGCGCTCTTCTTCAGGAAACGCGCCCGCAGCAGGTTTTCGCCGCTGAGGATGTGGATCAGCTCGGGGTGCTTGCCGAAATGGTCGTAGGTGAAGTCGAAGAGCTGCAGCATGCCCTCGACAGGGCCGACATGCTCGACATCGAGCTTCAGCTCCTCGGCGCGCAGTTCGCCGAGCACGTGCTCGAGCACGGCGACGTAGAGCCGGTCCTTGCCGCCGAAATAATGGTAGATCATGCGCGGATTGGCGCGCGATTTCCGGCAGATGGTGAGCACGCGGGCGCCGCTATAACCCTTCTCGGAGAACTCGGCGATAGCGGTGCGCAGGATGCGCTCGCGGGTGCCTTCGGGAGTGTTGGGAGTCTTCTTCAGCATCAGGCGTCCGGGGCTGGCTCAAGATCGCAACCTATTCTCGAATCGTTTTTCACCACAAGCATTGCTCGCCTCGCCGTGGCAGGTTTGCTGCTGATTGGTTGAGCAGGCCGGGGGAACAGAGCCTCGCCGGACCTCCGCGTGATTGAGGTCACATTCGATCCGGCTGCCCCCGGAAACGTCCCCACGTCAACCGTCGCAAAGCTGTCGCGTCATGGCCCGCCCGCGAACAACAAATCGGCCATATACCCACCTAGCAAAATTCCTCGACGACGATTGCGTGCAAACGGGGAGCCGGGTTTCATCCAGTGCCAAGGCCGAGTGAGTCTCAGTTCTATCGTGGCGGCCCGCCGGATCGGACAGCGTCCCAGAGTTCAATGCCCGTCTATGTCGGCGCAGCCATGATCGCGATTGCGATCCTGCTCTCAACGCTGATCACGGGCGTCACCAACCGCTATGTCGGCGTCGAAGGCCCGAACGACGACAACATGTGGCTGGTCGATCGATTGACCGGCAGCGTGTACCGCTGCCAGGCGGCCGAGCGCGGCAAGGCGTCCTGCGAGGGCGAGATTGCGACCGGCAGCGTCAGCGATCGGTCCAGGGCGCCCAAGACGGCGCGCTGAGGCCAGGCCCCGATCAAATTGCCTTCGCACCGCAGCAAAGAAAATATCTTCTCCGCGAAACATTCCGGGCAGAGACTGCGTAATTGCGAATGCCGGCATGACGCCGGTTTCGTTTTACGGAGGAGACGTTTCCGATGAAGATTTTGCTGACCGCCGCAGCCTTTGTCGCCCTCACCTGGTCGCCTGCATCCGCCGGGATGATGGCGTGCACCAAGGACAACATGATGAAGTCGGCCGCCATGATGGGCGGCACGGCCGACACGCCCGCCAAGATGGCCATGAACAAGGAAATGGCCATGGCCAACACGGACATGAGCAAGGGCAACATGCGCGGCGCCTGCGGCCATTACATGAAGGCGCAGAAGGCCATGTCGATGAAGTGATCGGCGACGAAGCAATCGCCGCGCGCGATTGCGGCCGCGCTGTCAGCAGTTGGCAGCGCGGCTTTTTCTTTTGATCTCTTCACGCGCGAATCCCGCTACATTGCCTCCCGCAATGTCCCGCGCGCCAAAACCCCTCCCGCTCACCAACACGCAAGGCCGCCAGATCTGGCTGCGCGCACAGCGGCTCGACACGCGCGAGCCGTTTGGCGCAGGTCCGCAGGCGGTCGCCGATGCGGTGGCCCATCTCGGCTATGTGCAGATCGACACCATCAACGTGATCGAGCGCTGCCATCACCACATCCTGTACAGCCGCATCCCCGCCTATCGCCGCGCTGATTTGCAAGCGGCCCAGAGCGCCGAGAAAAGCGTGTTCGAATACTGGACCCATGCGCTGTCCTACGTGCCGTCGGCGGATTTTCGCTTCTTCCTGCCGGCGATGCGCGAGCACCAGCGCGAGCGTCACAATCATCGCTGGTACAAGACCGTGACGCCGGCCGCCTATCGCAAGGTGATGCGGCTGTTGCGGCAGGGGCCCTTCACCATCCGCGACATCGA
>NZ_PPPT01000337.1 GCF_006483445.1 Bradyrhizobium guangdongense | reverse complement strand
TCGCTGCGCTCGCAATGACTGATGGGAGGATTCAAACGATGTTTGAAACAGGGCTGCTCAGGGACAAGCGCATCCTCGTCACCGGCGGCGGCTCGGGGCTGGGCGCTGCGATGGCGCGGCGATTCCTCGAACTCGGCGCCGAGCTCGTCATCTGCGGCCGCAAGCTCGACCGGCTCGAGGCGACCGCGTCAGACATGCGCAAGACCGGCGGCAAGGTGACGACCGTCGCCTGTGATATTCGTGACGGCGCGGCGGTCGAAGCCATGATGGATCAGATCTGGCGCGCCGCGCCACTCGACATTCTCGTCAACAACGCGGCCGCGACCTTCATCGCACAGAGCGAGCATCTCTCGTTCCGCGCGGCGGATGCCATCCTCGCGCCGACGCTGCATGGTGCGATGTATTGCACGCTCGCGGCCGGCAAGCGCTGGATCGACGGCAGGCGAAAGGGTGTCGTGCTCTCGATCCTCTCGACCTCGACCATCACCGGCCGCGCCTTCACCGTGCCGTCGGCGATGGCGAAGTCCGCGGTGCTGGCGATGACCAAAAGCCTCGCGGTGGAATGGGGGCCGAAGGGCGTCCGCACCGTCGCGATTGCGCCGGGCCCGTTCCCGACCGCGGGCGCCACCGGGCAATTGCGTCCCGAGGGCCGCGACGAGGGCTGGACCTCGCGCAATCCGCTGGGCCGCACAGGCGAGCATGGCGAGCTCGCCGACCTCGCGAGCTTCCTGGTTTCGGATCGCGCGGGCTACATCAATGGCGAGATGGTCGTCATCGACGGTGGTGCGCATCTGCGCAGTTCGGGCGCCGAAGACCTGTTGCGATGGACCGACGCGCAATGGGCCGAGCAGCGCGCATCGCGCGCCAAGGGCTAGCTACGAGGGGTAGCTAACTGCCTTCCCAAACAGCGCTTTCCCGGCTATCCCTGCCGCGGGGACAAAGCGCGGCCGGGCCATCTTCCAGTCACAATATTGAGGGAACCACTCCAGCATGTGGCGGGTGCTAGTAGCTTTGATGACCGGGTTGGCGGTGTGCGGGTTCGTTGATCTCGCGCAGGCGCAGACGGCGCAACCCGCGCCGAAAGCGGCGCCAAAGGCGACACCTGCGGCCCCGGCCCCGGCTCCTGCACCGAAGACGGCGGCAAAGCCAGAGAGCAAGCCTGTCGCGCCGCCCGCGGCGATGACGGGTGGAGCTGAGCCGACCCTGATCGGCCAGTTCGGAACCTGGGGCGCCTACGCTGCCACGCCGAACGGCAAGAAGGTCTGCTTCGCGCTGGCCAAGCCATCCTCGTCCAAGACCAATCCGCCCAATCGCCCGCGCGATCCGGCCTATGCCTTCGTCTCGACCAGGCCGACCGAGAAGGTCGCCAACGAAGTCTCGATCATGATCGGCTATGCGCTGAAGCCGGGCTCGGAATCGACGCTCGAAGTCGGCGGCGGCTCCTACGCGATGTACACCCAGGGTGACGGTCTCTGGATCAAGAATGCGGCCGAGGAGGAGCGGATGGTGGAAGCCATGCGCAAATCCGCCGACCTGGTGGTCAAGGGCGTCTCGGCCAAGGGCACGGAGACGACCGACACGTTCTCGCTGAAAGGCCTCGCCCAGGCGCTGGACCGTATCGCGCAGGACTGTAAGCGGTAACGCTAGGTATTTGCCGCGGTCGCAATCGGCGGTTCCGGTTGCTATATAGGGGCGGTTCCACAATTTCGGTCGTCATGGCCGGGCTT
>NZ_PPPT01000336.1 GCF_006483445.1 Bradyrhizobium guangdongense | reverse complement strand
CGATCATCGGCGTCGGCATCGCCAATGCCGTCATGCGCGGCCGCGACGGCACCTCCGGCGTGGACTGGAGCAAGGCAACCGAGATCGGCTATGCGCTCCTGCTGTCGCCGCTGTTCGGCTTCATCTGCGCCGCGGTGCTGCTGCTCGTGCTCAAGTTCCTCGTGCGCAACCCGGCGCTCTACGCGGCGCCCGAGGGCAACAAGGCGCCGCCGCTCTGGATCCGCGGCTTGCTGATTGCGACCTGCACCGGCGTCAGCTTTGCGCATGGCTCGAACGACGGCCAGAAGGGCATGGGCCTGATCATGCTGATCCTGATCGGCACCGTGCCGACGGCCTATGCGCTCAACCGCGCGCTGCCGGAATCCCAGATCGCGCAGTTCCAGAAGACGTCTGAGGCCGCCTCCAAGGTGATCGCGGCGAAGGGCGCCGGCCACAGCATCATCGGCGATCCCCGCCCGGCGGTGACGCAATACATCGCGCTGCGTCAGATCAACGAAGGCACCTATCCCTCGCTCGCGGTGCTGGTGAAGGACGTCGGCGAGCAGGTCGCCAAATACGGCTCGCTCAACAAGGTGCCGGCGGAGGCCGTCGGCAACACCCGCAACGACATGTACCTGACCTCGGAAGCGATCCGCTTCCTGATGAAGGACAAGGAGAACGATCTCAGCAAGGACGAGGTCGCGACCCTGAACGCCTACAAAGGCTCGCTCGACAGCGCCACAAAATTCATTCCGACCTGGGTGAAGATTGCAGTCGCAATCGCGCTTGGGCTCGGCACCATGATCGGCTGGAAACGCATCGTCATCACCGTCGGCGAGAAGATCGGCAAGAGCCACCTCACCTATGCGCAAGGCGCGTCGGCAGAGCTCGTCGCCGCCGCCACGATCGGCGCCGCCGACGTGTTCGGCCTACCGGTCTCGACCACGCACGTGCTGTCGTCGGGCGTCGCCGGCACCATGGCAGCCAACGGCTCGGGCCTGCAATGGTCGACGATCCGCAACTTGCTGATGGCCTGGGTGCTGACGTTGCCCTGCGCGATCATGCTGTCGGCCAGCCTCTACGTGCTGTTCTCCAGGATTTTTTGAGATGTCACTTCTCCCTCTCCCCGCTTGCGGGGAGAGGGTTGGGGTGAGG
>NZ_PPPT01000335.1 GCF_006483445.1 Bradyrhizobium guangdongense | reverse complement strand
CGCGCTGATGGCCGACGGCGTCGCGCCGAAGGACGTCTACAAGGTGCTGGCGACCGACGAGGGCATCGAGCGCGCCTTCAAGAAGCTCGACACCATCAAGGGCGACCTCGTCTGGTGGAAGGCCGGCGCCCAGCCGCCGCAATTGCTCGCTTCCGGCGAGGTGGTCATGACCTCGGTCTATAATGGCCGCATCGACACCGCGAACAAGAAAGAGAAGAAGAATTTTGGCATGGTGTGGGACGGCGCGCTCTTCACCCTCGATAGCTGGGTCATCCTGAAGGGCAGCCCCAACAAGGACGCGGCCTACAAGTTCCTCGATTTTGCCGGCAAGGCGGAGAACCAGTCAAAACTCTCCGAGAACATCGCCTACGGCACCTCGAACAAGGGCGCTGCCGCCCTGATCCCGGCGGCCGTCCTGCAGGACCTGCCGACCGCGCCCGACAACATCAAGAATGCGGTCGAGATCAACGTCGCCTTCTGGCTCGAGAATATCGATCGCCTGACCGAGCGCTTCAACAAATGGGCCGCGAAGTAACGCGGCCCGCAAATCAATGACGGATGCGCTCGCAACCGGCGCCGACGCGTCGACCGGGGTGCCGCTCAAGCGCCGATTGCGGCGCGCGGAGCGGACACGCCAGGTCAAGGCATTGGCGCTGGTAGCACCGCTTCTCGTCTTCCTGCTCTTCACCTTTGCCGGCCCGATCGCCGGCATGCTGTGGCGTTCGGTCGAAGACCGCGAGGTGCGTCAGGTTCTGCCGCAAACGGTTGCCGCGCTCGCCGACTGGGACGGCAAGGATCTGCCGGCAGAAAAGGCGTACGCGGCGCTCGCAAGCGACATCCTTGCGGCGCGCGCCTCCGGCACCATCGCTGTCGCAGCCAAGCGGCTGAACTACGCACTCAATGGTTTTCGCACGATCCTCACCAGCACGGCGCGCAATCTGAAATCGCCGCCGGAGCCCGGCACGGCCAGGGAGACGCTTGCCAAGATCAATCCGGCGTGGCGCGACCGCGCCACCTGGACGACGATCAAGGACGCCAGTGGTCCAATCACCGGCTTCTATCTGCTGGCGGCGCTCGACCTGACGCGGGACGCGGACGGCGCGATCGTCGCGGCGCCGCCGGATCAGGCCATCTACCGCAGCCTGTTCGCCCGCACCTTCATCATCAGTCTCAGCGTCACGGTGCTCTGCCTGATCCTCGGCTTCCCGGTCGCCTATTTGCTGGCGACGCTGCCGCCGGGACGGTCGAACCTGCTGATGATCTTCGTGCTGCTGCCGTTCTGGACCTCGCTCCTGGTCCGCACCTGCGCCTGGATCGTGCTGCTGCAGAGCCAGGGCGTCGTCAACGACAGCCTGCGCTGGCTCGGCATCATCGACGAGCCGTTGCGCCTGATCTACAACCGTTTTGGCGTCTGCGTGGCGATGACGCACGTGCTGCTGCCCTTCATGATCCTGCCGCTGTACAGCAGCATGAAGGCGATCTCGCCCGCTTACATGCGTGCAGCCGCCTCGCTCGGTGCACCGCCGCTCACGGCCTTCCTGCGCATCTACCTGCCGCAGACCCTGCCCGGCATCGGCGCCGGAAGCCTGCTCGTCTTCATCCTGGCGCTCGGTTACTACATCACGCCGGCGCTCGTCGGCGGCGCCGCCGATCAGATGATCAGCTATTTTATCGCGCTCTACACCACCGAGACCGCGAACTGGGGCCTGGCTTCCGCGCTGGGCGCGGTGCTGCTGCTCGCCACCCTGCTGTTGGCAGCGGTCTACGGCAAGCTGGTGAGCGGACAGCAGGTCACGGGAGGGATGAAGAATTGAGAGACAATGCCTCCCTCCGCACACCCAGCCAGCGCATGGCGTGGACCGCGACGATCGTCGTCTCCACGCTGGTGTTCATCTTCCTGATC
>NZ_PPPT01000334.1 GCF_006483445.1 Bradyrhizobium guangdongense | reverse complement strand
GATGCGCCGAAGGGCGGCGTCCGCTTCATCCTCAGCCTGCGTGCCATCGGCGAAGGTCATGTGTCGTCGCTGACGTTCCGAACCGGAACGATCACGGCTGACGGGGGCGTGACTGTCGATCCAACGGCTCGCCTCGCCGCGGTGCCGCGGATCTCCCATCGCGTCGCCGGGCCGGACGGCGACCACGTCGAGCTGACCTTCAAGCATGAGGAAGATCTCAGCGAGCGTGTCATCTTTCCGGTCACCGACTCCCAGTCGAACGGCATCGAGGATGCCCGCTTCGTCGAATTCAGAGACGGCGACCGGAAGCGCTATTACGCGACCTACACCGCCTACAGCGGACGGGCGATCCGTTCCGAATTGATCGAGACCAGTGATTTCATATCGTTCCGGCTCACGCCCTTGCGCGGTGCCGCGGCGCGCAACAAGGGCATGGCGCTGTTTCCGCGCAAGATCGGCGGCAAATACGCCATGATCGCGCGTCAGGACAACGAGAACCTGTATCTGATCTATTCGGACGACCTCACCACATGGGAAGGCGGTCAGGCGATCTTGAAACCGCAGTTTCCCTGGGAGTTCGTCCAGATCGGCAATTGCGGATCGCCGATCGAACTCGATGAGGGCTGGCTCCTGCTGACACACGGTGTCGGCCCGGTCCGGAAATACGCGATTGGGGCGGCGCTGCTCGACAAGCACGACCCGTCCAAGGTCCTGGCGCGTTCGTCCGAGCCGTTGTTGCGGCCTGAACCATCCGAACGCGAAGGCTATGTTCCCAACGTCGTCTACACCTGCGGCGGGATGAGACACAATGACCAGATCATCCTGCCCTATGCCGTGTCGGACACCTTCTCCAACTTCGCGACAATCAAGATTCCCGCGCTCATCGACGCGATGAGGCGTTGAGCTCGGAAACCACACTCGTTGGCGTCAATTGCTTTCCTCAACAGCTCGAAGGAGCATTCATGGCCCGCGAAACAACCTACGTCGTGCAGGCATTCAACGCCGGCAAGGGCGGACACCTGAAGCCCGAATCCCCGATCATCTGCAAGTCCGCAGACCGCGCGCTGCGAACGGCGGAGAGACTGGCATCGAGCAGGCTCGCCGTCGT
>NZ_PPPT01000333.1 GCF_006483445.1 Bradyrhizobium guangdongense | reverse complement strand
AAGCAGATCGTGCTCAACCCGCTGATCATGTCGGCCTGTTTTGGCGCGGCTGTCGCGGCACTGCATATCGAGCTGCCGGTGGCGCTCGATCGCACCATCACCTTTCTGCAGAATGCAGCGGCGCCGACCGCGCTGTTCGTGCTCGGCGTCACGGTCGCGCTGCGGCCCTTTGATCGTGTGCCGTGGGAGGTGCCCGGCGTGATCGCGGTGAAGCTTCTGGTCCATCCGCTTGCAGCGCTCGGCCTGATGCTCGCCTTTGGGCCGTTCGCGCAGCCCTGGGCCGCGACCGCCGTGCTGATGGCCTCGCTACCGCCGGCGCTGAACGTGTTCGTCATCGCGCGGCAAAACGATGCCTGGATCGAATCCGCCTCCGTCGCGGTGCTGCTGGGGACGTTTGCCTCCGTGGTCACGCTGACCAGCGTGATGTGGCTGATCCAGACCGGGCGGCTGGCCTTTCCTTAGCGCCGCCAGGTCGGCGCGAGGCCCTCGCGCATCGCGAGCCGACGCAACGGGCCGATCGCGCCGAGCAGGTGCATGCCGACCGCGCGTACCGGCTGCAGCGGCAGGAAATCGTTGAGCAGCGAGCGATTGGCCATGTCGATCACGAAGGTGCGGCTGACGATGTCGGGCCGCCGTGCCCGGTCGTAGCGCTTCAGCACGTCGGGTGCGCCGGGATCCTGGCCGTCCAGAATCGCGTCGCCGGCAAGGCGCGCAATGTCGGCAGCGTCCCGCAGGCCGAGATTGAGGCCCTGCGCGCCGATCGGGGGAACCACATGGGCGGCTTCGCCGATCAGCGCGATCCGGTCGCGTGCGAACGCGTCGGGGCGCTCGATCGCGAGTGGAAACAGATTGCGCCCGGGTTCCACATTCATGCGGCCGAGGATGGAGTGCGACTGCTTTTCGATCGCCGCCGAGAGTTCTTCATCGGAAAGCGCGCGGAGACGCTCGGCCTCAGTGGGTGCCGCGACCCACACGATGCTGCTGCGGTCGCCGGGCAGCGGCACGAACACGCAGGGGCCGTGCGGGGTGTGGAACTCGGTCGAGACATTTCGGTGTGGCCGGGAGTGGCCGACATTGAAGGTCAGCGCCGTCTGCTTGAGCTCGCGCCGCGTCACATTGATGCCGACCGCCTCGCGGCAGAGCGAGTGGCGGCCGTCCGCGCCGACCACGAGCCGCGCGCTGAGGAATTGTCCGGCGTTGGTGCGGATCGCGACGCTGTCGGCTTCGGGAACGACGCTCTCGGCCTCGTCATCGAAACGCGCGAGGTTCGGCAATTCCGCCGCGCGCTGCTCCAGCG
>NZ_PPPT01000332.1 GCF_006483445.1 Bradyrhizobium guangdongense | reverse complement strand
GCTCGCGCAGCGCATCGGTGTCGAGCACGACGATGGCGCCATGCTCGAGGCGAACCCAATTGCGGCCCGACCATGCGCGGAGCTGCTTGTTGATGCTCTCGCGCGTCATGCCGACCATCTCGCTGATCTCCTGCTGGGTGATCGCAAGCGTGCCGCTGCCGGAATCGAGCTTGCGCTCCTCGGTCAGGCCGAGCAGCGCACTCGCGAGCCGCCCGGGAAGGTTTTGCAGAATCACCTGTTCGACCTGCTGACTGGTCCAGCGCAGGCGCGCGCAGAGCAGTTCGATGAATTTCATCGCGAGCGCCGGCTGGCTCTTCACGAAAGGCAGGAAGTCACGGCGGTCGATGATGTAGAGCTCGCAATTGGTGTTGGCGGTCGCGTCGGCCGACCGCGGCGCGCCGTCGAGCACGGCGATCTCGCCAAAAATCTCCCCGGGACCGATCAGATTGAGAATGGCGTTCCGGCCATCAGGCGAAGACGAGGATATCTTCACCGTGCCGGAGACGACCGCGAACAGGTTGTTGCCGGGGTCGCCTTTGGCCGCGATGGTCGCGCCGCGCTTGACGGTGGTGTGCTTGGCATAGCGGCAGAGCTGATCGAGCGCCTCCGCCTCCAGATCCGCGAAGATCGGGTGCTTGCGCAGAACCGAAAGCTTGTTGCCCGACGATTGTCGGGGATCGCCGGTTTTGTCCTGAGGCACGCCGCCGGGCTCCTAAGACTGCGAGGCACGTAAGTTCCTGCGTAGTCAACGTTGCCATGCTTTTCAACCGGAAACCATGCGCGTAATTTTAGACAAGTGCCGTGAAATTGCGCGGGCTCCTCCGCCCGCGCGCAGCCGCAGGATGCGCCGAAGCGCTCGATGCGATGCAGAGTTGCAAGGAGAACAGGGCACAATTTTGCACCTGGCGCAGAGTGCATGCGGCGATGGCGACCGTGGAACCCGGCCATCGCACCGCGTCAAAGCGTGATTCCGACGGCAGACGCGTCAGCGCTTGCCCGGTTCATCCGATTTGAGCCCTCTGGTTTGCCGGTCGCCCCACGCCAGGACCACGCCGAACCCGACAAAGACGGCAACAACGGCAATGGTCATCAGCAACGTGTCGGTCGGCATCCCGCCCTCCCCTGAAATTTGCAGGCATTATTTTGCCGTGACCGCCCGACGTCTTTGATCGGGATCAAATTTTAGGGATCGCATGCGGAAAAGATCGCTTACGCGGCAGCCAAGGCCTCCGCGCGCGCCGGATCGAGCAGGCTGATGCCGCCGTGGATGATCTCGATGACGCCGTCGCGCTCGAGCTTGGTGAAGGTGCGGCTGACGGTTTCGATGGTCAGGCCGAGATAATCCGCGATGTCCTGCCGGCTCATCGGCAGCGCCACTGTATTCGATGGCCCGTGCAGCGGAATAAGCCGCTCACGCCAGCTCAGGAGAAAGGTCGCGACCTTCTCCTCGGCCGAGCGGCGCCCGAGCAGGACCATGTGGTCGCGCGCCTGGCTTAGTTCGCGAATCGCGAGCTCGTTGATGCGACGCAGGAGATGCGGCCGGTCCTCGATGAAGCGGCCGAACGGTGCCTTGGCAAACTGGCAGACCGCGACCGCGCCGATCGCATCGGCCGAAAAATTGTGCCGGCCGGAGATGTTCATGCCCAGGAAGTCGCCGGGCAACGCAAAGCCGACGATCTGCCGCCGGCCATCGGGCAGGAGCTTGTAGAGCCGCATCACCCCGTCGAGCACGTTGAAATAGGAGGTCGCGATGTCTTCCTCGGAGAAAACGGTCTCGCAAGGAGCGAACTGGGCGCGGCGCCCCAGATGCTCGAACTGGCGCAGCTCGGACGCATCGAGCGCCGAGCAAACGCTGGATCCCCGTATCGAACAATCCTTGCAGAAACTCGGCTCAATTGTGACCACGGAAGGCTTCATCCACCGCTCCAGACAGCGCCAGTTAAGGACCGCCCCTGGCCGTCCACCACGCCTTGGCATTTTACTGCATTGTCACAAAGCCAGTTGACCCAGATCAATTTTGGGCGATGCCGCCACCCTATTCTGCGGCGCAAGCCGATGAGACCCGCCAAATGCTGCAAGCCATATTCCGCCAGACCCTGCTCGCGCTGCTCCTGATGTCGCCGGCGCTGGCCGCAAGCCCGGCGGAGCAGCGGGGCAAGGCCTATGCGCGTGCCAATTGCGCGCGGTGTCATGCCATCGACCTGAGATCGCGAAGCCGGCTCGAGGCAGCGCCGCCGTTCCGCACCCTGCATGAGCGCTATCCGATCGAAAATCTCGGCGAAGCGCTGGCCGAAGGCATCAGCACCGGCCACGCCGACATGCCCGTCTTCCAGCTCCGTCCCGAGCAGATCCACGATCTGCTGGCCTATCTGAAAACCCTCGAATAGCGGCCGCTAGACGGTCTGCACCGTCCAGCCGACCAGCTCCTTCGCGATTCTGCCGAACGCCGCGTTGAACGCCGCGACCGCCGCGGCGGGCTCGATCTTG
>NZ_PPPT01000331.1 GCF_006483445.1 Bradyrhizobium guangdongense | reverse complement strand
AGCTCGTCGGCGACCTGGCACCTCAACGTTCCCTCCAGCGCGACCGTCGATATTTCCATCGCGAATTCGAGCGGCCAGACCGTCTTCACCGGTAAATATACGGCCGGTCAAGGTTCGGACATTCCCTTCACCTGGAACGGTCAGGGCAATGACGGCACGCAATGGCCCGACGGCAAGTATACGATCTCGGCGACCGGCAAGGATACCGCAGGCAACAATATCGGCGTGTCGGCGCAGGTGCAGGGCACGGTGTCGTCGGTCGACCTGACCCAGTCGCCGCCGCTTCTGACCATCGACGGCCAGACCTACACCGTCAGCCAGGTGAAGAGCATCGCCGCCACCAGCAATTGAGGTTCGCACCTCGCCTGACTGGCTCTGTTCGTTAGTAAAGTATTTACGAAGTCCCCCTCGACCGGCCTGGACGCCCCGTCCCGCCGGCCGAGCTGAGGCTGTTCCCGCCATTTTCAACGAGAATTGTATTGAAGCCTTAGGCTTAGCGGATTTTTAAGCCGCCAAGCGTAGGGTTGTGGCGTGAGTTCAGTGGTTGAGAGTTTGTGAGTACGCCATGACAGAACCCCATCGCCCGAGGGTAAAATACGTCATCGGGCCGGACGGCAGCCCGTTAACGATTGCCGATCTTCCCGCGCCCGGAACCAAACGGTGGGTCATCCGCCGCAAGGCCGAGGTCGTAGCCGCTGTTCGCGGCGGCCTCCTCTCCCTCGAGGAAGCCTGCAGCCGCTATACCCTCACCGTCGACGAATTCCTTTCCTGGCAGTTTTCCATCGACCAGCACGGTCTTGCGGGCCTGCGCACCACCCGCATCCAGCAGTATCGCCAGTAAGCGATCCGGAAACTGATCGATTTGACGAAAATCGGCCCCGCCCCGCGAGGCCGATTTTTTTCATGTCCGTTCTTTTGTCAGAGCTCTTAACCTTCGTTAACCATATCGAAACCATCACCTAGGCAATAATTGCCCAGTCGGCTGCCGGAAAGTTTGGGCCGAATCTCTGGGGCGGTTGCTTGCAAGGTCTGTTGGACTTCCTGAAGGGTCTCGGCGCTGCGCGGTTCGCGGCGATGATCGCGGTGACCGCCGCGCTCATCGGCTTTTTTGCGTTCGTCATCATGCGCGTGACCGCGCCGCAGATGACCACCCTGTTCACCGACCTCTCGGTCGAGGACTCCTCCGGCATCATCAAGGACCTGGAGCGCCAGGGCATCCCGTTCGAGATCCGGAACGAGGGCAGCATCATCATGGTGCCCAAGGACAAGGTCACGCGTCTGCGCATGAAGCTCGCCGAGG
>NZ_PPPT01000330.1 GCF_006483445.1 Bradyrhizobium guangdongense | reverse complement strand
ATATCCGTGTGCGGCAGGCGATTGCCTATGCCGTCAACCGTCCTGAGCTCGTGAAGTGGCAGGGGGCCGACACTGCGCGACCTGGCCAGAGCGTGATCCCGGCGGGCTATCTCGGTTCCTCCGGGGATGTCGGTCTCGTCAATACGGACATCGCCAAGGCCAAGGCGCTGCTTAGGGATGCCGGCTATCCCGACGGGGTGACGATCAAGATCATCCACACCCAGTTGCCGCAGATGCTGGGCAGCATGCAGGTCGTGCAGGCGCAGCTGCGCAAGGCGGGCATCACTCTCGATATTCAGGTCGTCGATCACGCCACCTTCCATCAGCAGATTCGCAAGGATCTGAGCCCGATCGTGTATTACGCGGCAGCACGCTTTCCCGTAGCGGATATCTACCTGACCCAGTTCTTCCATTCGGCCAGCATCGTCGGAAAGCCGACGGCCGTCACCAATTTCAGCCACTGTGACGTGGCGGACAGGGAGATCGATGCCGCCAAGACTGAGACCGATACCGAGAAGCAGGTCGGACTCTGGGTCGAGGCCCAGAAGAAGATCGTCGCGGCCGTCTGCGCCGTTCCTCTGGCCGAGGGCTTGCAGATCTGGGCGCACCGCACCGACCTCGACTACGGCTACGAATTGAAGGCGTCGCTGTCGCTCGGTCCTCTGTTAACGGAAGCGACGCACTTCAAGTGAGCTCAGCGCCAGCAAGCCAAGGGATGGTCCGGTGATTGGCTTCATCATCCGAAGATTGCTGGCGTCGATACCGACGCTGCTCGCGGTACTGACGCTCGTCTTTTTGCTGGTGCGCGTGGTTCCGGGCGATCCTGCAATCGCCATCCTGGGCGATCGGGCGACCCCGGAAACGCTCTCGGCCCTGCGTGCTGAACTTGGCCTCGATCGCTGGATCGGTACGCAATACCTCGAGTTCCTAGGTCATGCCTTGCGCGGCGACCTCGGCAACAGCATGGTCACACATCGTGCAGTCTGGACCGAAATTGCCGAAGCTTTACCGCACACCATCGTGCTGACGCTGGCG
>NZ_PPPT01000329.1 GCF_006483445.1 Bradyrhizobium guangdongense | reverse complement strand
CTTCGTCGCCGACACCGACGAGGAAGCCTGGAAGCTTTCGACCGGCGACATGATGGGCCGGATGATGAGCGAATACTTTTTGCCGCTGCTCGGACACTTCGGCTTCAAGGACTATCTGAAGCACGCACCCGATGTGCCCGACAGCGACGTCACCGTCGAATATTGCGCGCGGCGGAACTGGATCATCGGTTCACCGTCGACCGTCGCCGAGAAGATCGAAAAAATCTACGAGGAGGTCGGCGGCTTCGGCGTGCTCCTCGTGTTCGGTTTCGACTACAAGCACAAGCCGCAAGCCTGGCGGCATTCGCTGGAGCTTCTCAAGAACGAGGTGATGCCGCGGCTTAAGCATCTCGATACGGCGCGCAAGGCTGCGTGATGTCATCGCTCCCATTCCAAGGGAGCGGTGCCCAAGGTGCGGGTGAGGGATTACGGTTTCATGGAACCCAATTCCCTCACCCGGATCGGCCAGCGATCCCGGGTCTTGCAAGAGACCAGCGCATGAGCATCGACCCCACGAGTTTCAAGCAGGCCATGCGGCAATGCGCAGGCGCGGTCGCGCTGGTGACCGTCGGCGCCGAGCACGGCAAGCGCACCGGGCTGACGGTGACGTCGGCCTGCTCGCTGTCGGACTCACCGCCGTCGCTGATCGTCTGCGTCAATCGCAACGCCAGCGCGCACGCGCGCATCCGCGAGGAAGGTGCGTTCGCGATCAACTTTCTCAGCGAAGACCACGCGCTGCTGGCGCTGACCTTCAGCGGCCAGAAGGGCGTCAATGGCGACGACCGCTTTGGCTTCGGGCAATGGACCACGGCCGCGACCGGCGCACCGGTGCTGCAGGATGCGGTCGCCACATTCGACTGCGTGCTGGCACAGGAGTTCGAGACCAAGACGCATTCGATCTTCGTCGGCGAAGTGCGCAGCGTTGCGCACGCGGCCGACGCGACCCCTCTGGTCTACCTTCGCAGTGGCTTCCACATACCGCGCGAGATGCGCGAAACGGTGTCGGTCGGCGACCTCGATTCGCGGCATCTGAGCTGGACGGATTTTTCGTAACGTAGTCTCGTCCCTTCTCCCCTTGTGG
>NZ_PPPT01000032.1 GCF_006483445.1 Bradyrhizobium guangdongense | reverse complement strand
AGCCCGGCCATGACGGAGGACACGGTCTAGGTGTCTCTCGCCTTGCGCACCGCCTCCGCAAGGCTCGCTTTCGCCGAGCCCGGCTTCAGCGGCTGCTGCTGGCTCGCATGCGGGGCCCAGCCGGAGAGCCAGATCACGTCGAAGGTGGCGCGGATGCGGCCGTCGGGATCGGCGAAGCGTTCGGCGTAGATTTCCGCCATGCGCAGCAGCGTCGCGCGCCGCGTCGGCGTGCGCCGGCGCTCGACCAGCACATTGGCTGCGCCCATGCGCCGCAGATCCTGCATCAGGGCGAAGGCGCTAGCGTAACGAACCACGACACGGTCGACATCGGTGACCGGCAGCGCAAAGCCCGCCCGCTGCAACAGCGCGCCGATGTCGCGCAGGTCGGCGAACGGCGCCACGCGCGGCGACACACCGCCCTCGCATTCGGCCTCCGCTGCGGCAAAGGCCTGCCGCAACTCGGTCAGGCTGTCGCCGCCGATCATCGCCGCGAGCAACAATCCATCCGGCTTCAGCGCGCGCCTGATTTGCGCGAGCACGCCGGGCAGATCGTTGACGAATTGCAGCGCCAATGCGGAAGCGACGAGATCGAACGCCTCGGCTGCGAACGGCAATTTTTCCGCGCCGGTCGCGTCGAGCTCGACGCGCTGAACCGACGGCAGGCGCGTCTGCAGCGCCGCGAGACCATCGCCAGGCGTCCAGAGATCGGCCGCAACGTGAAACTCGCGCATGACGGCGGCCAATCGATCCGCCATGTCCTCGTTGACCCGATCGAGCAGAAAAGAGACCTGGCCTTGCGCATGTGCACGGCGCTGCCGCGCATGCAGCAACGCGCGATCGAACAGGACGGGCGGAGTTTGCGGGTTTGGCGCCATGCTGCTGGTTACGCCGATCCAGCCAAGAATGGCAACTCTCGTGTCCCGGACAAGCGAAGCGCAGAGCCGGGACCCAATCCTTCCGCGTGCGCGACTCCTGGGCCCCGGCTCTGCAGCGCACCGCTGAGAGGCGCTGCGCTGCGTCCGGGGCACGAGAGTGCGGCTTGAGCCGTCCGCGGTAGGGCGCTAGCCTTCCCACCATGGAAGCCGACAGCGTCCCTTCCCGTTTCCCTTGGCGTGCGCCGCTTGCGGCCGGCCGCCACATGCTGGCGCGTGTTGCGCGGCTTGCGCTCGACATCGCGCTGCCGACCTTGTGCGTGTCCTGCCGCGAGCCGGTCGACGGCGAAGGCGTGTGCGCGACCTGCTGGGCAAAACTGTCGTTCATCGAGCCGCCCTATTGTCCGCGGCTCGGCATCCCCTTTGTCTACGATCCCGGGCCCGACATGCTGTCGATGGAGGCGATCGCGAGCCCGCCGGCCTATCACCGGGCGCGCGCCGCGGTGCGCTATGACGACGTCGCGCGGACGCTCGTGCATTCGCTGAAATATCAAGACCGCACCGATCTGGCACCGGCCATGGGGCGCTGGATGGCGCGTGCGGGCCGGACGCTGCTGACTGAGGCCGACATGCTGGTTCCGGTGCCCCTGCATTGGCGCAGGGCCTGGCGGCGGCGCTACAACCAGTCCGGCGCGCTGGCGCGGGTAATCGAGCGCCAGAGCGGGGTGAAGGTGAACGCCGACGTGTTGCGCCGGGTCCGCGCCACCGAGCAGCAGATCGGCCTGTCCCGCGCCCAGCGCGCCACCAATGTGCAGGGCGCATTCCAGGTATCCGCCGACCGCCAATCCGAGGTGCAGGGACGCCGAATCGTCCTGATCGACGACGTCCTGACCTCGGGCGCGACGCTGGATGCCTGCGCGCGAGCTTTGCTGCGCGCCAAGGCGGCCCAGGTCGACGCGCTGGTGTTCGCCCGGGTTGTCGAGAGCGCCTCGCGTCCCATATAATTCAAATAATTCAGGAAATGAGAGCGCGAGACGACATGAGCACTGCCGTCGAGATCTACACGAGGCCGGGCTGCGGTTATTGTTCCGCGGCCAAATCGCTGCTGACCCGCAAGAAGGCCGATTTCACCGAATTCGACATCGCCAAGAACCCGTCCTGGCGCCAGGAGATGTATGATCGCGCCGGCGAGGGCTCGACCTTTCCGCAGATATGGATCGGCGGCACCCATGTCGGCGGCTGCGATGATCTCTACGGGCTCGACCGCGAAGGCAAGCTCGACGGCATGCTCGCCAATGTGAAGGCCATCTCATGAGCCAGACCCAAGCGCAGGATCGCAGCTTTACCGCAGCCATGGTGCAGATGCGGACCGGGCTTTTGCCCGAGCCGAGCTTCGAGCAGGCGAGCAAGCTGATCCGGCAGGCGGCCGCGGGCGGCGCCGATTACGTGCAGACGCCCGAAGTCAGCAACATGATGCAGTTGAACCGCAAGGCGCTGTTCGAGCATCTGGCGAGCGAAGAGGACGACAAGTCGCTGAAGGCCTATCGCGCGCTCGCGGCCGAATTGAAGATCCACCTGCATGTCGGCTCGCTGGCGCTGCGTTTCTCGCCTGAGAAGGCGGTCAACCGCTCCTTCCTGATCGGGCCCGACGGCGGCGTGCTCGCGAGCTACGACAAGATCCACATGTTCGACATCGAGCTGCCGGACGGCGAGAGCTATCGCGAATCCGCGAACTACCAGCCGGGCGAGACGGCCGTGATCTCCGACCTGCCCTGGGGCCGCGTCGGGCTCACGATCTGCTACGACGTCCGCTTCCCCGCGCTCTACCGAGCGCTGGCCGAAAGCGGCGCATCGTTCCTCACCGTGCCCTCGGCCTTCACCCGCAAGACCGGCGAAGCGCATTGGCACATCCTGCTGCGCGCGCGCGCGATCGAGACCGGCTGCTTTGTGTTCGCCGCGGCACAAGCCGGGCTGCATGAGAACAAGCGCGAGACCTATGGACACTCGCTGATCATCGATCCCTGGGGCGAGATCCTCGCCGAGGGCGACGTCGAGCCCGGCATCATCATGGCCAGGATCGACCCGGCCAAGGTGGAGACGGCGCGGCGCGCGATTCCGTCGCTGCAGCACGGCCGCCGTTTTGGCGTCGCCGACCCCAAGGCGGGGCCGGACCATCTGCATCTGGTGCGGGGATCGGCATGATCCGCTACGCGCTCCGCTGCGAGGCCGACCACGCGTTCGAGAGCTGGTTCCAGAGCTCGTCGGCTTACGATCAGCAGGTCAAGCGCAAGCTCGTGACCTGCCCGATCTGCAACTCGACCAAGGTCGACAAGGCGATCATGGCGCCGCGCATCGTCGGCAAGAAAGGTCGCGGCCGCGCCACACCGCCGCCCGAGGCCGTCGCTGCCACGCCTGAGGCCGCGCCCTCCGGATCGACCTCGCTGATGCTGGCGCAGGAGCGTGAGCTGCGCAGCAAGTTGAAGGAGCTGCGCGATCACATCGTCAAGAACGCCGACAATGTCGGCGAGCGCTTCCCGAACGAAGCCCGCGCCATGCATTATGGCGACAAGGAGCACCGCCCGATCTACGGCGAGGCCTCGCCCGACGAGGCCAAGGCGCTGATCGACGAAGGCATCGAAGTCTCGCCGCTGCCGACGCTGCCGGAAGACCGGAATTAGGCTCCCACCAGCACCGCGACGCCGATCACGATCAGCACGATGCCGATGAGCTCGCGCGGCGCGAGCGGCTGCTTGAACGAGTAATAGGCAACGCCCTGCGCAAAGAGCACCTCCACCAGCGCCAGCGTGCGGACATTGGCGGCGGCGGTCAGCGCGAACGACAGGAACCAGAACTGCGAGGCGAAGGCGCCCATGAAGCCGGCGAGCATCGACGGCTTCCAGAGGCCGAGGATGGCCCGCAGGATCTCCGGTGCGCGCCACAGCAGATAGATCGTCAGCACCAGCGTCTGCACGAACAGGCCGAGCACCAGCGTGAACGACGCAGCCGTCACGAAGGAAACGTTGGGCACGGTGATGATGGCGCCGCGAAAGCCGATCGCCGAGAGCGCGAACGCTGCCGCTGCGACCAGGCCGATGACGGTCGGCTTCAACTCCGCAAAGCTCTTCTCGCCGCCCGGCCGCAGCGCCGTGATGACGACGCCGACGGTCGCGATCACGATCGCCAGCACTTTCAGCCAGGTGAGATGATCGCCGAGGAAGACGAAGCCGAAGATCGCGGTCTGGATCGCTTCGGTCTTGAGATACGCGGTGGTAACCACAAAGGAGCGCTCGTTCATCGCGAGCAGCATCAGTCCGGTGGCGACGATCTGGCTGAGCGCGCCCAGTAGCAGCCATGGCCAGAACATCGCCGGCGGCGCGCTGAGACGATCGCCGGAGGCGACCAGCACCACCGCAAGGAACAGGATCGAGAACGGGAAGCCGAACAGGAAGCGGATGTTGGTCGCACCCCAGGTCCCCAGCGGCTTGGTCAGGGACCGCTGCATCGCATTGCGCGCGACCTGGCCGAGCGCAGCAATGATGGTGAAGGGAATCCAGAGGCTGGTGACGGTGAGCATGTGCGGGATGGGTGGCGGGCGGCGGGAGCTTGTGACGTAGGGTGCCGGGTGCGGCTCACGCGGTCAATCGCGCCGATGTCATGGGAGCGATGCTTGCGCTCCGCCGTCGTCCTGGACAAGCGAAGCGCAGATCCAGGACCCATTACCCCAGGGAGGAGTTTGGCGAAGATTCGTGGTCGCCGGCTTCGCTCCTCAACCCCTTCGTGGGGTAATGGGTCCTGGCTTTCGCCAGGACGACACTGAGAGTTTGGAAGCCGCTTGCCCTCACACCATTCCTTCCGCCACGACCATGTAGTTCACATCCATGTCGGACGAGAGCGTCCATTTGTCGGCGAAGGGGCTGTAGACGACGCCGGTCTGCTCGGTGATGACGAGGCGGTTGTCGAGGAGATGTTTTGTCAGTTCGTCGGGTGTGACGAATCTGTTCCATTCGTGGGTGCCGCGCGGCAGCCAGCGCAAGACGTATTCGGCGCCGACGATGGCGAGCGCAAAGCTCTTCCAGTTGCGATTGAGCGTCGAGACGACCATCAACCCGTTCGGCTTCAGCATCGCGGCGCAGCGGTTGAGGAACATGCCGACATCGGCGACATGCTCCACCACCTCCATCGCCAGCACGATGTCGAAACGCTCACGCGGATCGATCTCCTCCGCCGTGGTGCAGCGGTAGTCGATCGACAGATGGCCCTTGTCGGCGTGAAGCTTTGCTGCGGCGATGTTGCTGGCGGAGGGATCGACGCCGATCACCTGTGCGCCGAGGCGCGACAGCGGCTCGCAGAGCAGGCCCGCGCCGCAGCCGATGTCGAGCAGGCGAAGGCCACCGAGACAGTTGAGGCTGCGCACATTGCGCTCGAACTTGCGGCAGGCGGCGTCGCGGATATAGCCCAGCCGCAGCGGGTTGATCTTGTGAAGGGGCGCCATCTTGCCCTTCGGATCCCACCACTCCGCCGAGAGCTTTGAGAATTTTGCGATCTCGGCGGCGTCGACGGTCGAGCCCTGGGCGCTGGGCGTAGTTGCGGAAGTATTTTGCTGCATGCTCATCAGGAAACGCGCCGTCCTACCGCGCGGTGATCGAATTGCGGAACGCGAGCGGCGAAGCGATGGTGGTGATGGTCTCACGCCCCTCGCCGACACCGTTGATGGTCACGTCGCCATAGTTGAGAAGACGTCCAGGAATGGTCTGGTTGACGTCGACGCTCTCGACCTTGTCCAGCGCCATCTCGAAGGTTCGGCGCTTGATGAACCCGGTCTTGTGCACGACCCGGAGGTTGGTCACGTCGGTCTCGGTGGTAAAGCGATGGAACCAGGCCTTGATGGTCCAGTAGAGGGCCCCGAGCGCGGCCAGCCCTGCGGCAACCAGGCACAGCAGGACGACGCTGTCGATACTCGTCTGCCGGGACATCCCGAACAGCACCAGGGCCACGATCCAGGCCAGAATCGCCGGGAAATAGAAGATCCAGTGCGCATTGGTCGAATACAGCACCCGCTCGCCAGGCTGCAGGATCTCGTCGATATAACGCGCCATAACCTAGCTAAACCACCTGGTAAAACCCATTCCCGGCACGGCACCGGACCCGCAGGAACCCGCTTGCCCCCGGCCCCGCCGCTCTGTATACGCGCGGTCGGAATCCGTTGCTTTTGCGCGGGCCACCATACTGATCCTTATGAAGGAATGCACGCGTCGTCATGAGCCGCCTCGTGATGAAATTCGGCGGCACATCCGTCGCCAATATCGACCGTATCCGCAACGTCGCACGCCATGTGAAGCGTGAGGTGGACGCCGGGCACGAAGTGGCCGTGGTGGTGTCGGCGATGTCCGGCAAGACCAACGAGCTCGTGGCCTGGTGCACCGAAGCCTCCCCCATGCATGACGCGCGCGAATACGACGCCGTGGTCGCCTCCGGCGAGCAGGTGACGTCGGGCCTTTTGGCCATCGTGCTGCAGGGCATGGGCATTCAGGCCCGCTCCTGGCAGGGCTGGCAGATCCCGATCAAGACCAGCGATGCCCACGCCTCGGCCCGCATCATGGAGATCGACGGCACCGAGATCATCAACCGCTTCAAGGACCGGAAAGAGGTCGCCGTCATCGCCGGCTTCCAGGGCATCGATCCCAAGACCAACCGCATCACGACGCTCGGCCGCGGCGGCTCGGACACTTCGGCGGTCGCAGTCGCCGCCGCCGTCAAGGCGGACCGCTGCGACATCTACACCGACGTCGACGGCGTCTACACCACCGATCCGCGAATCGTGCCGAAGGCACGCCGGCTCGACAAGATCGCGTTCGAGGACATGCTGGAACTGGCGTCGCAGGGCGCAAAGGTCCTGCAGGTTCGCTCGGTGGAACTCGGCATGGTCCACAACATGCCGATCTTCGTCCGGTCCAGCTTCGACAAGCCCGAGGATATCGACCCGCACGCCAACCAGCCGCCGGGCACGCTGATCTGCAGCGAGGAGGAGATCATGGAAAATCACGTCGTCACCGGTATCGCCTTCTCCAAGGACGAAGCCCAGATCTCGGTCCGCCAGATCAAGGACAAGCCGGGCGTGGCCGCCTCGATCTTCGGGCCGCTCGCGGATGCCAACATCAACGTCGACATGATCGTCCAGAACGTCTCCGAGGACGGCAAGACCACCGACCTGACCTTCACGGTGCCCGCCGCCGACTATGCCCGCGCCAAGGACACCATTACCGCCGCCAAGGACAAGATCGGCTACGACCGGTTCGACAGCGCCACCGACGTGGCAAAGATCTCGGTGATCGGCAGCGGCATGCGCAGCCATGCCGGCGTCGCCGCCCAGGCGTTTTCGGCGCTCGCGGCGCGGAATATCAACATCCGGGCCATCACAACCTCCGAGATCAAATTCTCGGTTTTGATCGACACCGCCTATACCGAGCTTGCGGTGCGCACCCTGCACACGCTCTACGGCCTCGATCAGGTTTAGGCTAATTTTCTCTTAGCGGTCGCAGCATACGCGAAGGTGTACACACCTTCGCGTTCTGGCAGGCGTTTTGCTTGGCAAAACAAGCCTCAATTCGCTATACGGCGAACAGGGTGGGCTGCCCAGACTGTACCCCAGTTCAGGTGGTGCTGATTCGGCGCGAGCGCTAAATCTGAGCAGGATTTGGAGCCCAGCGCCGGCGCCGGACGAGCAAATTTGTTGTTTTTCTGGAGTTTTGGGCCAGCCGCCGGCCACGCGCCGGTCGGCACATGGAGGAGATTGACGGCACATGCGGAGCGCGTCGGGAGGTCCCCGCGTCTTGTTGAGACGGCTCCGCGAAACCATGGCGGAGCCTGTCTCGGCCCAGGAGCGGCTGGACAAGATCGTGGTGCTGATCGCCGCCAACATGGTGGCCGAGGTCTGCTCGGTCTACGTGCTGCGCGTCGACAACACGCTCGAGCTCTACGCCACCGAAGGCCTCAACCGCGAGGCGGTGCACCATACCGTGCTGAGCGCCCATGAGGGCCTCGTCGGCCTCGTCGCCAGCGAAGCCACGCCACTCAATCTGAACGACGCGCAGAGCCACCCCGCCTTCTCGTTCCGCCCGGAGACCGGCGAAGAGATCTACCACTCGTTCCTCGGCACGCCGATCCTGCGCGCCGGCAACACGCTCGGCGTGCTTGTGGTGCAGAACCGCGCCAAACGCACCTATGTCGAGGAGGAGCTCGAGGCGCTCCAGACCACCGCCATGGTGCTGGCCGAGCTGATCGCGTCAGGCGAATTGTCGGCGCTGGCGCCGCCGGGCCTGGAACCGGCCGCGCGCCATTCGTTGCACAAGAGCGGCGCGATCCTGTCCGAGGGCATTGCGCTCGGCCATGTCGTGCTGCACGAGCCGCGCGTCGTCATCAAGGACTACATCGCCGAGGACCTGCCGAAGGAGATCAAGCGGCTCGATGTTGCGCTTGCCAAGCTGCGCGCCGACCTCGACCGCATGCTGGAGCGCGGCGACGTCGCCGAGGGCGGCGAGCATCGCGACGTGCTGGAAGCCTACCGCATGTTCGCCAACGACCAGGGCTGGTCGCACAAGCTGCACGAGGCGGTCGCCACCGGCCTCACCGCGGAAGCCGCCGTCGAACGCGTGCAGTCCGACACCCGCGCGCGCATGCTGCGCTCGACCGATCCCTATTTGCGCGACCGCCTGCACGACCTCGAGGACCTCGGCTACCGGCTGATGCGGCAGCTCGTCGGCCAGGATCATGCGCCGTCGCGCGAGCAATTGCCCGACAATGCCATCGTGATTGCGCGCGCGATGGGGCCCGCGGCGCTGCTCGACTATGACCGCAAGCGCCTGCGCGGCATCGTGCTGGAGGAAGGCACCGCCAACTCGCACGTCTCGATCGTCGCCCGCGCACTCGGCATCCCTGCGGTCGGCGAAGTTCCGAACGCGCCGGGCATTGCCGACCCCGGCGATGCCATCATCGTCGACGGCACCTCTGGCTCGATCTATGTGCGGCCCTCGCAGGAGATCGAGGCCGCCTTTGCCGAGCGCGTGCGCTTCCGCGCCCGTCGCCAGGCGCAATATCTCGCGCTGCGCGACCTGCCCTGCGTCACCAAGGATGGCCAGAAGGTCGAATTGATGATCAATGCGGGTCTCGCCATCGACCTGCCGCATATCGACGACACCGGCAGCGCCGGCATCGGCCTGTTCCGCACCGAGCTGCAGTTCATGGTCGGCCAGAGCCTGCCGCGCACCAGCGACCAGCTTTCGCTCTACCGCGCCGTGCTCGATGCCGCCGGCTCGAAACCCGTGACCTTTCGTACCCTCGACATCGGCGGCGATAAGGCCCTGCCCTATATGGAGACCGTGGTCGAAGAGAATCCCGCGCTCGGCTGGCGCGCGATCCGGCTCGGGCTCGATCGTCCGGGCCTCTTGCGCGGCCAGATTCGCGCGTTGCTGCGCGCCGGTGGCGGCCGCGCGCTACGCGTGATGTTCCCGATGATCTCGGAGGTTGCCGAGTTCGATTCGGCCAAGGCTCTGGTCGAACGCGAGCTGACCTATTTGCGCCAGCACGGCCATACGCTGCCCGAGCGTATCGACATCGGCACCATGGTCGAAGTGCCGGCGCTGCTCTACCAGCTCGACGAGCTGCTCAAGAAGGTCGACTTCATCTCGGTCGGCTCCAACGATCTGTTCCAGTTCCTGTTCGCGGTCGACCGCGGCAACGCGAAGGTCTCCGAGCGCTTCGACACCATGTCGGCGCCGATCCTGCGCGTACTGCGCGAGATCGCGCGCAAGGCCAATGCAGCCAAGAAATCCGTGTCGCTGTGCGGCGAGATGGCCTCGAAACCGATCGGCGCGCTGGCGCTGATCGCAATGGGCTATCGTTCGCTGTCGCTGTCGGCGACCGCGCTCGGCCAGGTCAAGGCGATGATCATCGACCTCGACGCCAAGAAGGCCGAGGCGATGCTCGGCCCGGTCCTGGATGCGCCGGCCGGCTCCGTCTCGATACGGCAGAAGCTGACGGAATTCGCGGAAGCCGAGGGGCTGTCATTGTAGCGGGCCGGTCGCAGTCCGCACCGCCTCGCCCCTTCCGCCATTCGAGACTGAAACGATGTCGTCACTCCCCGAAGCCAAACTGGACGTTCTGCTCGCGCATCACGCTTCCCTCGAGGCCGAATCGCTCGGCCAGCTCTCCTCCGAGCGCTACGTGCAGATCACGCGCGAGCTCGCCGAGATCACGCCGCTAATCGATGCGGTGAAGACGTATCGTTCTGCCGTCAAGGAGCTCGCCGACACCGAGGCACTGATCGCCGACCCCGCGACCGATGCCGAGATGCGCGGCATGGCGGAAGCCGAACGCGACGAGCTCAACCCGAAAATCGAGGAGCTCGTACAGAAAATCCGCGTGGCGCTGCTGCCCAAGGACGCCATGGACGACCGCAACGTGGTGCTGGAAATCCGCGCCGGCACCGGCGGCGACGAGGCCTCGCTGTTTGCGGGCGACCTGTTCCGCATGTATGAACGCTTCGCCAGTCTTCAGGGCTGGAAGGTCGACGTGATCTCGGCCAGCGAAGGCACCGTCGGCGGCTACAAGGAAATCATCGCCGAGGTGCAGGGCCGCGGGGCGTTCTCGAAGCTGAAATTCGAATCCGGCGTGCACCGCGTGCAGCGCGTGCCCGACACGGAAACGCAGGGGCGCATCCACACCTCGGCCGCGACGGTCGCCGTGCTGCCCGAGGTCGAGGACGTCGACGTCGACATCAAGAACGACGATTTGCGGATCGAGACCATGCGCGCGCAAGGCGCCGGCGGCCAGCACGTCAACAAGACGGAATCGGCGATCCGCATCACCCACATCCCGACCGGCATCGTCGTGATGATGCAGGATTCACGCTCACAGCATAAGAACCGCGCGTCCGCCATGAACATTTTGCGCTCGCGCATCTACGATGTCGAGCGTCAGCGCGTCGAAGCCGCGCGCTCCGCCGACCGCAAGGAGAAGGTCGGCTCCGGCGACCGCAGCGAGCGCATTCGCACCTATAATTTCCCGCAAGGACGCGTCACCGATCACCGTATCAACCTGACGCTCTACAAGCTGCCGCAGGTGATCGCCGGCGAGGCGCTCGGCGAAGTGATCGACGCGCTGACCACCGAGCACCAGGCCGCCCAACTCGCCGCGCAAGGTGCTGCGGCATGACGCGCGCGTGAGCGATCCCTTCACCGGGCAGACCGTCGAGAGCGCGCGGCGCACGCTGAGCGCGCGACTGCGAACCGCAGGAATCGACGAAGCCGAGCTCGACGCGCGCACGCTGCTCGGCGCCGCGCTCGGCCTCGATCTCACCGGCCTCGTCGCACAAGCCTCGCGCTCGCTCACGGTCACGGAGGCCGCGACCGTTGCCGAGTATGCCGCGCGGCGGATGGCGGGCGAGCCGGTCGCGCGCATTCTCGGCGTCAGGGAATTCTGGGGCCTGCCCTTTCAACTCTCGCACGCAACGCTGGTGCCGCGGCCGGACACCGAGACCGTGGTCGAGCTCGCGCTTGAGATCATTCGCGAGCGCTCCTCGTCAACGCCGCCGCGCATCGTCGATATCGGCGTCGGATCCGGCGCGATCCTGCTCGCGCTGTTGCACGAGGTACCAGGCGCATTCGGCATCGGCATCGACCTCAACCTGGACGCGCTTCGCACCGCGAAGCGCAATGCAGCCGCACTCGGGCTTGCGCAGCGAGCGGCCTTCGTCGCCTGCTCCTACCTCGACGCGCTCACAGGCTCATTCGATCTCATCGTGTCGAACCCGCCCTACATTCGCACCGCCGAGATCGCCGATCTCAGCCGCGAGGTGCGCGAGCATGATCCGCACCTCGCGCTCGATGGCGGCAGCGACGGCTTTAATGCTTACCGCGCCCTGATCCCGCAGGCGGCCGCGCGTCTTTCCCCCGGCGGAGCCCTGATCGTGGAGGCCGGCGAAGGCCAGGCCGACGGGATTGCAACCTTGATGCAGGCTGCGGCGTTAACCGTGGAGAGGCCGCCCAAAGCCGATCTGGCGGGCATCCCGAGGGCGGTGTCGGCCCGAAAAATGCCCCCATAAAAGCCCGATTGGGCTGCAAAAACCTCTTGGAATATCCCGTGGGAACGACTACGTTCCGTTCAAACATCGGTGCCGGCCCCGTAGACCTACGGGCGAAAGCCGGGCTCTCGAGGCGAGAGCTGCACTGTATTGAAGGTTCCAAGCCGCAGGTCCTGAGAAGCGCGATGGCCCATTGAGCCGCGCCGCCTTCCGACCGCAAAGTGAACGAAAGCCTGATATTGCGCTTGAAGACTTACGCAAGAAAGCAGGGCTTGTTTCGGCAGGCAAAATGAATGGGTTCGCCGGCGATGGGCGCTGGCGGGTGGGGAACGCGTCTTTGTTGAACGCGACGATTGACGGCAATTGGCAGGCGGGCAATTGGCAGGCGACTCGGCAGGCATTTGGGCCGCCGCCGCGCGCAGGGCGCGCGAAGTATGCGCCGCAAACACATCACGGTCTCTCTCAACGGCAAGTAGTGCGTCTCACTTTTCAGGGCTGGAATTAAAGGCAGGACATGAGAAACGGTCAAAACAAGCAGCGGATGCGCAACCGGAACAACAACAACAATAATAACAACCGGCGCGGCCAAAACCCGATGACCCGGGTCTACGAGTCCAACGGACCTGACATCAAGATCCGCGGCACGGCCTCGCATATCGCCGAAAAGTATCTCCAGCTCGCGCGCGATGCACGCTCGTCCGGCGACCCCGTTGCGGCCGAGAACTACTACCAGCATGCCGAGCACTATTTCCGCCTGATCGCCGCAGCCCAGGAACAGTTCCGCCAGAACCAGCAGCCGCGCGGCGACGAGCCCGTCAGCACCAGCAGCGACGACGGCGAGGACGATGGCGAGAATTTCTCGAACTTCGGCCAGGAGCCGGGATTCGTTCCGCAGCCCCAGCAGCAGCAGCCGCAGCCCTTTATGCGCGACAACCAGCAGCCGCGCGATCACCAGCGCGACCATCAGCGCGATCGCGACAACCAGCCCTATCAGCGCGAGCAGCAGCAGCCCCGCGAGCATCGCGAGCGCGACCACCGTCCGCAGCCGCAATATCAGCCGCAACCGCCGAACCAGCCGCAGCCGGTCGTTGCCGATGCCGGCAGCGTCGACCGCCTGCCCTCCTTCATCACCGGCGCGCAGCCGCAAGTGAATGTCGGTTTTGAAGGCGGTGGTGGCGGCGGCGGTGGCGAGCGCTATCCGCGTCGCCGGCGCCGGCCGCACGGCCCGCGCCCCGAGCGCGAGGCCGCTCCCGCCGGACAGGGCGAAGATCAAACCGCCGGCGAGTAGGCACACTTCTTCGAATTTCGAATTACAAACGTCCCGGCCCCGCCGGGACGTTTTTTTTTGCGCGTGATCCCCTCGGAGCGCTAAACACCTTTCCGGATCATGCGCTCGCGCCGCGTCGCGGCGGGCGAGGACGGCACCAGCACCGGCTTCAGCGATGGAATGAGCCGCGCGCGTTCGCGCTTGGCGGGAATCACGCGATAGACCTGCTTGGTCGCCTCGACGATGTGCACGCCGGCAAACGGCAGCGACATCGCGGCACCCGCCCGCTCCCATACCAGCGCCGACTTCAAGAGCCAGCCGCCGGCATAAGGCGGCATGAACAGCGCCTCCCCCCAGGACGCCGGCGTGAACCAGGTCTGGCGGAGGAGGTCGGTGATCTGCGAACGCGAATAGGGGCGGCCGTGACCGAACGGCGTGCTCTCGGTGCGGGTCCAGACGCCGCGCCGGTTCGGGATCACGGCCATGAGCCGGCCCGACGGCGCCAGCACCCGCCACATCTCGCGCAACAGCGCCGCGGGGTCGTCGCAAATCTCCAGCGCGTGGACGAGAAGGATGCGATCGAACGCGGCATCCGGCAGCGGCAGAGAGAATTCGTCGACGAGCGCGGCCAGCGCCGGTCGCCCCGTCGGCCATTTCAGCACGCCCTGGGCCGCGGGCATGAAGGCAATGCAGCGCTCGGCGTCCTCGCGGAACAGCCCGAGATAGGGCGTCGGATAGCCGACGCCGAGCACCCGCTGCCCCTCCGCGCCGGGCCAGCGTTCCCTGATGCCGCGATTGATCAACTGCCGCGCCACGATGCCGAGGCGGCGCGAATAGAAATCACGGAGATCGATGACGTCGATGGTCATGACGGCAATGTAACATGCGAGTTGCTAGTGCCGCGCGCTGAATATTGCATTGCCTGCGCGACGTTAACGCCATATTTGTCTGACGGGGCTGAGCGCGATGGAGATGTCATGGCCGCCGAAATTCGTGTTTTCAACTGTTTAAACGACAATTTCGGTTATCTCATCCACGATGTGGAAACCAAGGCGACTGCCTCGGTCGACGCCCCCGAAGCCGGCCCGATCCTGAAGGCGCTGGAGCGGGAGGGCTGGACGCTCACCGACATCCTGATCACCCATCATCATGGCGACCATGTCGGCGGCGTTGCCGAGCTGAAGCAGAAATATGACTGCCGCGTCGTCGCCCCGCATGACAAGACGACCAAGATCGCCAATGTCGACCTGCGAGTCGCCAACGGCGACATCGTCAAGATCGGCAATCTGCTCGGACGCGTGCTGGAGACACCAGGCCATACGCTCGACCACATCTCCTACGTCTTCGATGCGGAGAAGTCGGTATTCGCCGCCGACACGCTGTTCTCGATCGGCTGCGGCCGGGTGTTCGAGGGTACCTATCCGATGATGTGGGACTCGTTGTTGAAGCTGCGGGCGCTACCCGACGACTTCAAGCTTTACTGCGGCCACGAATACACGGCGTCCAACGTCAAGTTCGCGCTGACCGTGGAGTCCGACAATCCGGCGCTGCAGGCCCGCGCGGCCGAGGTGACCAGGCTGCGGGCCGAGAACAAGCCGACCATTCCCTCACTGCTTGGTGATGAGAAGCGAGCAAATGTGTTCCTGCGCGCTGATGAACCCTCGGTTGCAACCAAGCTACACATGAGGGGCGCGGATGCCGCCGCCGTGTTCGGCGAGTTGCGCGAACGCAAGAACAAGTCCTGAAGCACAAGTCCTGAAGTACAAGTCCTGACGGGGATCGATGCCGACAGCAGCCGAGATCATCGCGCGTCTTGAACTGAGACCCCATCCCGAGGGCGGGCATTATCGCGAGACGTTTCGCGACCAGACGACGGATGCCAACGGACGGTCGCGATCGACCCTGATCTACTTCCTGCTCGCCCGCGGCGAACGCTCGCACTGGCATCGCATCGATGCAGTGGAGACCTGGCACTACTATGCCGGCAGCCCGCTGACACTGCGCATCGCCCATGAGGGCTGCTCCCAGCATGTCGTGCAACTCGGCACCGACCTGTTGGGCGGACAGCGGCCGCAGGCGATCGTACCTGCACATGCGTGGCAGGCGGCCGAGAGCACCGGTGAGTGGACGCTGGTCGGCTGCACCGTGGCGCCGGCCTTCGAGTTCGCGAGTTTCGAGCTCGCACCGAATGGTTGGGAACCCTAACGCAATCTGGAATCGGGTGGGATCACTCCATCCAACACCGTAGGACGGCGCTTCTCAGAGAACAGGAGCGCATGATGCACGGAACATTCGAATCCCCAACGATCCAGATCGACCCGGCTATCCTGTATTTCGGAACACCCGTGGTCCTGATCGGCTCGACCAATGAGGACGGCTCACACAATCTGGCGCCGATGTCGTCGGCATGGTGGATCGGATGGCGCTGCGTGCTCGGGCTCGCGCGCAATTCCAAGACCACCGAGAATATGATCCGCACTCGCGAGTGCGTGCTCAATCTGCCGTCCGCCGATCTCGTCGCCGCCGTCGATCGTCTCGCCCGCACCACAGGTTCGAATCCATTGCCGCAGAGCAAGCTCTATCGTGGCTACCGGCACGAGAAGGATAAATTCGGCCTGAGCGGTCTGACCGCGTTGTCAGCAGAGACCGTCGACGCGCCGCGCGCCGCCGAATGCCCGGTGCAGATAGAAGCGAAGGTCGCGCATGTGCACGAGATGGCGCAGGACGATCCGGTCTTCCGCAGTCATCTCACCGCGATCGAGGTCCGCATCACGCGCGTGCATGCACATCCCGGCATCATGATGGAGGGTGCGAGCAACCGCATCGATCCCGACAAATGGCGGCCACTGATCCTGAGTTTTCAGGAGTTTTATGGGCTCACGGCGCAACGCCTGCAGCGCTCGGAGCTCGGGCAGATTCCGGAAGCGATGTATCGGCCGCCGGGCTGGCAACCGGCGCTTTAGCGATCCGTCTGCGACCTATTCTTTCGAACCGAGGGCTCGCACGGGCGCTCGGCGAACAATCCTCGTGAGAAGCGTGTCATAGGCCGGCTGGTAGCCGGCCGCCCGATACTCCTGCTCGGTCAGTCGAACGTAGGATTTCCCATCGGTGACCGTGACGGTCTCAGGTTGGCCGTTCACGCCTTCGTTCCGATAGAGGCCAGTGAATGTTGCGGGGTCCGGGCCATTCACTTGCGCGACGGCGCCGAAACCCGAGAAACCCGCGATCAACAACAGCACCGTGGCGATCGAACGAATCATCGTTTCTTCCACACCATGTCCTTCGCCGCGATCAGGCCGCCGCCGGCGATCAGGATCGCGGCGATAGCGATGTTGGCGCTGGCCTTGGCGTACCCGGCTGCGATCAAAAAGCCGGTCGAGAGCAGCGGCGTCGCGTAGGACGCTGCGCCGAGCACGCGGATGTCGCCACGCTTCATGCCGATGTCCCAAGCGTAGAACGCTGCACCCACCGGGCCGATGCCGAGCCCGAGCACGGCAAGCCATTGCAGTTTGGTCGTCGGCCACACTGTGGTCTCGACAGCAAGGTGCACCAGCGCGGCGAGCACTGCGGTCGCCAGGCAGAAGCCCGCGACCGCATCCGTCGGCACAGCCTTCAGGCGCCGCGACAGCACGGAATAGGCGCCCCAGACGAAAGCGGCGACGACGGCCGCGATCAATCCGGGCACCGCCCCCGGAGCGAAGCCGCTCGTATTGCCGGCGAACAGCGTCACCGTGCCGACGAGCCCGAGCACGGCGCCGATGACGTGATGCATGGCGAGCCGCTCGCCCGGCAGGAACGAGGAGAACAGCACGATCAAGAGCGGCCAGAGATAGTTCAGCAGGCCCGCCTCTGCCGGGGGCGCGAAGCGCAGCGCGAGGAAATAGAGCGCGTGATAGCCGAACAGCCCGCCGACGCCGACCGCCCACACCACAAGCGGCTGGCGCAGGCTGGCCGCGGCTTCGCTCCGTCCGATCCAGGTGAGGAGACCGACGATGCCTCCGACCGCAAAGGTCATCGCGGCAAGCTGGAACGCCGGGATGGTGCCGGTCGCAACCGTCAGTAACGCGAGCAGCGACCACAGCAGGATTGCCGTCAATCCAATCAGCGTCGCGGTACGGGAAGTCATCGGCCGTCCATGGGTTGTTGGGCCGATGGTTTTAAGGCCGTGGATGCCCGGGACAAGCCCGGGCATGACGACGTCTGCGTTATGCGTGGCCGTGATGCGCCGGCATCACACCATGTACTGGCCGCCGTTGACCGACAGCGTCGAGCCGGTGATGGCGCCGGCCTCGTCGGCGGCGAGGAACACGACCGCGCGCGCGATTTCCTCGGGCTCGCCGAGGCGGCCGATCGGGATCAGCGGCAGGATCGACTTTTCCAGCACGTCCTTCGGCACCGCCTGCACCATCTCGGTGTTGATGTAGCCCGGACAGATCGCGTTCACGGTGACGCCGCCCTTGGCGTTCTCCAGCGCGAGCGCCTTGGTGAAGCCGATCTCGCCGGCCTTCGCCGCAGAATAGTTCACCTGGCCGAACTGGCCCTTCTGGCCGTTGATCGAGGAGATGTTGATGATGCGACCGAACTTGCGTCCGCGCATGCCCTCGATGACCTGGCGCGACATGTTGAACAGCGAGCCGAGATTGGTGCCGATCACGGCGTTCCATTGCTCGAGGCTCATCTTGTGGAAGGCGCCGTCCTTGGTGATGCCGGCATTGTTGACGAGCACGTCGACCGGGCCGACCTCAGCCTCGACCTGCTTCACACCGGCCGCGCAGGCGTCGAAGGAACTCACGTCCCACTTGTAGACGGCAATACCGGTCTCGGCCTTGAACTTCTCCGCCGCCGCGTCATTGCCGGCGTAGCTCGCCGCAACCTTGTAGCCCGCCGCCTTCAGCGCCTTGCTGATCGCAGCACCGATGCCCCGCGTACCACCCGTGACCAATGCGACACGTGCCATATTGTATTCCTTCCCTCGACTTAGACGTTTCCTTGGACGCTTCTGAAGATTTCGGCGATCGTTTTAATCACGGATTATGCGGGTCGTTTGACGGACATCAAGAACAAAACGCCCGGCGGTGAGCCGGGCGCTTGTCTTTAGTCGAGGCTTACGCGGTTGCGAAGAATATTTGAGATGCAACCGCCGCCTTTTTAGCCGCGTGCAGCGCACGCGTTACTTTTTAATCGCGTGCAAGACACATCGCGATGCCCATGCCGCCGCCGATGCACAGCGTGGCGAGGCCCTTCTTCGCATCGCGCTTCTGCATCTCGTGCAGCAGCGTCACCAGCACGCGCGCGCCGGAAGCACCGACCGGATGGCCGATCGCGATCGCGCCGCCATTGACGTTGACCTTGGAGGTATCCCAGCCGAGATCCTTGTTGACGGCACAGGCCTGCGCCGCGAAGGCCTCGTTGGCCTCGATCAGATCGAGGTCGCCGACGTTCCAGCCGGCCTTCTTCAGCGCGGCGCGCGACGCCGGGATCGGGCCCGAGCCCATGATCTTCGGATCGACGCCGGCCTGCGCCCAGGACACGATGCGCGCGAGCGGCTTCTTGCCTTCCTTGGCGGCCTGCTTCGCGGTCATCAACACCACGGCGGCTGCGCCGTCATTGATGCCGGAGGCCGAACCTGCGGTCACGGTGCCGTCCTTCTCGAAGGCCGGACGAAGCTTTGCCATCGCATCGAGCGTCGCGCCATGGCGGGGATATTCGTCGGCGCTGACCACCACGTCACCCTTGCGGGTCTTGATGGTGACCGGAACGATCTCGTCGTTGAACTTGCCGGCCTTCTGCGCGGCTTCGGCCTTCTGCTGCGAGGCGACCGCAAACTCGTCCTGCTGCGCGCGGGTGATCTGCCACTGCCGCGCGACGTTCTCGGCGGTGTTGCCCATGTGGTAGCCGTTGAAGGCGTCCCACAGACCGTCCTTGATCATGGTGTCGACGAATTCGAGCGCGCCCATCTTGACGCCGCCGCGCAGGTACTGGGCGTGCGGGGCCATGCTCATGGATTCCTGGCCGCCGGCGACGACGATTTCGGAATCGCCGTTGAGCAGCGCCTGATAGCCGAGCGCAACCGTGCGCAGGCCCGAGCCGCAAAGCTGGTTGACGCCCCAAGCCGGGCTTTCCACCGGAATGCCAGCGGCGATCGAGGCCTGGCGGGCCGGGTTCTGGCCCTGGGCCGCGGTGAGGATCTGCCCCATGATGACCTCGGAGACCCGGCCGGGCTCGATGCCACCGCGCTCCAGCGCGGCCTTGATGGCGATAGCGCCGAGATCGTGGGCGGGAAGGGTCGCGAAGGCTCCGTTGAAGCTTCCGACCGGGGTGCGGGCGGCGCTGACGATGACGACATCGTCTGACATGGGCATCTCCTGGGGCTTGAGGTTCTGGGTAGACGGGGCAGGCGGACAGCCAGATTGGGCTCGCCAGTCTCGAATGGCATCCTGTTAACGTCGTTGAGGCATGTCAATCGGCTGGAGGCCGGTTTTACGCCGCAGCGCATTCAAAATAGCGTTCTTGGCTGTTTCGCAAGCAACTTTTTGCTCCCCGATTAACCGTGGCGCACAAAACGGTAGCGTGAGGTCGTTGAAAATGCTTATTTTGTTGCGTTGCGTACTCTTCCCGCGCCTTGCGGCACTGCCGCAGGTTCCGTTCTCAGCGTCGTTCAAGTGAGAGCCCATGGCGAAATCAGACCAACCCACCACCATCAAGAAATACGCGAACCGCCGGCTCTACAACACCGGAACGAGCACCTATGTGACGCTCGAAGATCTCGCCGCCATGGTCAAGGAAGGCGAGGATTTCCTGGTCTATGACGCCAAGACCGGCGACGACATCACCCGCTCCGTGCTCGCGCAGATCATCTTCGAGCAGGAGAACAAGGCGGGCCAGAACCTGTTGCCCACCACCTTCCTGCGCCAGCTCATCCGCTTCTACGGCGACAGCATGCAGATGGTGGTGCCGAAATATCTGGAGCAGTCGATCGCGACGCTGACCCAGGAGCAGGAGAAGTTCCGCAAGCAGATCGCCAGCACGCTGTCCGGCACGCCCTTCGCCCCGCTGGAGGAGCAGGTCCGCCGCAACATGGAGCTGTTCCAGCAGACCTTCTCGATGTTCAAGCCGTTCGCACCGCGCACCGGCGCGCCGGAGCCCGAGCCCGATGCCGGCACCGAGCCTGCCAAGGACGCCAACATCGACGAGCTGCGCCAGCAGATGAAGGACATGCAGGAGCGGCTGGAGCGGATGTCGAAGAAGGACGAGTAGGTTTTTCAGGACAAAGCCGCCAGTCGTTCTACCGACCCTGCATCAACAATGTCGTCCTGGCGGAAAGCCAGGACCCATACCGCGTGATCTCTCGATCGCGCGCGGTGTGCGCACCGACGAAATTCTCGCGACTACCAATCTTCGCCAAACTCCTCCCTGGGGTAATCTCGACGAGCGCAAGGCGCTCGCTCGGAGGTCCTGGCTTTCGCCAGGACGACGCTGAATTGGGAGGCTTGCCTTTGTGCGCGCGGGGAATCCCAACTCCCGGTCACCCTCCGTAAACTACCACGCTTAAGGGAATTTTCCCAGATCGACGCTACGCTCAACGTCCCAGTTACGTTGCGTTAAGTGTGTTGGCCCGCCCGAGAAGCTCCTCACCGATGACGACGACCCGCAAGACCAGGCCGGAGGCCGCCGGCACGGAAGCCCTGCTCGCGCTGAGCCAGCTTGCGCTCGATCGCATGGAGCAGGGGGTTTGCGTCTACGATGCCGACAATCGCATCGTGTTGCTCAACCGGCGCTATCTCGAGCTGTTCAACATGTCGGCCGACGTGGTTCGGCCGGGCACGAGCTATCGCGACGTGCTCGCGCACTCGGCTTCGCTCGGCAATTTTCCCGTCGGCGAGGTCGACAACCTCTTTCACGAGCGCATCGCACGGGTCACCGCGGGGAAGCCGTTCCGGGCCGAACAGCGGCTGTCCAGCGGCATCGTGCTTGCGTTGGACCAGAAGCCCCTGCCCGAAGGCGGCTGGATGACGATCTGCGACGACGTCACGCGCCTCGCCCGGCTCGAGACGCAGTTGCAGTTGCAGACCGAGCGCAGCCAGCATGCACTCGCCAACATGTCGCACGGGCTCGTCATGTACGATGCCGACGGTCGCCTTAACGTCTGCAACGAGCAGTATCTCGCGCTCTACAATCTCGACCCCGACATCATCAAACCCGGCATCTCGCATCGCGACCTGCTCGACCACTGGATCTCCCGCGGCAATCTGCCGGGCACATCGGCCGACGAATTCCACGCCAACCGGATGAAAGAGGTCCGCCGCAAGAGCCCGAACACCGTGCTGCTGACACGCCATGACGGCCGCATCATGCAGGCGGTCTCGCGCTTCCTTCCCGACGGCGGCTGGGTCACAGCGCACGAGGACGTCACCGACCGGCTGAAATATGAAGAGGCGCTGAAGCAACAGAACTTCATGCTCGACGCCGCACTGGAAAACATGGCGCATGGCCTCTGCTTCTACGACAGCGACATGCGCCTCAAGGTCTGCAACAGCCGCTACCGCGAGATCTACCGCCTGTCGCTGGAGGAAACGAGGCCGGGCACGCATCTGAGCGAGCTGGTCGAGCGCTCGATGGCGAACGGCGCATTCTCCTCGGACTACACGCCGCAACAGATTCTCGAAGCCGCCCGCGCCCGCATCGCCAGTCGCGACGATTCGCCGATGCGCCGGCGCATGGCAAACGACACGATGATCTCGGTGCGCTACTGCGCCCTGCTCGAAGGCGGCTTCGTCGCGACCTATGAGGACATCACGGAACGCGAGCACGCGATCGAGGAGCTGAGCGAACAGTATCGCCGGTTCGATGCTGCGCTCAACAACATGAGCCAGGGGCTGTGCATGTTCGACAGCCATCTGCGCGTCATCGTCTGCAATGCGCGCTACATCGAGCTCTTCGGCCTTTCGGCGGAGGTCGTGAAACCCGGCGCGTCGCTGCGCGAGATCATGGAGCACGCCTGCGCGCTCGGGCACTATCCGGGCATGACGGCGGCAGCGTTCTATGCCGACTATATCGAGCGGCTGCGCGGGGGCGAGCACACGCTGCACCGTCACCTCGCCGACGGCCGCATCATCAAGCTCAACCACACTCGGATGGTGCATGGTGGCTGGGTCGTCACCTATGAGGACGTCACCGAGCGCCACAAGGCGCAGGCGCGCGTCGCCCACATGGCGCGACACGATTCGCTGACCGACCTGCCCAACCGCACGCTGTTCCGCGACCAGATGAACGAGAGCCTGGCCGAGATCGCCGTTGCCGGCGGCGAGATGGCGGTGCTGTGCCTCGACCTCGACAATTTCAAGACCGTCAACGACCGTCTCGGCCACGCCGCCGGCGACCGCCTGCTGCGCTGGGTGGCCGCCCAACTCAAGGAGCACGCCGGCGAGCACGCCACCGTCGCGCGGCTCGGCGGCGACGAATTCGCGCTGCTGCAGCGCGGACCGCAACCGGAATCCGCCGAACGGCTGGCGCGCCGCCTGGTCGAGATCATCGGCCGGCCGCCGCCGCTGGAGAACCAGTCGATCCATGTCGGCGTCAGCATCGGCATCGCAATCGCCCCCGAGCACGGGCTCGACACCGACGAGCTGATGAAATGTGCCGACCTCGCGCTGTACCAGGCCAAGGCCAAAGGCCGCGGCGCCTACCAGCTCTTCCAGCCCGAAATGGAGGAGCACGCACGCTCGCGCCACGCGCTGGAGCACGATCTGCGCGGCGCGCTCGAGGCACGCGAATTCCATCTCGTGTTCCAGCCGCAGGTTCGTCTCGATAATTCCGAGCTGACCGGCTTCGAGGCGCTGCTGCGCTGGAAGCACCCGGTGCGCGGCATGGTGTCGCCCGCCGAATTCATTCCGATCGCCGAAGAAACCGGCCTGGTGATTCCGATCGGCGAATGGGTGCTGCGCGCGGCCTGCGCCACCGCGGTCACCTGGCCCGACGCCATGACCATCGCGGTGAACCTGTCGCCGGTGCAGTTCCGCTCGCGCGGGCTGGTCGCCATGGTCACGAGCGCGCTTGCCGAAGCCGGCCTGCCGCCGCAACGGCTCGAGCTCGAAGTCACCGAGACGGCGCTCCTCGACGACAACGAAACCACCATCGACACGCTGCATCAATTGCGCGCGCTTGGCGTGCGCATCAGCCTCGACGATTTCGGCGTCGGCTATTCCTCGCTCAGCTATTTGCGCAAATTCCCGTTCGACCGCATCAAGATCGACCGCTCCTTCGTCGGCACGCTCGGCGAAAGCCCGGAAAGCGTCGCGATCGTCCGCACCATCGCGAGCCTCGGCTCGGTGCTCGGCGTCGAGACCACGGCGGAAGGCGTCGAGACATCGGACCAGCTCGAATTCGTCCGCGCCTCCGGCTGCACGGCCGTGCAGGGCTTCTACTTCGGCCGCCCCGCTCCGGCCGCCGAGATCGATCGCGTGATCGAGAGCCTGGGCGCGCTCCGCCGCGTGGCGTAACGACGCCTGCTCACGAGCCCGTCCAGCCGTCGGGAAACGGCGCAATCGGCCAATTGTCCGGACTGTTATCGTTGGCAACGCCTGCCAGCGTCGGCTTGACCGCAGCCAGCGACCGGACGCGGACGAACCAGAACTTTGGACCGAAGCGCAGAACGCGCCAGCCGCGCGCGCGTCTCACACGCAGCTTCCGCGAAGGCTTCGCACGCGCCTTCCGCGGCCTTAGAACGCGCGGTGACATGGCATTAGGGCCGCGGCGACCTGACCTGGTTGAGCGTGGCGAGCTCTGCGGCCGCAAGCGCGCTACGCCACTCGCGATCCGACAAATCTCCGACCAGGCTCGAGAGTTTGACGGCGAGCGCGCGCAAGCGGGCATTCTCCTCGAGCAACCAGACGACATCGTTTGACGGCGATTCGTCGTCCGGAAATTCGGCGGTCTCACCTAGCTGCCGCGACAAAAGCTCGAAGAAATCATCGGTCTCAACATCGTTCCCCGTCGAAATCATTTTCCGCGCCTTCGCGCGCGACAAATCATCGGCACCCATGGCAAGTCCCCCTTCGGACAAGCCCCCAGCGGATGCGCCGAACCTCGATTGAGTCGGCGGCGGATTTGCGACGGAAATGGGACCCGGCTTGGCCTGCAAACGGCTACCGTCAAATTCCGTGTCTCGGCAGGCGCGCGCACGACCAATTGTCGCACGCGCATCTTGCTGCTGAAATCGGCGGCAGTCGGGCGCTAGACGATTGGCGCAATGCGCTTTTCTTCCCTCTCGTTTTCAGGGACAATCGCGTCACAAAAATGAAAAGCGGCGGCCCGGCGAGGAGCCCCGCAAGGGAGGCATTGCGATGTCACGAAAAATTCTTGGCAAGGTTTTTGGAACGGCGATGGTTGCGGCGGGCATGCTGCTGTCGGTTGCAGCCCACGCCCAGGATTATCCGACCAAGCCGATCACGCTGATCGTGCCGTGGCCGGCGGGCGGCTCGACCGACATCTCGATGCGCGCGATCGCCGACAGCGCCTCAAAGGTGCTGGGCCAGCCGATCGTGATCGACAACAAGGCCGGCGGCGGCGGCACGGTGGGGCCCGCCACCATGGCAGCCGCGGCAAAGCCCGACGGCTACACCATCTCGCAGATCCCGATCACGGTGTTCCGCCTGCCCCTGATGCAGGAAGTGTCGTGGGATCCGGCCAAGGACTTTACCTACATCGTCCATCTCACCGGCTACACGTTCGGCGTCACTACGAGCGCGGAGTCGCAGTTCAAGAGCTGGAAGGACGTGATCGACTTTGCCAAGGCAAATCCCGGCAAGGTGACCTATGCGACGCCGGGCACCGGCACCTCGCTGCATATCGGCATGGAGCAGATCGCCGCGATGTCCGGCATCAAGCTCACGCAGGTGCCGTTCAAGGGCGGCGCGGAGACCAACGCCGCGGTGCTCGGCCAGCACACCATGCTGCAAGCGGATTCCACGGGATGGCGGCCACTGGTCGACGCCGGCAAGCTGAAGCTCCTGATGGTGTGGACCGGCGCGCGCTCGCCGAACTATCCTGATGTGCCGACCCTGAAGGAGCTCGGCTATCCCATGGTCTACGATTCGCCGTTCGGCGTTGCCGGCCCCAAGGGCATGGATCCAAAGATCGTCGCGAAGCTGCACGATGCCTTCAAAAAGGCGGTCGAGGACCCCGCCGTGATCGCGACGCTCGCCAAATACGACATGGTGCCGAACTACAAGAACACCGAGGACTACAAGAAATTCGTGGTCGAGGTCACGGACTCCGAGCGCAAGGTGATCGACACGCTCGGGCTGGCGAAGAAGTAAGGTTGGACTGCCACACATACCGGCGTCATCCTGAGGTGCGAGCCGCCCTCGCGGCTCGCCTCGAAGGATGGACACGGGCACCGGCGCCCTTCGAGGGCCGCTGAAGAAGCGGCCACCTCAGGGTGACGGTGGTCTAGGGGTGCTTCACATGAACAACGACCACAACGTCAAACTCCGTCTCGGCAATTCCGAGCTCTGGGGCGGGCTGATCGGGCTGGCGCTCGGCGGCTTCGTGATCTGGCAGGGGCTAAAACTCAAGTTGGGCACCATCAACGATCCCGGCTCGGGCTATGTGCTGTTCTACACGGGCATCCTGATGTGCGTGTTCGCGGCCGCGATCATCGTCTCGGCCGTCACCGAGGGCGGGCCGACGCTGGCGTCGCGCTGGGAGAATGCGCGCTGGACCAAGCCGCTGCTGCTGATTGCGTGCCTCACCGCGTTCTCCTTCGCGCTGGAGCCGCTCGGCTTCCTGCTGTCGTCGATCCCCCTGATGCTGGTCCTTTTGCGCGTGATCGACCCCGTGCGCTGGACGCTTGCGATCCCGGTCGCGGTGCTGGTGCCATCAGGGATGTGGTGGGTGCTCAAACGCCTGCTGCTGATCCAGTTGCCTTCCGGCATGTTCGGGATCGGTTGATCGCATGGATACGCTTGCCAACGTCGCGCACGGGTTCGGCGTCGCGCTGCTGCCGATCAACCTGCTCTATTGTTTCATCGGCGTGTTCATCGGCACGCTGGTCGGCGTGCTGCCCGGCATCGGGCCGATCTCGGCGATGTCGCTGTTGCTGCCGGTGACGCTGTCGGGCACGCCGGAATCAGGCATCATCATGATGGCCGGCATCTATTATGGCTCGATGTACGGGGGATCGACGACCTCGATCCTGGTCAACATCCCCGGCGAAGCGGCCTCCGTCGTCACCTGCATCGACGGCCACCAGATGGCCAAGCAGGGCCGCGCCGGCCCCGCGCTCGGCATCTCCGCCTTCGGCTCCTTCATCGCCGGCACCTTTGCGCTCGTCGCGCTGATGCTGGTGGCGCCAAAGCTCGCGGGCATCGCGATCGCGTTTGGACCTGCCGAATATTTCAGCCTGATGGTGCTCGGCCTCGTCGTGCTCACCTTCCTCACCCAAGGATCGATGCCCAAGGCGCTCCTGATGGCCTGTATCGGCGTCGTGCTCGGGCTGATCGGTCTCGACAGCATCACCGCGCAACCGCGCCTGACTTTTGGTCGCATGGAGCTGATCGACGGCATCGGCCTCGTGCCCGTGGTGATGGGTCTGTTCGGCGTCGCCGAGGTGTTGCTCAACACCGAGCAGGTGCTCAAACGCGACATCATCAACACCAAGATCACGCAGCTGTTGCCCAACAAGGCCGACTGGCAGGCGAGCGCAGGGCCGGTGGCGCGCGGCACCTTACTGGGCTTCCTGCTCGGCATTTTGCCGGGCGGCGGCGCGGTGGTGGCGTCGTTTGCGTCCTATGCACTGGAGAAGCGGTTGTCGAAGACGCCGGAGCGTTTTGGCCATGGCGCGATCGAGGGCGTCGCGGGCCCGGAATCCGCCAACAACGCGGCCGCCGGCGGCGCGTTCATTCCGCTCATGACGCTCGGCATCCCGCCGAACGTGGTGATGGCGCTACTGCTCGGCGCCTTCGTGATTCACGGATTGCAGCCGGGGCCGCTGCTGATCACGCAAAACCCCGGCCTGTTCTGGGGCATCGTCGCCAGCATGTATATCGGCAATCTCATGCTGCTGGTGCTCAATCTGCCGATGATCGGCATGTGGGTGCAGCTCCTCAAGCTGCCCTACAACATCCTGTTCCCGCTGATCATCCTGTTCACGATCCTCGGCGTCTACTGCTCCAGCAACAACGTGTTCGACGTCTATGTGATGATCGCCTTCGGCGTCATCGGCTACTTCATGCGCAAGCTCGGCTTCGAGCCCGCACCCCTGGTGCTGGCCTTCGTGCTCGGACCGATGATGGAGAACAACTTACGCAAGTCGCTGATCCTGTCGCAGGGCGATCTCTGGACCTTCGTGCAGCGGCCGATCTCGGCGACCTGCCTCGTCTTCGCACTGGTGCTGCTGATCGCCCCGCTGTTGCCCACCCTGCGCAGGAAGCGCGAGCTGGTGGCGTTGGACGAGGGCGCGTGAGGAGAATACCGGTGCCGTAGAGTGGGCAAAGGCGCTCTTGGCCGTGCCCACCATCTTTCCGCGAATGCGACAGAAGCGGTGGGCACGCTTCGCTTTGCCCACCCCACGATTCCTACCCAGCGGCAGGCAGCACACTGTCCGGCGGGGCGCCCCACGGGCGCTCGGCTGAGGCCAGGCCGATCAGCCGCCCCTGGATGAAGTCGCAGCCCCAGTCGCGCAGCAGGTTGGCGGCCTCATCGTCCTGCACCCATTCGGCGACCGTCTTGATCTCGAGACGGCGGGCGAGGTCGATCAGGGTCTGCACGAAGGCGCGGTCGTCGGCTGAACGGGTGATGTTCTGCACGAAGGCGCCGTCGATCTTGACGATATCAACGCCGAGCTTGCGCAGATTCCGGAACGAGGTGTAGCCGGCACCAAAGTCGTCGATCGCGATGCGGCTGCCGAAGCTCTTGAGCCGGCCGACGAAGGCGCGGACGTCGTCGATGTCCTGGATCGCCACCGTCTCGGTGATCTCGACGATCAGCCGTTCGGCGACGCCGGGATGCGCGCACATCAGCGATTCGATTGACGCCCACCAGTCCGGATCCATCGTGGTGTCCGGCGAAATGTTGAGGCTGAGCTGTACGTCGGGCGAAGCCGCAAGTTCGGCGACCACGAGCTCGAGCACGCGATGGTCAACCAGACGAATCAAGCCGAGGCGCTCGGCGACCGGCACGATATCGGGCGCGAGCAGCGTTGAGCCGTCGCCCTGCTCCATCCGCACCAGGCATTCGTAGAACGCGTTCTCGCGCGAGGCGGCCGCCACGACAGGCTCATAGGCCAGCACGATGCGGCGCTCGTTCAGCGCGGTGACGATCTCGTCGGTGACGCGGATGTTGACGCGGCGCTGCGCGTCGCGCTCGGCATTCGGCTTCCAGGTACCGAACGAGCCGGCGCGCCGGTGCTTTGCGGCATCCAGCGTCTCATGGGCGCGGTTGATGGCTTCGTCGGCATTGCGCGCATAGCGCGGCACGCTGACGGCACCGATCGATGCCGTCACCGACACCGGTCCGGATTTCGTCGGCACCACCTCGTCACGAATGCCGGCGAGGAACCGCTCGGCAGCAACGTTCATGTCGTCGATCGTGCAATTCTTCAGGATCAGGCCGAACTTGTTGCCGGAGAAGCGCCCCAGCACGTCGCCGCCGCGCAGCCGCGTGCGGATGCGCTTTGCGATGTCGAGGATCACGGCGTCGGCGACGTCGAAGCCGAAGGCGTCGTTGACGCGGGCGAGATGATCGATGCCGACCAGCATGAAGGCGCAGGTCGAGCGGAAGCGGGTCGACTCCTCGATGGCTTCCGCTAGGGCTGCGATCAGATGGGTGCGGTTCAATTCGCCGGTCAGCGGATCGAGGCGCGCGAGCTTCGTCAGTTCCTCATCGCGGGCGTGACGTTCATTGTTGACGCGAATGATGCCCTGCGCGCGCACCGGGCGGCCGTCGGGGCCAGCGAACCAGCGGCCGGTCTCCTCGATCCAGACCACCGGCTCGGACGCGCTCATGCGCACGCCGTATTCGACGCGGTAGGGCGTGCCGTCGGCGCCATGCACGGCGGAGGTCAGCGCGAGGGCTGCGGTGCGGATCGATTGCGACGGCTCGATCAGCTTTGCGAATTCGGCGCCGGAGGCGAGCTTCTCCGGCGGAATGCCCGCAAAGATCTGTCCGGCCTGGTCGCCCCACTGGATCGCGTCACTTGCGATATCCCAGACGAACACGGCCTGCCCGAGGGAAGCGAGGATGTCGGAGGCTTGCGGCATGAAAAGGGTCAAGATCGCCTCGTTTCGGGACAGCGAAAACCTTCCGCCCGGCTCAGGATAGAGCCAGATTCGCCTCCGACCCTAGGCAAAGTTCATTAACAGTCTGGAAACCACGTTCGAAAGGCACTTGGGAACCATATCGGCCCGGCCGGCATAGGCCTTGCGAGTACATGACACGCACAGGGCGTCGCGTCCCGAAACGCGACAGTCGAGCCGGGTATGCGATGTTGAGTACCAACCAACCAGACGAGGCAGGCGAGCACGGCACGGGCACCGGACTGGTCCCGCTGACGCCGACCCTGGCATGGGTCCACAAGAGCGTGCTGCCGCGACCCGACCCGAGCTTCGTCACCCAGTTGATCGCCAATGCCGAGCACGTACCGCAGGCAAGCCGCCTGCGTCGGGCTTCACCCGCGGATGCCAACCTGGCCTATGGCAACAAGCGTCCACTGCCCAGCGTCAGTTCGCGGACGCGACAGGTCGCCTGAACGACATCGACTGAAACGCTTAGCGCTGCGGCTGGTCGGGCGAAGCCTGCGTGCCGTTGCTCGGCTGGAGCTGCGGCGAGACTTCCGGCGCGGTCGGACGCGGCGCCGGATGATCCTTCAGCACGGATTCGGCGATTGACTGCGCCGTCGGTGCAGGAGGCGCAGGCTGCGGCGCGGGTGCCGGCTGCTCGAGGCGCGGCTCGACGACTGGCGCCTCCTCAACCTCTTCAGCTTCGCGACGGCGCGACTTGCGCGGCGCAGGCGCCGCCTCGGCATACACGACGCGGCGGCGCGAGCGCTGCGCGACGCCGCCGAAGAAATCGGCCATTGCGAGCAGCGTCAGCAGGAAGAAGGTGGAGTTGCCGAACTTCGGCCACATCACGAATTCGGCCGCGGCGGCGCCGAACACGATCAGCGACAGCAAATGATCCATCAGGAATTTCGAGCCGGGCCGCGCGCCCTTCACCACTTCGAGCAACAGAAGCACGATGCCGAGCGCAAGCAGGAGATCGTTGAGCGTGACGGCCCAGGCTTCGCCGGTGATCATCGGCACGCGGAACAGCACGTCGCCGAAGGACACGCTCGGCATCAGGAAGGCGATGATGTTGTAGACCGCGAGCGGGATGAGAAGCAGCGGGAAACCGACCATCGGCTTGAGCTTTCCTGATCAAGACATCCGGGCAGGACAATGCGGCGGCGAAGCATCAGCTCCGCCGCCGTCACCGTCTTTACTCACTGATAGGCCGAATTCAGGCGGGTCAAAACGCCCCGCCCGAGAACGCACCGGCCTCAGGACTCTTTCTTCTTCAGGACCTGCCGGCCCTTGTACATGCCGGTCTTGAGGTCGAGATGATGCGGACGGCGGAGCTCGCCGGAGTCCTTGTCTTCCACGTAGGTCGGCTTCTTGATGGCGTCTGCCGAGCGGCGCATGCCACGGCGCGACGGCGAGGTTTTACGTCTCGGAACGGCCATTTCGATATCCTCTAGGGATTGGTGTTCGGGGGCATCGTCCGGAGGACGGCTCAGCACCCGGACGGGGCGAGCGGAATGCCGATCAAGGCCGCGCTTATAGAGGAAGGTTGGCCGTAAATCTAGGGCATTGGGCCGGAAAAAACGCCCGAAAATGGCTCGAAATCAACGATTTTCCCGCCAGCAGGTCTGCAATGAGCTGGCCTGCGCCCGCGCTACGTAGGTCCCCGCCAGCCGCCGGACGCCCGGCCCGGGAGTTTTAGCGCTGCGCCGGACCGGGTTCGGCAGGATCGAGGCCAGAAGCGCGGCCTCCCGCGGCGAAAGGTTGGCAGCCGATTTGCCGAAGGCATGGGCGGCCCCGGCTTCGACGCCGAACTGCCCCTGGGGGCCAAGCTCGGCGATGTTGAGGTAGATCTCCAGAATCCGCTGCTTGGGCAGCACCAGGTCGATCCACAGCGCCAGGGGGAATTCCAGCACCTTCCGAACCGGGTCCCGGCCCTGCCAGAGGAACAGGTTTTTGGCCACCTGCTGGGTGATGGTGGAGGCGCCCCGGAACGGCGTGCCGTCCTCCTGCGCGTCGTCGATCGCCTCGCGCAGCGCGCCCCAGTCGATGCCGCGATGCTTGCAGAAATGGGCGTCTTCCGCTGCGACCACCGAGCGCGGCACGTAAGGCGACATCGCCGCGAGATCGATCCATTGCCGCTGCATCGGCGCGCCGCGGAGCGATCGCCAGGCCATCAGCGTCGAGACCGGATGACCGGTGCGGTAGAACGGCGCGATCAGATAAGGCACGAGCAGCGCGACCAGACACACCAGCAGGATGATTTTGATGGCGCGCAAGCGGGGCTTTCCGGCGGGACAATGAAAATTAACAACGGCTCGTCTATTAAGTCTGTGATAATTCGGGCCTTTTCCAGCGCTTTTAAGGCGTTCCAAATGATTGACTGACACGCCCGCATAAAGGATTGTCCGGCCAATTTCGTATTTGGAGCCTTTCTTGATGACCGGCACGACCCCGTCCGACTTCGCAAAACGCGATTTCGCAGCACGATTGGACAAGACCGCCGACGACACCGAAGCCCTGCTGGCCAAGCTGCTCTCCGACGACGTCCTGTCCGACGAGATCGCGCGACCGAAGCGGCTGATGGACGCGATGCGCTATTCGAGTCTTGGTGGCGGCAAGCGCCTGCGCCCGTTCCTCGTGGTCGAGAGCGCCGCCGTGTTCGGCGTGCCGCGCGAGGCTGCGCTGCTCGCGGGCGCCGCGCTCGAATGCATCCACTGCTACTCGCTGATCCACGACGATCTGCCCGCGATGGACAATTCCGACCTGCGCCGCGGCCGCCCGACGCTGCACAAGAAGACCGACGATGCGACCGCGATCCTCGCCGGCGACGGCCTGTTGACGATCGCCTTCGACATCATCACCCGCGACGAGATTCATCGCGACGCCAATGTGCGATTGCTGCTGACGCGCGCGCTGGCGCGCTGCGCCGGCATCGGCGGCATGGTCGGCGGCCAGATCCTCGATCTCGCGGGAGAGGGGCGCTTTGGCGGCAACGAACCGATCGATGTCGCCCGTATTCAGCAGATGAAGACCGGTGCGCTTCTGCGCTATGGCTGCATCGCGGGCGCGATCCTCGGTCAGGCCACGAATGCGGAATATCAGGCGCTCGACGATTACGGCCGCTCGCTCGGCGAAGCCTTCCAGATCGCCGACGATCTGCTCGACGTCGAGGGCGATGCGGCTGCACTCGGCAAGCCGGCCGGGGCCGATGCTGCGCTCGGCAAGACCACCTTCGTCACCCAGCTCGGCATCGACGGCGCCAAGCAGCGCGTGCGCGACTTGCTCGCGCGCGCCGACGCCGCGGTGTCGATCTTCGGCGATCGCGCTGCCGTGCTGCAGGCCGCCGCGCACTTCGTCGCCGAGCGGAAGAGCTGACGGCTCGATGGCGGGCATCGACAAAGACGATCCTGTCCTTGTCCGCTTCCGAAAGATGTCGCGGCCGATGCGCGTGGTTTATGCGCGGCCGCGTACCTTCATCGCGCTCGGCATCGGCATTCTCGTCTGCCTGCTGATGCCCGGCTCGTTCCGTCTGGTGACGCGGCTGTTGCTCGGCTGGGACGCGCTGATCGCGGCCTATCTCGTGCTGGTCTATGGCATGATGCTGAACAGCGACCACGATCGCATCGCCCGTGACGCCGCGATGCAGGACGACGGCCGCTTCGTGATCCTGCTGGTCGGCGCAATCGGCGCCTTCGCCAGCATCGCCGCGATCGTCGCAGAGCTCGGCGTTCCCCATCGCGGCGTGTTCGAGCTGACGATTGCGATCTCGACCATCGCGCTGTCATGGGCCGCGGTGCACACCACCTTCGCGCTGCATTACGCCCATGACTATTATCGTCACCCGCCCGGCGGCCTGCAGTTTCCGAGCGGCGACACGGACGACCACGCCGACTACTGGGATTTCGTCTATTTCTCCTTCGTCATCGGCATGACCGCACAGGTCTCCGACGTCGGCATCACCGACAAGACCATTCGCCGCACCGCGACCGCGCACGGCATCGTCTCGTTCATCTACAACACGGCGCTGTTGGCGCTGACGGTGAACATCGCGGCGAGCGCGATTTCCTCGTAGCGGCTAGAGCCTTTTCCGTTTCGATGGAATCGGAACGGGGCTCTAGATTCTTGTTTTGACGCGTTTTCTTGACGCGAACCGGTTTCCACTTCGCTGGAAAACGCTCTAGTTGCAGATCTCCGGGTTGGGATCGGCTCCAATACCGCCGCCACCCTTGAATCCCAGGCGACAGCCCTTTCTGACCGGGCGGCAGATCAGGTCGTTGCAATAGATTTGACCACCAGAGGCAGCGCCGCCTGCGCCGGCCGCTGCTGCAGCACCAGCCTGCGCGCGCTGCCGCGCAGGACGATCCTGCTGCTGGCCGTCGTCGCGCTTCGCAGTCGCCGGCTTGCTGGCGCGCTTCTTCTCGCACTCATTGTCGTCGTTCAAGACATAGTCGTCGCGGCAAACGATCCTGGTGCACTTGTCGCCGTCGGCCTTGAAACCCTGCTCGCACATCATGGGGCAGACGCGTGACTGCCTGGTCTTGATGCTGTCGAGCGCGTCGGTGCTGGCAACCTTGACGTCGAGCTTGGTGCCGGCATAGCGGTTGAACAACGTCAGCGAGCGCTGCGAGGCCGCATTCCAATTGCCGTCGGCCGAGCCCGAGTAGCATCCGACGCGGCCGAGTTCCGATTGCACCGCCTTGGTGAGATCGAGCTGCGAGGTCGCGGGTGTGAGCGCGGCAACGCTGGTGCCCGCGGGCGCCGCACGCGCTGCCGAATTCTCCGGCGCAACCGCCGCAAGATTGACACGCTGCTGCTCGGCGGCGGCCGCCTGCTTCTGCGCCTGCTCCTTGGCCTGCTGCGCGGCGAGCTGCGCTTGCTCGGCAGCCTTGGCGTTTGCTTCAGCCTTGGCCTGCGCATCCTTCTGCGCACCTGACGCGGCGAGGCGATCGCGCTCGGCCTCCGCCTGCTTGGCCTTCTCCGTTGCGGCCGCATGGGCCTGCTCGGCAGAAATCTTGTCGAGCTGGAGTTTTGCCAGGCTGGAATAGAAACCATCCGGATGCTGCGCCAGGAACGCGTCCCATGCCGGCTTGTTGCCGACCTGCAGCGCGAGCTCGTAGTCGCGGCGCACTTCGGCCTGCGGATTGGCGGGCGCCGCCGTCGGCGCCACGGCAGCGACCTTGGCCGGCACCAGCGGCAGGTCGTCGCCGCCGAGCGAGTCGTAAACGAACGGCTCCTGCTTGTTGTTGGTGGTCTTGAGCACGTCGTCGCGCACGAAGCCGAAGGCGCGGCGGACGTCGAGGCCCGGCGTCG
>NZ_PPPT01000328.1 GCF_006483445.1 Bradyrhizobium guangdongense | reverse complement strand
GCGCCCGCCGGCGACGATGCGTCCGAGCGCAGCGCGCTGCTGCTCTGGATGATCTTTACCGGCCTCTCGATCTTCGCGGTCGTGCTGCTCTGGCGCTACGGCCTGATCCGCCTGATGGTGGTCTCCGACCGAACCTACATTTCGAGCCTGATCGCGCTCCTCTACATCGTCACCTGCGGCCACTGCTTCTGGCGCACCCGCACGATTGCCCGCGAAGGGGCGGCGGCGCGTCGCTGCCGCGCGGTGCTGGCCTCAGCCGACGGCGTCAAGGCGCTGGAGCCGGGTGCGACGTCACTGCCGCCGGGCTTGGTCAAGGACCACATCGCGAGTCTAGCAACGAAGGCGGCGGCGCAGGACTATCGCGCGGTGGACCAGACGCTGTTGCTCCGAACACTCGCGGATCGCCTCCGCGGCTCCAACGGCTTTGGCGCCTTCGTCTCGGATACGCTGATGAAGCTCGGCCTGCTCGGCACCATCATCGGCTTCATCATCATGCTGGCGCCGATCGCAACGCTCGATGCGGCCGACAAGGCCGCGATGAAGACCTCGATGGGGCTGATGAGCGACGGCATGGCGGTCGCGATGTACACCACGCTTGCGGGCCTCGTCGGCTCGATCCTGGTCCGCATCCAGTATTACATGCTGGATGCCGCAACCCAGCGCGTGTTCTCCGACGCCGTCATGATGACCGAGACCTATGTGACGCCCGCGCTCGAACGCAAAGGCGCTGACAAGGGAGCGACGAAGGGGCCGGGAACCGCGCCATGATGGACGATTTCGGCCTCTGGCCGCGCGAGGAGCCGTTCGATCCCCTCGGCGTGATGCTGTTCAAGGCACTCCAGGTGATCGCGTTTCTGTTCTTCCTCGCGCTGCTCGCGGTCTCGCCCGACGCCAAGGACGGCAAGATCGACTCCAAGGCCGAGTTCATGATCACCATGGACTGGCCGGACAATCATCCCGATGATCTCGACCTGTTCGTGCAGGACCCCGCAGGGAACATCGCCTGGTATCGCCACCGCGAGGCCGGATTCCTGACGCTCGACCGCGACGATCGCGGCGGCGCCAACGACTTCATCATCGTCAACGGCAAGAAGATCGCCTCGCCCATCCGCGAGGAGATCGTCACCGTGCGCGGCATCCTCGCCGGCGAATACACCGTCAACGTCTCGCATTTTGCAGCGACGACCGGCGAGCCGGTGCAGGCGAACGTGAAGGTGCAAAAGCTCAACCCGGTCGCGCAGGTCATTTTCGACAACAAGTTCACGGTCGACCACACCGGCGACGAGAAGACCGCGGTGCGGTTCCGGATCGATAGCGAAGGCAAAGTCGTCGATGTGAGCCAGCGGCCGAAATCGCTGCTCGAGACGTTCCGCAGCGGTTGGCGCAACGGGGCTGATCTCGACCCGAATACCGGTGTGAGCAGCAACGCCAAGAGGATACGCCGTGACTAGTCTGCAAACGGTCATCCTCACGCTGTCGGTCGCCTACGCGATCATCGGCGCACTCCTGCTGCTCGTGCTGGTCTATGCGCGGCTGCACTGGTCGCTGAAGGCCGTCGCCGTCGTCGTGACCAGCGCGTTCTACGTCATCAGCTTCACCGAGATGCGCGGCCTTTTGGGCTGGGCCACCACGGCGCGGCTGCCTGTGACCTTCAAGCTCCTGCATGCCCGCATCGTCGAGCCGCATACGCTGCAGGGCGAGCCCGGCGCGATCTATCTCTGGGTCGAGGAGCTCGACGAGGACAATCGCCCGAGCGCAATCCCCCGGGCCTACCGCGTGCCCTACAGCGACGCGCTCGCCGAAAAAACCCATGCCGCCGAGAACGAGATCAAGGCCGGCCATCCCCAAGGGGGGCGCGCCGCCGATTTCGGCGGCGGCGACGGCAGCATCATCGACATGGTCCGCGAATACGTCACGCCAAAAATCATTCTGGAGACCACGGGCGGGGATTCCTCGACCGGCGAGTTCAAGGCGCCGACCGACGCCGGGGCCGCCGTGTTCACGCCGCTGCCGCCGCCGCGGATGCCGCCGAAGGATGAGCAGTAGCTGCAGGGGCAGGGAGTAAGTTTGTCGCATCTGTCTCTGGAGAGGTGGGCGCAGCCGTTTCCACATCGTCATGCCCG
>NZ_PPPT01000327.1 GCF_006483445.1 Bradyrhizobium guangdongense | reverse complement strand
GGCGGGATCGACCATCTGGGCGAGGAGGCCTACCCGCCGAACCTGCGCCAGCTCGCGGACCGAGCCGTCGGGAAGCGTGGTGCGGAACAGCGGCAGCTTCTGCGGCTGGCCTGGCACCGCCACTTCGACCTGGGCGAAGGGCAGGAACGACGGTGGAAACTCCAGAAGGGCGCTCTGGGTCTTGAACGATGACAGCACCAGCCACAGCACCGGGCCGAACATCAGCACGACGCCGAGCGCGAGATAGGCGTAGGCCGCGATGTCGGTCCAGTGCAGCGGCCGACCGGGGCCGTTGCGACGTTGACCGAGCAAACTCCCAAGCGAAATCCTAAGGCGCATGGCGGCTCCTCAGATCTCTTTGCGCCGCGCGGCGGCGAATTGCAGGAGCGTCAGGACGAAGAGGACGAGGCCGAGCACGACGGAGGCGGCGGCGGCGAGGCCGAAATTCTGCACCTGGCTGGCGAAGCCGGTTTCGTAGATGTACTGGACCACCATCAGCGTCGCGGTGCCCGGACCGCCGCCGGTCAGCACGAAGACCTCGTCGAAGGTCTGCGCGCCCTTGATGAGCGCGAGCACGATCACGACGATCATGTTGGGCCACAGCAGCGGCAGCGTGATGCGTGTCAGCACGCGCCAGCGCGGGGTGGCGTCCATCTCCGCCGCCTCGTAGAGGTCCGCCGGGATCGCCTGCAGGCCGGCGAGCAGGATCAGCGTGTAGAAGCCCATATGCGCCCACACCGAGACGAACACCGCCCAGAACATCGCCCAGCTCGGGTCGACGAAGAACAGGATCTTCTGACCGCCGAGCGTGGTGAGGGCCGCGTTGAGCAGTCCGTCACGCTGCAAAATCCATTTCCAGATCAGCGCGACGACCACGGGCGAGAGCAGAACCGGGAAGAAATAGACCGCGCGGAAAATGCCGCGCCCGCGGATCTTCATGTTGAGGATCAGCGCGGTGACGAGCGAGAACAGCACCATCGCCGTCACCTGAAACGCGACGAATTTCGCCGTATTGGCGACGCCGCGCCAGAAATGATCCTCGCGGCAACTGGACGGATCGAGAAAGGAGCCGCAGTCGAACAGGTAGCCGAACTGCTCAGTGCCGACATAGGGGCGCTCTGAGGGAAACAGCGCCGTGCCGCCGGTCACCGAGAACACGACGTTGATGCCGATCGGCAGGAACACGAACAGGCCGAAGAAGGCGAAATTGGGCAGCAGGAACACATAGGCCATGCGTCGCGCACCGATCAGGCGCTGCAGCCATCGCATCGGCGGATCGAGCAGGCGCAGCGCGAGGTCCACGGGCAGGACCGCGACGCGCGCGAGCGCGCCTTCGGCCATGCCGGGCTGCGGCCGGGCGGCGGACGGAGCGTCCGACATCGCGGCGATCCCTCGATCCTGTGAGCCGGCTGTCTTCACGTCTTGCGCCGTCACTTCTTGTTGCGCTCGGCGATCTGCTGCGCGACATCGGTGGTGATGCGCTTGTAGGCGTCCTCGAGCGTCGTTTCGCCTGACACCGCCTGCCCGAGCCGGCTGATGGCGGCGTTGAAGATGATCCGGCTGTTGATGTAGCCCTGGGTCCGGTAGGCGAGCGGGGAGACCTGGGCAGCACTTGCGGTGAAGACCTTTAGCGCCGCGGCGGCTTCCGGGCTGGCCGTTGGATAGTCGATGCCTTTCTTGGCGAGCCCGAGATGGCCGGGCACGAACAGCGAGCGCGCATAAAACTCCGCCAGCACCGGCTCGCTCGCGAGATAATCCATCAGCCGCGCGACTTCCTTGGGATGCTGGGTGGTCTTGAAGGCCATGAGAGCGCCGCCGCCGGGCATGCTGCTGCACCCGCCGGGTCCGCAAGGGTTGGGGACCGCCACCCAGTCGAAGGCGTTGTCCACGGTCTTGGCGAACTGGGCGATCTGCCACGATCCGGACAGGTACATCACGACCTGTGCGTTCTTGAATTCGTCGTTGGCGGCGCGATAGGCGGTGCCGGAGACCGAGCCCCACAGCTCCTTCGACATGACGCCGGACTTGTGCCAGTCGTAGACCAGCTGCGCCGCGCGCTTGAAGCCGTCGTCCACCACATCAGGCTCGCCGTTCGCGCCAAAAATCTTCGTGCCTTGCGACATGGCAAGCGCATAGAAGCGATGGCCGGAGCGGTCGACCGCGAGCGGGAATGGCGCCTGGACCTTGCCCGCAACCTCCTTCGCCGCCTTCGCCCAATCCTCCCAGGTCGCCTTCTCGCCGGGCATCGCGACCCCGGCCTGCTCGAACAAGGTCTTGTTGACGAAGGGGCCGGTGACGGTGAGCTGGGTCATGAAGCCCGGAATGGCCTGCGTGTCGCCCGCCGGGCGCATCCATTCCAGGAAGGGCCCGAAATTCGTCTCCCAATAGCCGGGATCCTTGAGATAGGGCCGCATGTCGAGCGCGAAGCGGGACAGGCCGCCCATATCGACGACACGCGCGATGTCGGGGCCCTGCCCGGAAGCCAGCTGCACGGGCAGGTTCTCGTTGACCGCCTTGTAGGGCACCTGATCGAAAACGACGTCGATGTCCTTGTTCTGCTCGCGGAATCGCTTGAGCAGGTCGGCCATCACCTCGCCTTCGATGCCATCGGAGTACCAGGCCATCCGGATCGTGGTCGTCTCGGCCGACGCCGGGGCGCTGAATGCGGTGGCGGACAGAAGAGACAGGACGAGAGACGCGATAACGGGCTTGACGGCGCGCATGATCAATTTCCTCCACGCTCGCCGGCCCGGTCAGCCCGCGCGAGATTGGCGCAACAGGCCCGTTCTCCGACGGGGTCCTTTGGCGCAGGTGTTTCCTTCCCTATCGGCACCGGGTCGGATGCCGTTTTTCACGCCCCCGGGGCGCAGTTTTCCACTGAGCGCATGCGAGCCGGGCCAACCGTCCGACGCGCGTTTCCGAGGGCAAAATCAGTTTGGCAAACGTTTGCCAATATGTCAATCCGGTTCAAAACGACTTCTCGGGTCTCGGAAGAAGGCTCGACTGTGTCTATAGGTTGCAATCGGACCAGCCCCAGGGAGGCTCATGCCGGAAGACGTCTCACTTGCCACTGTCGCGGCCCGGGCGGGCGTCTCGGTTTCGACGGTATCGCGGATCGTCAACGGTGAGATGCGCCGCGCCTCGCCAGCGACGGTGGCGCGGGTGCTCGACGCGATCGAGGCGGTCGGCTACCGGCCGAATCCGGTGGGACGGGCGCTCAAGAGCGGCCAAAGCCAGCTTGTGGCGATGATCGCGGCCAATCTCGACAATCCTGCCATGGCAACGATCGCAAGCTCGACCGAGGCCGCGCTGCGCGAGGCCGGCTACGTCATGGTCCTCTGCGATACGCACGACCGGCCCGAACTTCAGGACGAATATCTCCACGCGATGCGGGCCCAGATGGTGCGCGGCTATGTCCTCGTTGCGGCGGTCGCGAGCCCCGGCTTGAGCGAGCTTTCCGCCTCCGGTGCGCCTGCGGTCTTCGTGACCCGTCGCAATCCGAGCGGCAGGGGCCCGTTCGTCGGGATCGACGATCGCGCTGCCGGCGCGGCCGTCGCCGACTATTTTGCCGATCTCGGGCGGCGCGCCCCGGCCGTTGTCTTCCCGCGCCTCGGCTCGTCCGCATCGCGCGACCGCGTGTCGGGCTTTTTGGCCAGGCTGCGCCAGCGTGGCTGGTCCGAAGACGCGATCATTCGGGCCGATGGGGACGGGCGATCGCATCTGCAAATCGGCTACGATGCCGGCGCACGCGTTTTCGGCGGCCGCGACATGCCGGACGCCATTCTCTGCGTGAGCGACCAGATCGCCTATGGCGTCAACCGGCGTGCGCGCGAGCGCGGCCTGAAGATCCCCGGCGATTGCGAGCTGGTCAGCATCGACGGCACGCCGCTCAATCAGTGGGTCGCACCCTGGCTGAAGTCGATCGAAATCCCCTATGCCGTCTACGGTGCGGAGATCGTCGCGGGCCTGCAATTGCTCTGGCGGGGCGAAGCCTTTGGCGAACGCCTGCTTCCCTACAGGTTCGGCTGACACGCGACGTTTCCTCGCTTGCCGCGCGTCTGGAGGCCGATCGGACGGAAGCCGGTATTCCGAGTGAGCGCGTGCGTCCTTTACCCAGCCGGGGCTAGAGATGTAAACCATTGCACCCCGGAACCCACCCTTCGCGAGAAAGCCAGCGCATGAGCACGACGCCGTCCACCATCATCTACACGCTGACCGATGAAGCTCCCGCCCTCGCCACGGTCGCGTTCCTGCCGATCGTGCGCGCCTTCACGACGGCGGCCGGGATCGACGTCACCACCAGCGATATCTCGGTGGCCGCGCGCATCCTCGGCGAATTTCCGGAATTTCTGACCGATGCGCAGCGGGTGCCCGACAACCTCGCCGAGCTCGGCCGGCTGACGCTGCTGCCCGGCACCAACATCATCAAGCTGCCCAACATCAGCGCCTCGGTGGCGCAGTTGATGGCGGCCATCAAGGAGCTGCAGGGCAAGGGCTACAAGATCCCGGATTATCCCGAGAGTCCCAAATCGGATGAAGAGAAGGCGATCCGGGCGCGCTACGCCAAATGCACCGGCAGCGCCGTCAATCCGGTGCTGCGCGAGGGCAATTCCGACCGTCGCGCACCGCTCGCGGTGAAGAACTACGCGCGCAAGAACCCGCACAGCATGGCGGAATGGAGCCAGGCCTCGCGCTCGCACGTCTCGCACATGCATCACGGCGACTTCTACCATGGCGAAAAATCCATGACGCTGGACAAGGCGCGCGACGTCAAGATGGAGCTGATCACGAAGAGCGGCAAGACGATCGTGCTCAAGCCAAAAGTGTCGCTGCTGGACCGCGAGGTGATCGACTCCATGTTCATGAGCAAGAAGGCGCTGCTGGAGTTCTACGAGCGTGAGATCGAGGACGCCTACAAGACCGGCGTGATGTTCTCGCTGCACGTCAAGGCCACCATGATGAAGGTGTCGCACCCAATCGTGTTCGGCCACTGCGTGAAGATCTTCTACCGCGACGCCTTCGAAAAGCACGGCGCGCTGTTCGAGGAGCTGGGCGTCAACGTCAACAACGGCATGGTCGACCTCTACAACAAGATCGCGACCCTGCCGCAGAGCAAGCAGGACGAGATCAAGCGCGACCTGCATGCCTGCCACGAGCACCGCCCCGAGCTCGCGATGGTCGATTCGGCCAAGGGCATCACCAATTTCCACTCGCCCAACGACATCATCGTCGATGCATCCATGCCCGCCATGATCCGCAACGGCGGCAAGATGTGGGGCGCCGACGGCCGCCTGAAGGACGTCAAGGCGGTGATGCCGGAAAGCACGTTTGCCCGCATCTACCAGGAGATGATCAATTTCTGTAAGTGGCACGGCGCGTTCGACCCGAAGACCATGGGCACCGTGCCCAATATCGGCCTGATGGCGCAGCAGGCCGAGGAATACGGCTCGCACGACAAGACCTTTGAAATCCCCGAAGACGGCGTCGCCAACATCACCGATCTCGCCACCGGCGAGGTGCTGCTCAGCGAGGACGTCGAGCAGGGCGACATCTGGCGCATGTGCCAGGTCAAGGATGCCGCGATCCGGGACTGGGTGAAGCTCGCCGTGACCCGCGCCCGCAACTCCGGCATGCCGGTCCTGTTCTGGCTCGATCCGTACCGTCCGCACGAGGCGCAGCTCATCACCAAGGTCAAGATGTACCTGCATGAGCACGACACCAGCGGCCTCGACATCCAGATCATGAGCCAGGTGCGCGCCATGCGCTACACGCTGGAGCGCGTTATTCGGGGCCAAGACACCATCAGCGCCACCGGCAACATCCTGCGCGACTATTTGACCGATTTGTTCCCGATCATGGAGCTCGGCACCTCGGCCAAGATGCTGTCCATCGTGCCGCTGATGGCCGGCGGCGGCATGTACGAGACCGGCGCCGGCGGCTCGGCGCCGAAGCACGTGCAGCAACTGGTGGAGGAGAACCATCTGCGCTGGGATTCGCTCGGCGAGTTCCTGGCGCTCGCCGTCTCGCTGGAAGACCTCGGCCTGAAGACGCGCAACCCGCAAGCCAAACTTCTCGCCAAGACGCTGGATGCCGCCACCGGCAAACTCCTGGACAACAGGAAGTCGCCGTCGCCGAAGACCGGCGAGCTCGACAACCGCGGCAGCCAGTTCTACCTCGCGATGTACTGGGCCCAGGAGCTTGCGGCCCAGACCGAGGACCCCGTCCTCCAGGCGCGCTTCAAGCCGTTGGCCGACGCGCTCGCCGGCAACGAGGAGAAGATCATCGCGGAGCTCGCCGCCGTGCAAGGCGTGCCCGCTGATATCGGCGGCTACTATCTGCCTGACTCCAAAAAGCGCGAGGCCATCATGCGCCCGAGCGCGACGCTGAACGCGGCGCTGGCGACGGTGGGAGGGTGATAGGCGGGTGTTCCTTCCAGCGGTGAACAATGTACTCAAAGCACGCTCGGCCTCACAGGTCGCAAATCGAGTTGAGTGCACTGCTATCGCAATCTGAAAAGCAAATGCCCGTCGGCTGATCACCGGCGGGCATTTGCTTTTCAGA
>NZ_PPPT01000326.1 GCF_006483445.1 Bradyrhizobium guangdongense | reverse complement strand
TTGCCGCCGAGCTCGAGCGACACGCGCTTCAGATTTCCGGCCGACGCACGAATGATCGCCTGCCCGGTGACATGCGAGCCGGTGAAGGCGACCTTGTCGACGTCGTGATGCGAGGCAAGTGCGGCACCCGCGGTCTCGCCATAGCCCGGCACGACGTTGATGACTCCCGCCGGCACGCCCGCTTCCATCGCGAGCTCGGCGATGCGCAGCGACGTCAGCGGCGCCTCTTCCGCCGGCTTCAGCACCACGGTGCAGCCGGTTGCAATCGCCGGACCGATCTTCCAGATCGTCGCGGTGAGCGGGCCGTTCCAGGGAATGATGGCGCCGACGACGCCGACCGGCTCCTTCAGCGTGTAGGAGAAGATCTCGCCGGGCAGCGAATTCTCGATGGTCTCGCCATGGATCGCGGTGGTCTGGCCGGCGTAGTAGCGCAGCATGCCGACGGCACGCAGGTGATAGGCGCGGGTGCGGCTGACCGGCGCGCCCATGTCGAGCGTGTCGAGCTGCGACAATTCGTCAAAATTCTTCTCGACGAGATCGGCGAGCTTCAACAGCAGGTTCTGCCGCTCGAACGGCTTGACCTTGCTCCAGGGTCCTTCGAAGGCGCGGCGGGCGGCGGCGACCGCACGGTCGATGTCTTCCTTGTCGCCCTCGGCAACGGTCGCGAGAAGTTCGCCGGTCGCGGGGTTGTGGGTCTCGAAACGCTTACCGGAGGCCGCGTCGACCCACTTGCCGTCGATCAGCATCTGCTTGTAGGACCCGTTGGCGAACGGATGGCGCGTGATCGGAATAGCCTGCGTCACAGCCATGGCTGCACTCCCTCTAGGTTTCTTGGACTCGTGTTTGATGGGGTCGATCTGGGCGGGATCGTTATGGCACCAAAACTACAGCGCGGGGGATTTTGCGTAAAGCCGCCTCGTGGTCGCGCCGCACGTAGACCTCCCATGCATCCCGGTCGTGGTCAAACGCTCGCCGTGATATAGGTCGACGCAGTTGCAGCGCCACCCTCGCCGGAGAAAATCCATGCCGCATCCCGCCATGTCCAAAGACAATGTCGCCGTGATCACCGGGGGCGCCGCCGGCATCGGGCTCGCGGCTGCGCTGAAATTCGCTGAGCTGGGCATGAAGGTCTGCATCGCCGATGTCGACCAGGGGCGGCTGGCGGAGGCCGAAACAAAACTGTCATCGATTGCGGGTCGCGCGAATGTGATGGCATCGTGCGTCGATGTCAGCAGACCGGAGAGCGTGACGGAACTGGAGAGCGCGGTGCGCGCGCGGTTCGGCGGCACCGATATCCTGATGAACAATGCCGGCATCCAGC
>NZ_PPPT01000325.1 GCF_006483445.1 Bradyrhizobium guangdongense | reverse complement strand
ACTGTCCGGTTGCCGTCGACAGCGTCGCAGTGCCGTTGGCAGCGATGCTGGCGGTCTGGACGCCAGTGGCAAGGTCGATCGCGTTCAGGACGTCGGTAACCGAGGCGCCCTGCTGATAAATCGTCGAGTTGCCATTGCCGTCGGTGACGACGAAGCCGGACACACCATAGCCCGGGCTCAGAGACGCAGCAGCGGGAGTCGCCGCGTTCTTGAACGTGATGACGTGGCCGTCGACGTTGAGCGTCGAACCGTCAGCGATCAACGCGCTGAGCGAGCCCAGGCTGGTGGGGCGCGTCGCGGAGACGGTCGCGTTGCCGCCACCGGTCGCCGTGCTGAGACCGAGAGCCTTCAGCAGATCGGCCTTGCCGGTGACGCTCAAGTCGGCGCCCGTCGAGCTCTTCAGTGTGACGATGCCGCCCGCGACCGAGGACGCAATCTGACCGATGTTGAGGCTGATGGTCGCGGCACCGGCGGTAATCGAGGCGCTCCTCACGCCGCTTGCAAGATCGATCGCGGTCAAGAGGTCGCCGACCGAGCCGGTCGGGGTACCCGTGGTGCCGACATAGATCGTCGAGTTGCCGCTTGCATCGGTGACGATGTTGCCGGACACGCCCGAGCCGGACGGAACTGCGGTGCTTGCCGGAGCAGTGCCCGCACGGAAAGTGATGGTGTGGCCGTTGACGGTGATCGTGTCGCCGTCCGCGGGCTGGGCGTTGCCGACCAGGCCGGTGGCACTGGTGCCGGTGCCCAGCAGGGTGATGGCGGCGGTCAGTGCCGTCGAGCCGTCGCCGGCGGTCGCGGCTGCGCCCGTCCGGGTACCCGTCAGCGCACCGAGGGCCGAATTCGTCGTCGCAGGTGTCGTGCCGCCCGCCGCGCCTGTGTAGAGCACATTGCTCAAGGCGGTTGTGCTGGCAAAGCTCGTGGTGCCGCGCAGATCGGCAGCGGTTGCCCCCGCAACCGTAGTCGAGACGTTGGACTTGGTGGAGTAACCGACCGTGGTCTGCAGCGCCTGGTTGGCGATCGACTTGGCGCTGTCGATCAACTTCTGCAACGAGGTGATGCCGGTGTTGGCGGCCTGCAGCACCTGCACGCCGTTGGCAATGCCATCGAGCAGGTTGTTGATGTCGCTGGCGCGGTTGTCGAGCGACTGTGCGGTGAAGAAGTTGGTCGGATTGTCGAGCGCGGTGTTGACACTCTTGCCGGTGGACAGGCGATTCTGGGTGGTGGCGAGGAGATCAGCGGTCGACTGCAGCGACAGCAGGTTCTGGCGAACTGACGCAGAGAGAACGATACCGGACATGTCTACTACCTTCTGGTACTACGTGTCGCTCCGACCGCGAACTTCATCGCGCGACGGGTGGAAGCTTCCCGCAAAGCCTCTAACGAAATCTGAAAATGGAACCCATTTTTTCAGTATCGATTCACCATGAAGGCCTCAGAACGCTTGGCGCATCGAGCACCCCCATTGAGTCGCTTGCGTTTTCCGCCGCGACGTGCGGCACTTGCGATCCGTTAACCATAACGAGAGGTTAGAGAACCGGTCGCGTTGCTGCGCGGACGCCGGGATTCTTCCATCCGCTACGCCGACGAAAAAGTGGCGGGGCCGAAGCCCCGCCGCCCTATTTTTCCTGAGATGTCCGCCGCTGATTAGCGGAGCAGCTGCAGCACGCTCTGCTGCGACTGGTTGGCCAGCGAGAGTGCGGAGACCGCGATCGACTGACGGGTCGACAGCGCCTGGCTGTTCGCCGCTTCGACGTTGGTGTCGGCCAAGGTCAGGTTCGACGAGCCGGTCTGCAGCACGTTGATCAGGTTCTTGTTGAAGTCCTGACGCACCTGCACGACCGAGAGGTTCGAACCCAGCGTGGAGGATTCCGACCGCAGCGTGCTCGAGGCAGCGTTGAGGTTGGTCAGCACCCGGTTGGCCGCGGAGTTGTCGATGAAGTCGACACCCACCACCAGCGCGGCGA
>NZ_PPPT01000324.1 GCF_006483445.1 Bradyrhizobium guangdongense | reverse complement strand
GGCACGCGCTGATCCTCGCAAGTAACTGGCGAGGATCAGCGCGTGCCTCGCACCAGGGACAGGAAGCGGGCCTGCTCCGCCGGGTTGTCGCGGAACATGCCCGTGAAGCGGCTGGTGAACGTCATCGCACCATGCTTGGCGACGCCGCGCACCGACATGCAGGTATGCTCCGCCTCGACCAGCACGGCAACGCCGCGCGGCTTCAACACCTCGTCGATGGCGGCCGCGATCTGCGCGGTCAGGTGCTCCTGGGTCTGCAGCCGGCGCGCGAAGATGTCGGTCAGACGCGCGAGCTTCGACAGGCCCACGACGCGCTCGACCGGCGTATAGGCGATGTGCGCCTTGCCGTAGAACGGCATCATGTGATGCTCGCATTGCGAGGTGAACTCGATGTCGCGCACCAGCACGAAGTCGTCATAGCCGGCGGTCTCGCCAAAGGTGCGGTCGAGCACCTCGGCCGGGCACTGATGGTAGCCCTGATAGAGCTCGTCAAAGGCCTCGACCACGCGGCGGGGCGTATCGAGCAGGCCCTCGCGCTGGGTGTTCTCGCCGATATAGGCGAGCAACGTCTTGACGGCCTCTTCCGCCTCGGCGCGCGCGGGGCGCGGCTGGTCGGCGCGAACGGCGGCAGCCATGAATTCGGCAGGATCGAGCTCCGCCGGGCGGCCCTCGGGCTGCTTGTCGGAAGGCTTGCCTGGGCGGATGGATTTGATCAAAGCGTCCATATCGACTCCGTTCGACCGGCCTTTCAGCCGGAGTGTCACCGGCAGACGGGGCGGAATGCCGCCAGACGCCTGAAGAGAACAACCGATCCTGGCGCCGAACGGTCCCTCACCATAACGCTGCCTGCGTGGTTCTGGACCACCGCCGACAGCACGGCTGGACTGTTTTTCCGCCAGTTCCGACCCTATATAGGACCGTGGACGGTGCCCGCCAAGGCCGATCCGGTTGGGAAGTGCTGGACTCCATCACATGCTGAACGACATTTATAACAAGCGGATCATCGAACTGGCCGGCAATATTCCACGTCTCGGCCGGCTTTCCGACCCCGATGCGACCGCAACGGCCCATTCCAAACTGTGCGGCTCGACCGTGAAGGTCGATCTCAAGATGGATGGAGACACCGTCACCGACTTCGCCCATGACGTGAAGGCCTGCGCACTTGGCCAGGCCTCCTCATCCATCATGGCAAGTCAGGTCGTCGGCTCGACCGCGAGCGAACTCCGTGAGTTACGCGAAACCGTTCGCAAGATGCTGAAAGAGAACGGCGCCCCGCCGGACGGAAAATGGGCCGAGATCAAATTCCTCGAGCCGGTCCGC
>NZ_PPPT01000323.1 GCF_006483445.1 Bradyrhizobium guangdongense | reverse complement strand
TCGCCTGCGCCTCGCGCCGAACCATTTTCGGCCTCGCGTGTTTGTGTTTTCGGGACGCGGATCGGTTCGAACCGGGCAGGCCGGCCGCGCGACCAAGACACGAGAGATTCTTCGGCAGGGGCGCCAGTGTCCGAACAACCCTATCACATTGATATCGACAGCATTCGCAGGGCATTTCCGCCGGGCACGGAGGTACCGCCGCTGCTGCTCGGCTTTGCCGGCTGGCTCGAGGGGCGGCCCTGGGGCAGCGTCGGCTGCTACGGGCTGATGGGACAGTTTTCCGACGGCGCGCCGATCGTCGACGGCAGCCCGCTGCGTGACAAGTTCGCGCTGTTCATGCGATTGCCTGAAGGGTCTGAGGTCGGCGCCTGGTATGGTGCCGGACCGGATCAGTCAGATGCGCCGATCGTGGTGCTGGGCTCGGAAGGGCAGTACGACATTCTCGCCCCATCGCTTCGAGGTCTGCTCGCAAAAATCGCCCTGCAGAAATTCGACGACCATTGGAGCGATTTCCTGCCGCATGAGGATGTGGATGACACGACCGACGAGCTGGCGCACTGGCTCGCAGCGCGCCTCGGCACCGACGATCTCGAAACAATGACCGGAAGCGCGTCCGAACAGCCGGACTTCCGTCGCTGGATGGAAAAATGGTGCAGCGACCGCGAAAATTACTGGTCGAACCATCCGATGATGGCCGAGCTCGGCTGGCGGCTCGCCGCACATTTGCCCAAGGGCAAGAACCCCTGGGACAAGACGCATTTCGAGGTCGCGATCGTCGGCAACCAGTTTCAGGCCAGCGTCCTTCGCCGCGGCCGGCAGCCGGTCGAAGAGGCCGGAAAGATCGAGCCGCTGCTGCGCGAATTGCGCGATGACATGCGGCGTGCCCAGCCGCATCTCGGGCTCTGGTATCAGATGGATTTCGGCCTCTATGCCGACGGCCGCGTCATGCCGCGATTCGACTATGACACCCGTCCGATGATCGGCGAGGCGCCGGCGGAGCTTTCCGAAGCCCAGGCCGATCTTGCCCGCGCGC
>NZ_PPPT01000322.1 GCF_006483445.1 Bradyrhizobium guangdongense | reverse complement strand
ACCGACAACGAGCTCGTCGAGGTCACGCAGAAGGCCGTCACCGAAGTCAAGAAGAGCGAGCCGGGCGAACGCACCGACGATCCCGTGCGCATGTATCTGCGCGAGATGGGCACCGTCGAGCTGCTCTCCCGCGAGGGCGAAATCGCCATCGCCAAGCGCATCGAGGCCGGCCGCGAGGCGATGATCGCGGGCCTCTGCGAAAGCCCGCTGACCTTCCAGGCTATCATCATCTGGCGCGATGAGCTCAACGAGGGAAAGATCTTCCTCCGTGACATCATCGATCTCGAAGCGACCTATGCCGGGCCCGACGCCAAGGGCGGCATGAACAATGCGATGATCGCCGGTCCCGCCGGCGAAAACGGCGAGGCACCCGCTGAGGCCGCCGCCGGCGCTGCGCCCGTCGTCGCGCCGCCCGCCGCTCCGCCGGCGCCGACCCCGTTCCGTGCTGCGCCCGGCGTCCCCAATGCCGGCGAAGCCGAGAAGGATCCGGCCGAATCCGCCGCCGAAGCCGATATGGACGAGGACGACGAGTTCGAGAACCAGATGTCGCTTGCGGCCATCGAGGCCGAGCTCAAGCCGAAGGTCGTCGAGATCTTCGACAAGATCGCCGACAACTACAAGAAGCTGCGCAAGCTGCAAGAGCAGGACATCCAGAACCAGCTCGAGAGCACCTCGCACGGCCCGTCGCTCTCGCCGCACCAGGAGCGCAAGTACCGCAAGCTGAAGGACGAGATCATCGTCGAGGTGAAGTCGCTGCGCCTCAACCAGGCCCGCATCGATTCACTGGTCGAGCAGCTCTACGACATCAACAAGCGCCTCGTGTCCCACGAGGGCCGCCTGATGCGCCTTGCTGACAGCCATGGCGTCGCCCGCGACGACTTCCTGCGCAACTACCAGGGTTCGGAGCTCGATCCGCGCTGGCTCAACCGTGTCTCGAAACTCTCGGCCAAGGGCTGGAAGAACTTCGTCCATCACGAGAAGGACCGCATCAAGGACCTCCGCCATGAGGTGCATCAGCTCGCGGCGCTGACGGGTCTGGAGATCGGCGAATTCCGCAAGATCGTGCACTCCGTGCAGAAGGGCGAGCGCGAGGCACGCCAGGCCAAGAAGGAGATGGTGGAAGCCAACCTCCGTCTGGTGATCTCGATCGCGAAAAAATACACCAACCGCGGCCTGCAGTTCCTCGACCTGATCCAGGAAGGCAACATCGGCCTGATGAAGGCGGTCGACAAGTTCGAGTACCGCCGCGGCTACAAGTTCTCGACCTACGCGACGTGGTGGATCCGGCAGGCGATCACC
>NZ_PPPT01000321.1 GCF_006483445.1 Bradyrhizobium guangdongense | reverse complement strand
CCCTCACCCCAACCCTCTCAGCGCGAGCGAAGCTCGTCGCGGCCCCGCAAGCGGGGAGAGGCGGAAGACACAGCTACCCCCGCCTCACGCTCGCCCCGCCGTCCACCGGCAGCGTCACGCCGGTGATGAAATTCGCCTCGTCCGACGCCAGAAACAGCGCGGCGTTCGCGACATCCCATCCGGTGCCCATCTTCCTGCGCAGCGGGACCTTGCTGTCGCGTTCGGCTTCGACCTCAGCGCGGGTCTTGTGCCATTCACGGGCGCGGGTGTCGACGGCCATCGGCGTGTTCATCAGGCCGGGCAAAATGACGTTGGCGCGGATGCCGTGCTCGGCATTCTGGTAGGCGAGCTGCTCGGTGAAGGCGATCATCGCCGACTTCGTCGCCTTGTAGGCGACGTAGGGATAGGTCGTGATCGCCGCCATCGAGGAGATGTTGATGATCGCGCCGCTTTTCTGCGCGCGCATGATCGGGATCACCTCCTTGGCCGCGAGGATGCAGCTCTTGAGGTTGATCGCGACGACGCGGTCGAACGCCTCTTCGGTCAGCTGCAGCAGCTCCGCATCGCCGCCGGCGAGGCTGACGCCGACATTGTTGTGGAGGATGTCGATCCGGCCCCAGCGCGCCTGCGCATCCGCCACCATCGCCTTGATATCAGCGGTCTTGGTTACGTCGGCCTTGAAGGCGGCGGCGACGCCTTGCTTCTCGGCGATCAGCGCAACCGTCTCCTGCGCGGACTCCAGATGATGGTCCACGCACAGCACCTTTGCACCCTCGCGCGCGAAGGTGAGCGCGGTGGCGCGGCCATTGCCCATGCCTTCGCCGGGGCTCTGGCCGGCCCCGACCACGATGGCGACCTTGTCCTTCAAGCGCATGTCAGTTCACTCCCTGAAGCGGGTACTGCTCGAGTACCTCTTTGTAAGTGGGTTCGTTGTCGATCTTCATGGTCGCGAGCACCCGCACCACGGCGCAGTAGAAGGCAATGGTCAGCACGAGGTCGACCATGTGCTCGTCGGAGAGATGTTTTTTGATCTCGGCAAACGTCGCCTCCGACATCGCGAGCTCGCGCACCATCTCGCGCGCACCCCTGAGGATCGCCTTCGCCAGCGGCTCCAGTCTCGACGGCTTGCCTTCGGTCTCCGCCATCAGGCCGGCGATGTCATCGTCGGTAACGCCGAACTCGCGGCCGATCTTCACATGATGGGTGAACTCATATTCCGACTTCTCCAGCCAGCCGACCTGCAGGATCGCCAGCTCCCGCAGCCGCGGATCGAGCTTGCTCTTGAAACGGATGAAGCCGCCGACGCCGTTGAAGGCGCGCGCCATCTCCGGCGAGTTGACCAGCAGCTTGTGCAGATTGGTGTTGCGCTTGAGCATGTCGCGATATTCAGGCGCGACCTGGTCGGCCTCGAGATAGGGCAGGCGGGCCATCCGAAAAGTCCTTTCAGTATTCTTGTCAGTGGTCTTGTGACTCACGTTCGGGCGCTTGCAGCGTCACGCCGCCGTCGACCACCAGCACCTGGCCGGTGATGTAGCGCGCGAAATCGCTGAGCAGGAATTTGACGGCATGGCCGACATCCCAGCCGGTGCCCTCGGTCTTGAGCAGCGACGCCCGGGCGCGATTGGCGCGCGCGGTCTCGCTCATGCCGCTTGCATAGACCATCGGCGTGTACATCGGCCCGGGGCAGATGCAGTTGACGCGGATGTTGTCGCGGCCGTGATCGACAGCCATGGCGCGGGTGAGCCCGATGATCGCGGCCTTCGACGTCGTGTAGGTCGTCAGTCCGCGGGGCCGCAGCGCCGAGATCGAGGAGATGTTGACGATGGCGCCGCCCTTGGCGGTCCGGATCATGGCGGGGATCGCATATTTCGACAGCAAGAACATGCTCTCGACATTGACCTGCATGACGCGGCGATACTGCTCGGGCGCCTCGTCGACCACGCTGCCGCGGCTGCCGATACCGACATTGTTGTCGAGCAGGTCGAGCCGACCCCAGCGATCGAGCGCGGCTTCGACGAGCTCTTTGCAATCGCTCTCCTGGGTCACGTCGCCGCCATGTGCCGCGGCGGTGCCGCCTTCGGCGACGATCATCTCGACGGTGCGCTCGGCGAGCTTGATGTCGCGATCGGCGACCAGCACCTTGGCGCCCGCCCGCGCCAGCAGGATGGCGGCTGCCCGGCCATTGCCGATGCCGTCGCCGGCTGCGCCTCCGCCGCTGATCAGCGCAACCCTGCCGGTGAGGCCGGCATCGTCTTCAGGGCCCTGCATGTCGTTTCATCCCGCTGTTTTGTTGCCGTTGTTTTCCCGCACGATAGCAACGGCTTCGCGGCGAGAGAAGGCCGGGCATTGCGCCGTCATCCATTTGTCACCGCGCGGAATTGGTGTTGTCGCAGCGCCCGGTGCATGGCTGCTCCCCGGGTTTTGGAACCTTCGCCGTGCGCCGGCATTTGTCGCGGGACCGCATCCGCGCTACGTTCGCTTTCGGGGCTCTCCAATCGCGATTGGCATCGCCGATGAATCTCCTCGATCCGCAGGGACCTGTCGCCGCCGCCAACAGCACCATCCTCGTCGATTCCGTCTTCATCATGCTGACGATCGTGGTGCCGACCATTATCGCGATCCTGGCGTTCGCCTTCTGGTTTCGCGAGGGCAATCCGCGGGCGCGCTACCAGCCGAACTTCGTCTATTCCGGCCGCATCGAGCTGGTGGTGTGGTCGATCCCGGCGCTGACCGTGATCCTGCTCGGCGGCGTCGCCTGGATCGGCTCGCATAAGCTTGATCCTGCGGCACCGGTGCCGGGGACGGGCAGCCCGGTGCGCATCCAGGCCGTATCGCTCGACTGGAAATGGCTGTTCATCTATCCCGACCAGCGCATCGCCACGGTGAATACGCTGACGGTGCCGGCCGGCGCCGAGCTGAACTTTCAACTGACGTCGTCGAGCGTGATGAAC
>NZ_PPPT01000320.1 GCF_006483445.1 Bradyrhizobium guangdongense | reverse complement strand
TGAAGCCAAACACCCAGTTGAGCCCCCTGTCGAACCAGAGCTGGGCTTCAGGCGAGGACGTGCTGATCTTGCGGCTGTACGCCCCGAGATCGAAATAGGTCATGGCCGGCTCCTTCAGCAGGCGGGCGATGGCACCTGCTCCGTCAAGCAGATTAGTAGGCCGAGAACATACACCCTGGCGATATGGAGGATATCCCGTTCTAGCGAGCTTCGCCTGCGTCGCGGCTTGGCATCTGCTACGGCGTCCGCACGTAAGATTGGTATTGTGAGTTCCTGGCAGCTGGCTAGCGAGGCCTGACCGATCAGTTCTCTGCTGACGCGACACTTCGCTGAGCGATTCTACCGCTGCTCGATTCTGCTATTTCGACGGACGGACCGATTCTGAACCGCCTGACTTGTAGGCGGGATTCATTTCACGAATGGTGGGCATTTCAGAAGCTGATTTGTGGGCTTCTTGAACCGTCGGCTTCTTGCCGTCTTCAAACGCATTCGCAAATCCGGTGGTGAAGGGTGTAGGCGCATTCGGAAGAGGTCGCTGGCAAAGGCTTTTCTTTTTGGAAGACGACCATGCCAGTTGCATGTTACTTGCCGGTTTCTCCGCAAAGCGCCCGAAGATTCCCTCCGCCCAGCAGAAGTCAGCTTGAACAATAAGAGCAGAGTTTTTTCCTTTTGATTTGAGCGCATCGCTGATCTTCTGAAGGTAGTCTTCGACTTCGTAGTCCCAGACGGTGTCATTCAGTCCACCTGCGCCTTCGATGCCAATATGCTCGTCGGTTGGGTTGACCTTTGGGCCCATTTCTCCTGGTCCAGCGACCGCGCCCTTGCCCCAATTGAAACCATGCCCTTGGAAGTGCAATTTCACAAAGCAATCTTCATCGGCTCCCCGGTCCTTGATTTGTTCCAGCACAACGTCGAACGCTCGCAAAATTGCTCGACGAGTCACGTCTTCATTTATCGTAGGTCTGAACGCCGGAAAGCCCCAACCGTTCTTGAGGACATCGGTCATCGCCTCTGCGCTACTCTTCGCTTGGTTATACTCGGCTTCCTTTTCTTTCCTGACCTCCGGATCCTTAATGCTCTTCAGATTTGCCGCACCGAAAAAAAACCCATACGCAAACTTGCACGGTCCTTTTGCTCCCAGCAGCGGCGGCGGCTTGGGTCGCGCATTACCTTGACGGGGGCCCTGCGGCCTTTCGCGAGACGTGGAGCGCGGCGGCTCTGGCCTGACCGGCGGCGGCGGATTGAAGCTGATCGTGAAACTTGTAAGAAACGTATCGCGCGGAGCGAAGTCGAACCGCTCGCCCGGCAAAGTCGTGGAAAGCTTAACCCCGCCAGTTCGCTGATATGCAACCTGCGCACCGACCGCGACGGTGTCGCTGATCTGACGTATAATTTCGGCACCGACGCGAAGCGCGACAGCGGCGTCGCTACCGACGATTTGCGGTCCACCGGAACCAGTCGGTGCGCCGGTTGGTCGCACCGCAGAAACGCCAGCGCCCGCAAATAGCGACAGGTCGACTCCGTTTCCGATGGGCGTCCGAAAACGTGAAAGGCCGAGAAAGTTGGCTTGAGTGAGTGAGCCGTGTCCAGTCAGCGGCAAGCCGCCGCCGACTCCACGAAAATCGGCCGACGTATTGAACATAACGTCTAGCATTGGACCTGCGCTCCAGGCCCAACTGCCGAACCGAGCAAGTTCGACGCCACCATAAATGCCTGCGTACGCGGGCGTCAGTCCCTCGATAGAGCCATGGTAGAAACCGCTGGTGGCATCAACGGGGCTGGATCCTGCATGACCGAAACCGCCTGAGAGACCCACATACCAAGACGGCATGGCTTGTGGCGCTTGCGCCCGAACAGGCCCGGCTGCAAGCAGCACGACTGGCAATCCCAGTGCAATCGATTGGACGCCGCGCGATAACATGCCCCATATCCCCGCCGCCTGCATGAGGATATCCGACCGGCGGGCCGGGAAAACAGGGACTCGGCTGCCGCCCAAGAATTCGCTATGGACGTGACAATTCGGTCACATCGCCCTTGAGGATTTCACTACGTAGGCGCAGGCAATGCGCGGATCATCGCGCGCTCGACGGGGCTTCCCGTCTCCGCGCGCGCGAG
>NZ_PPPT01000319.1 GCF_006483445.1 Bradyrhizobium guangdongense | reverse complement strand
TCGGCGTCGCCTCGACCTTCCTCGGCGAGCGCATCGCGGAAGGCGAGAAGCTGAAGGTCTATGTGCAGAAGGCCCATGGCTTCGCGCTGCCGCAGGATCCGAAGACGCCGGTCATCATGATCGGTCCGGGTACCGGCGTTGCGCCGTTCCGCGCCTTCCTGCTCGACCGCAAGGCGACCGGCGCCCCCGGTAAGAACTGGCTGTTCTTCGGCCATCAGCGCAGCGACTGCGATTTCTTCTACAAGGACGAGCTCAACGCCCTGAAGACGTCGGGTCTCCTGACGCGTCTGTCGCTGGCCTGGTCGCGCGACGGCGAGAAGAAGTTTTACGTGCAGGACCGCATGCGCGAGCTCGGCCGCGAGCTCTGGACCTGGCTCGCCGAAGGCGCCCATATCTACATCTGCGGCGATGCCAAGCGCATGGCCAAGGACGTCGAACGCGCCATGGTCGACATCGTCGCCCAGTTCGGGGCGCGCTCGACCGACGAGGCGGTGGCTTTCGTCGCCGACCTCAAGAAGACAGGGCGGTTCCAGGCCGACGTCTATTAAGCGCCGGATTTGGCTCGGGAATCGGTTCCAGTCGGTTCCAAATTGAACGAATAAAATTCCCGGAACCGGGAATTTCGAGGAAACTTTCCGCTGCGATGGGCGTTCTGGACAGCGCCCCCATCGCTATTTCTGCTTCTGTCTTGTCTACCGGCGCGATTGATCCTTCATATGCCAGCGAATGGGGCGTTGGAGATCGACCATGCGCGAACTATCGGCGGAAGCCAGACTGCACCTCTATGCGCGATCGCTCCGGCGGACCGGAGCGAATTTGCACCTCGTCGCGTTCTACAGCGCCTTCGCTGTCATCGCCGCGATCGTGTTCGGCACGCTGTCCGTACGCCCGTTCTAGGCTTGAGACGTCCTGCGGCGGTTTACGCCGCAGGCTCCAGCAGCATCATCCCGGTTGCCGTATTCGAGATCGGGATGTGGTAGTTGGAATGCTGCTTGCTCACCTTCTCCGGCAGCATGCCGCGCGCCACCACCCAGTTCAGCAATTCGACGCCTTGCGTGCCCGACAGCTCGACCAGCTCGACGGTCGAGTACTTTGTCGCCCATGCCGGGTTCGAGACCATGCTTTCCATGAATTGCAGATCGAACTCCTTGTTGATGAAGCCCGCGCGTTCGCCATCGAGCTGATGCGACAGCCCGCCGGTGCCCATGACAACGACGCGCTCGTCCTTCGGCCAGGACGCGATCGCGCGGCCTAAGGCCTTGCCGAGCTTGTAGCAGCGCGCGGCTGAGGGCAGGGGCGCCTGCACCGTGTTGACGACGACGGGAACGGTGCGCACCGGCCATTTCTGGTCCGGCCAGCACAGCGCCATCGGCAGCGTGAAGGCGTGGTCGACCGTCATCTCCTGACAGCTCACGATGTCGAACTCTTCCGCCACGAGCTGCTCGATGAGATGCCACGACAATTCCGGATCACCCTGGAACGGCTGCGTGGTGGGAATGCCCCAGCCTTCGTCGGCGTTGCGGTATTCGCGCGCGGCACCGATCGCAAAGGTCGG
>NZ_PPPT01000031.1 GCF_006483445.1 Bradyrhizobium guangdongense | reverse complement strand
TGCCACCATCGAGGCGGCCTCGCCCGCGCGGGCCGCCTCGATGGTGGCGTTGAGGGCCAGCAGATTGGTCTGGCCCGCGATCATGCTGATGAGATCGACGACATCGCCGATGCGCGCGGCGGCCTTCGACAATTCGCTCACGCTATCCGTCGTGGTCCGGGCCTGCGCGACCGCCTCGGTGGCCATCCGGGCGGATTGCCGGACCTGACGGCCGATCTCCTTGACCGAGCATGACAGCTCCTCAGTGGCCGAGGCCACCGATTGCACATTGACGGAGGCTTCTTCCGAGGCTGATGCCACCGACGTCGCCAGTTCCTGCGCCTGCTCCGCCGTGCCTGCCAGCGTGCCGGCGGATACCTCGAGCTGGCCTGACGAGGCCGAGACGACGGTAACGATGGTGCCGACCGCACTTTCGAATTCGTCCGCGAGCTTCATCAGGGAGGCCCGCTTCTCGGCCTCGGCGCGCTGCCCGCTTGCCGTCTGCTCCTCCTCAAGGCGTCGGATGTGCTCTGCATTCTCCTTGAACACCTGCACGGTCGCCGCCATCTGCCCGATCTCGTCGCGGCGCCGAAGCGCCGGCACCGCGATCGTAAGGTCGCCCTCGGCGAGCTGCCGCATGGCGCGGCTGAGCGAGCGCACCGGCACCGTGATGCTGCGCGCAATCACGAAGCCGACCAGCGCGGCAAAGGCAAGCGAGATCAGCGACAGGATCAGCATCCATCGGCTGGCGCCGGCTGCGGCCTCGGCCACGGAGACGCGGCTCAAGTCCTGAACGGCCGCCACCGCCTGTTTCACCGCGATCGCCTCGGCCCGCATCTTCTCGCTGAGCCGATCGATGCTAGCCGCGAGCTCCTGCCGCTTGCCCAGGGCGTTGGACAGGCGGCCGAGATCCTCCAGATAGCGCTTCAGGCTGCCGGTGAAATCGTCAAAGCTGTCCTTGAGGTCGTCGTTGTCCTTCAATTCCGACGCGAGCCCGGCGGCCAGTTCCGCGACCTTGGCGAGCTCGGCGCGCAAGGTCGGTTCGTCCTTGCCGCTGGAAGCGAAGCGGATGGTCAGGGCCCGCGCGCCCAGATAACGATCGAGCACGACGGCAAAATCGCTCCTGCCACCGATCAGGTCCTTCAGGGCTTTGCGGATATCGCGGTCGTCATAGGTGAGACCGTCCTCGACCTCCTGACGCAAGGTGACGCGCTCATAGAGGGTCAGGAGGCTCTCATCGACCTCCTTGTTCAATTTCCTGATGGCGTCGACGTGCTGCTGCTGGGCTGGATCCGAAATCCGTGCGGCGAACGCCTCGAGATGCTTGCTGACAGCATCCGCCCGCTGCGTGACGTCAAACTTCTTCTCGGGCGACCCGGCGCTGACGAATTCCGCAGCAGTCCGCTGCAGATCGCCGACCATCACCTGCAGGCGACTCGCCTCCTCGACCACGCCGGCGGACGCTGCATAGGAGTCGAACAGCGCGACGGTGCCGTTCACCTGCAGCCGGCCGTAGCCCGCGATCATCGCGAGCAGAACCAGCAAGGTGCCAAAGCCAAGATAGATGCGCAGCGTGATCGAGCCGGCACCAAGCAGTGCAGAGAAACGCTTCATCGGCAAAAATCCAATTTGAAATTTCTACGCGCGACGAGAATCGTGCTGCGAGATCGATACGTTCAGTATGAGGCGATTTACTAAAATATGCGTTAAGGGGGCACGAGCGGGAGAGATGCTGCATTGCCTACGAAATACGACAATATCCGTGACGTTGCACGACTTCGATCGAATTCATTTTGTTTATCTTTGTGTTTAGTATTTTGACGTGTTCAGTGAATCGCGATTTTCTTGAACGTCTGGGTGTTCGTGCCCTCGCAAAAAAAATGCCGTGTCCGGAGGACACGGCCAGTTTCAGGGAGGAACGGCCGGGACGAACCCGGCGCAGGGGTAGACCGTCACCCGGCCGATACGCGACGGGGACGGCAACGATGATCGCATCCGCTCACGGCCGCGATCACCATCTCAGGGCAGCCGTGCGCACGGGAGCATCCCAAAGCGCAGCGGTCTCGGCATCGAGCAGGCTCACCGTGAGCGAGCAGCCGGCCATCTCCAGCGAGGTGACATAGCTGCCGACCAGCGAACGGGCGATGCGCAGGCCGCGCTTTTCCAGCATGCGGCGCGCGGCGTTGTACATCAGGTAGAGCTCGATCGTGGGCGTGCCGCCGAAACCGTTGACGAGCAGCAGCGCTTCGCTGCCAGCGCGCGCATCGAGATCGCCGGCGATGGCCGCGATCATCTCGTTCGCGATCGCATCGGCCTGCTCCAGCTTGACGCGGCGGCGGCCGGGCTCGCCGTGGATGCCGACGCCCATCTCCATCTCGTCCTCGCCGAGCTTGAAGGTCGGAGAGCCCGCGGCAGGAACGGTGCAGCTCGTCAGCGCCACGCCCATCGAGCGGGTCCGCGCGTTGACGCGCGTGCCGAGCGCGACGCAAGCCTCGAGGTCGGCGCCCTTTTCGGCGGCGGCGCCGACGATCTTTTCGACGATCAGGGTGCCGGCCACGCCACGGCGCCCGATGCTGTGGGTGGAGTTCTCGACCGCGACGTCGTCGTCGGTCACGATGGTGGCGGTGCGGCCCTCGGCGATCTCGGCGGCCATCTCGAAATTCATGCGGTCGCCGGCATAGTTCTTGACGATGAACAGCGCGCCCGCCTCGCCTGCGACGGCTTGCGCGGCCTCGACGATCTGGTCCGGCGTCGGCGAGGTGAAGACCTGGCCGGGACAGGCAGCGTCCAGCATGCCATGGCCGACAAAACCTGCATGCAGCGGCTCGTGCCCGCTGCCGCCGCCCGACACCAGCGCGACCTTGTTCGGGTTCAGCTCGCGGCGCCGCACGAATTTCCGTCCCTCGCCGAGCGCGAGAATATCCGCATGCGCAGCCGCGAGCCCGTCCAGGCTCTCCGCGAGCACGTTGTCGACCGAATTGATGAATTTTTTCATTGTCTCCTCCCCGCTTCCCCCGGGCTTTCTTGTTTTGACGCGTTTTCTTCACGCGAACCGGTTTCCACTTCGCTCGAAAACGCTATTTCTCCCGCATGATCGCACTCAGCCGCCGCGCAAACTCCTGGAGCAGCGCATCGAGCTCGTCGTTCCGCTTGGCATCGCCGAGGTCGGGCAGGTGCAAGGTCAGCGTCCGCTCATGCGCGCCTTCGGTCAGCCGGCCGATGCGGCGCGGATGCGCGCGCGCATAGGCGCGCAGGAACGCGGATTTGGCCTGCGGCGGAAAATGGCAGACGTCGAAGATCGTGTTGAGATGCTGCACCGGGATCGGCACCGGATAGGCCGGATTGCTGATCTGGCTCACAAAACTGCGGTTCTTGCCCATGGCATGCGCAAGACGCAGCCGCATGCCCGACGGGCGGCTTTCCAGCACCTCCTTGAAGATGCGCTTGTAGACCGCAACTGCACCGGCTTCGGCCGGCTCGTCCATCGCCGTATCAGCCAAGGCCGCCTCCGCCAGAGAGACGGTCGATGGTCTGCTTGATCTGTGCGAGCGCGGACGCATTCACGGACAGCTCGCGCAGGCCGCAATTGAGAAGCGCGGGCAGGCAGCGCGGGTCGCTTGCCATGTCGCCGCACAGGCTGACGCTGAGGCCGGCGCGCCGGCCGTGGTCGGCGGTGCGCGCGATCAGCTCGAGCACGGCCGGATGCAGGGGATCCATCAAGGGGGCGAGAGCTCCGTTGGAACGATCGCAGGCCAAGACATATTGCGCGAGGTCGTTCGAGCCGATCGAGAAGAAGGCGGCCTTGAAGGTTGCAATCGCCAGGGCCGCCGCGGGGACTTCGACCATGATTCCCAGCTCAGGGAGCATCGCGGCAACGCCCTCGGCCTGCAAGCGCTGCACAATGTCGGCGAACAGCTTCCGCCCGGCCTCGAGCTCGTCGGCCGAGGTGACCATCGGGAACATGACCTTGAGATTGCCGCGCACGGCCGCCCGCGCCAGCGCGCGGAGCTGGACGGTGAAGACATCAGGCCGCGCCAGGCACAGCCGCAGGCCGCGCACGCCGAGGAAGGGATTGGCCTCGCCGTCGATCGTGAAGCCGGGCACCGGCTTGTCACCGCCGGCATCGAAGGTGCGGATGGTGACCGGGCGCTGCCCGGCCCAGCGCAGGACCGCGTCATAGGCCTGGAATTGCGTCTCCTCGTCGGGCACGCCGCCGCGCTCGCCGAGCAGGAATTCGGTGCGCATCAACCCGATGCCATCGGCATATTGCGCGTCGGCATGCGCGAGGTCGTCGACGCTCTGGATGTTGATGAGGAGCTTGATGCGCTCGCCGCGCCACGACGCCGTCGGCCGTCGCAGAATCGCGCGCGCAGACGCCCGGCTCTTGCGATGGCTTTCGCGCCGCGCCTCGAACAGGCGGACCTGCTCGGCGCCGGGATCGAGCTCGAGAATGGCGCCTTCGCCGTCGAGCAGCGCGGTGGCGCCGACGTCGGGGACCGCGCCGAGCTGCACGACCATGGGGATGCCCCGCGCGCGCGCCAGCATCGCAACATGGCTGGTGGGGCTGCCGCGCAAGAGCGCCAGGCCGCCGCCGGCGGTCCAGTCGATCTCCAGGAAACGCGACGGCGGCAGGTCGTCGGCGCAGACCACGGCGCCGGCCGGAATCGTCAGCGCCTCGCCCTCGCCGCCGCGCAAGGTGTTGATGACGCGATCGCGGAGGTCGGCGAGGTCGGAGGAACGCGCCTTGAGATATTCGTCCTCCGCCGAATCGTAATCCGCGATCTGGGCATCGAGCGCCGAGCGCCAGGCGACGTCGGCGGCATCGCCATCGCCGATCGCGGCAAAAATCTCCTCGAGGAAATCTTCATCCTCGAGCAGCGCGACCTGGAATTCGAGGATCTGCGCGGCTTCGCCGCCTGCGATAACAGCGAGATCGGCGATCTGCCGGCTCGCCACGTCGATGGCATTGCGCAGAGCGAGCGCCTCTTCGACCAGCGTACCGGCCACCCGCGCGTCCCTGGTGTCGACGTCGACACGGACGAAGGGGCCATGGGCAAAACCGATCGAGGCGGTTCGGCCGCGATAAGCCAGTCCTGCAGCGCTCCCCTGCATGCTATGACGCCTCGTCCGGAAAGTCGGTTGCGATCAGATTGACCAGCGCGGCCACGGCCGCCTCCGCGTCACTGCCGGACGCCTTGATCTCGATCGTGCTGCCGTGCGCGGCGCGCATCGCCATGATCTTGGCCACGCTCTTGGCGTTGATCCAGTCCGGCGCGCCTTCGACCCGGACGGAAATCTGGGCCTGGAACTTCTTGGCAAGCTTGGTCAGCTTGACGGCCGGCCGCGCATGCATGCCCACCGCGTGTACCAGCCGCACATTGCCGCTGAAGATATGTCCGTCCGCCTTGTCCAGCATGCTCATCACCATTATCGCTTCGCCGACGCGTCAGTCGGCAGAGAGTTCCTCGGCCACGGCCCGCACCTGGGCCAATGTGCTGCCGCCGGCAGCTTCGGTCGCCGCCATCACCGCGCCCTCGACGATCGGGGCGTTGCAGACGACGACGAGATCGCGCTGGGCCGGCTCCAGCATTTCGACCGCCATTTCGCTGTTGGTCTCGGCGCCGCCGAGATCGACCAGAATCGCAACGCCCTTGGCGGACCAGGCGTCGTTGATGGCGTCGATGATCGAGGCAACGCTGGTGCCCAACCCTCCGTCGGGATTGCCGCCGCAAAACGCGACCTTGACCTCGCTGCCGACCATCTGCCGCACCATGTCGGCGGTGCCCTTCGCGATGTCCTTCGAGTGCGAGACGATCACGATACCCACGGTCTCGGTCATTGCCTGTCCTCCAGCCTCGCGCAAACCGCCTGCACGAGAACGCAGCTCGAGCGCGCGCCGGGATCGACATGTCCGACGCTGCGGGCCCCCAGAAACGATGCGCGGCCCTTGGTGGCCTGCATCGGCGCGGTACGCTCGACGGCTTCGGCTGCCGTGGTGCGGACACGCGCGATCAGGTCGGGCTGGCCGGCCGCAGTCTTCAGCGTCTCCAAAACGGGAACGAGCACGTCGAGCATGGTCTTCTCGCCGGCCTGCGAGCGGCCGCGCGCACTGACCGCATTGACGCCGCTGCCGAAGACATCGGCCAGATCGTCGGGTAGATGCTTGTCGTGCGACAGCGCTTCGCCGGCCGCGAGGAAGAAGCTGCCATAGAGCGGGCCGGAGGCGCCGCCGACCGTCATCACCAGGGTCTTGCCGATCGTCTTCAGCGCCTCGTCGAGCGGCTGCGCCGAGATCGCGTCGAGCTTGCCGAGCACGGCCTCGAAACCGCGCTTCATGTTGATGCCGTGGTCGCCGTCGCCGATCGCCTGATCCAGGCTCGTGAGCTCGGGCGCGCAGGAAATGACCTGCTCGGCGGCCACCTTGACCAGCGACTTGAACGTCTCGGGTTGCAGAGACATCGCGTTTGATCCTCTCAATGAGCCATCGCGGGCAGGCGCTGCCCGGCGCGGTCGAAACACAGCGGATTCTCGAGCTGCAATTCGACCTCCTGGCCGGCGTGCAGCGGCTGGTGCGGATCCGCAAGCGTCACCAGCATCTTGCCCTTATAGTCCAGGTGAACGTGATTCTGCTCCCCGAGGTGCTCGACGCGGTGGATGCGGCCGACCATGCCGCCCCCGTTGCGCGCGGCAAGACGCAAATGCTCGGTGCGGATGCCGACCGTCTCCGTTCCCGGCGGCACCGGAATGTCTGACAACAGGCCCGCGGACAGGAAGTTGATCTGCGGCGTGCCGAGGCGCGAGGCGACGTAGCTGTCGGCGGGGCTTTCATAGATCTCCCGGGGCGTGCCGAGCTGCAGGAGCCGGCCGTCCCTGATGACACCGATTCGCGACGCCATGGTCATCGCCTCGACCTGGTCATGCGTGACGTAGAGAATGGTGGAGCCAAGCTCGAGCTGGATGCGCTTGAGCTCGAGCCGCAGCTCGGCGCGAAGCTTTGCATCGAGCGAGGAGAGCGGCTCGTCCATCAGATAGATCGAGGGATCGCGGACCAGTGCGCGGCCGATGGCGACGCGCTGCATCTCGCCGCCGGACAGTCGTGTCGCGCGGTTGTTCAGCTTGCTTGCGATATGCAACAGCTCCGCGGTCTGCTCGACGCGCTTGCGGATGATCGGCTCCGGCACGCGGCGCGCCGGCGAGCGCAGCGGGAAGGCCAGATTGTCGTAGACCGAGAGATGGGGATACAGCGAGTATTGCTGGAACACGAAGGCGATGTCGCGCGATCCCGGCGGATCCTGCGTCACGTCGCGGCCGTCGATCATGACCGAGCCGCTGTCGGGCGTCTCGAGCCCCGTGATCAGCCGCAAGGTCGTGGTCTTGCCGGCGCCGCTCGGCCCGAGCAGCACCACGAACTCGCCGTCGCTGATGGTCAGCGAAAGCTCGTGCACGGCTTGCGTTGCGCCAAAACGCTTGCTGATGTTACGCAAGCCGACGTCAGCCATGGCGTGCACTCCCCTCAAAGGCGGTCTGGATCGCGAGCCCGCTGCCGACATCGAACAGCGAGACACGCTCGGAGCGGAATTCGAGCCCCACCCGCTCGCCGATCCGCACCGACGTGCTGGAGGGCAGCCGCGCCGCGATGCGGCCATGCGCGGTGTCGACGGTGACGATCTGCGTGGTGCCGAGATACTCTGCGCCAAACACCTCACCGCGGACGGGCGCAGCGTCAGTGAAGCGGATGTGCTCGGGCCGGATGCCGAACGCCAGCGGCGCGCTCGCGCGATCCTCGCGGATCTCCGGCACCGCAATGATCGTGTCGTGAAAGTTGACGGCACGATCGCCGGAGTGGAGACCACCTTCGAAGCGCAAAAAATTCATGGGCGGCGAGCCGATGAAGTCGGCGACGAACATGCTCGCGGGCCGATCGTAGACCTCCTGCGGCGAGCCGATCTGTTCGACGCGTCCCTTGTTCATGATCGCGATCTGGTCTGCCATCGACATCGCCTCGAGCTGGTCATGGGTGACGTAGACGGTGGTGGCGCCGATGCGGTCGTGCAGGTCGCGCAGCTCGCCGCACATCAGGTGGCGAAATTCGGCATCGAGCGCGCCGAGCGGCTCGTCCATCAGAAACGCCTTTGGCCGCCGCACCATGGCGCGGCCGAGCGCGACGCGCTGGCGGTCGCCGCCGGACAATTTGGAGGTCTTGCTCGAGAGCAGATGCTCGATCCGCAGCAGTTTTGCCGTCTCCTGCACAAGCTGGCGTATCTCCGTCCTTCCCATGCCCTGGCACTTCAGGGGGAAGCCGATGTTGTCGGCGACGTTCATGTGCGGATAGAGCGCAAAGAGCTGGAACACGAAGGCGATGTCACGCGCGGCGGCGCGGCGGAAGGTGACGTCTTCGCCGTCGAGCAGGATCTTTCCTTCGGTCGGCAGCTCGAGGCCCGCGATCATGCGCAGCGTGGTGGTCTTGCCGCAGCCGGACGGGCCGAGCATCGCAAAGAAGGTGCCGTCATCGATGGTGAAGTTCGAGCCGTGCACGGCGGTGAACTGGTCGAACGATTTTCTCAGGTTTTCGACGCGGATCTGTGCCATGACCGCCCTACTCCGGAAAATGGCTGACGATGACGTAGCCGACCGTGCCGGCGAGGATCGTCACGAAGGAATAGCTGTAGAGATCGATCGAGACGGGCTGCACCAGCATGATGATGCCGCCGCCGATCAGGGTCATCGCAACAGACTCCCAGGGTCCACGACGGAACCAGCGCGAGATGCCGTGCCTGGCAATTTCCGAATTGCTCATTTGCGCACCGCTCCGAAGGTGATGCCGCGGAGCAGATGCTTGCGCAGCAGCACGGTGAACAGGACGATCGGGACGACGAACAGCGTGGTGGCGGCGGCGACCGCCGGCCAGTCCTGCCCGCCTTCACCGATGATGAAGGGGATGAAGGGCGGCATGGTCTGCGCTTCGCCGCTCGTGAGGAGAACCGCGAAGGCATACTCGTTCCAGGAGAAGATCAGGCAGAAGATCGCGGTCGCAGCGATGCCCGTGACAGCCTGCGGCAGCACCACCTTGCGCAGGGCTTGAAGGCGCGTGTAGCCGTCGACCAGCGCGGCCTCCTCATACTCGCGCGGAATCTCGTCGATAAAGCCCTTGAGCAGCCAGACCGCGAGCGAGACGTTGACCGCCGTATAGAGCAGGATCATGCCGAGCCTGGTGTCGGTCAGGTTGAGCTGCCGGTACATCAGGTAGATCGGGATCGCGACCGCGACCGGCGGCATCATGCGCGTCGACAGGATGAAGAACAGGAGATCGTCGGCGAGCGGAATACGAAAGCGCGAGAACGCGTAGGCAGCCAACGTGCCGAGGAAGACGGCGAGGAACGTCGAGCCAAAACCGATGATCAGCGAGTTGACGAAGCGCGGCACCACCTTGGACGGTCCGGCGATGACCATGTCACGCTCGCGCACGAGCTTGTCGTACCAGGTTTCCGGCGGCGGCAGCTTTGCGATGAAGTCCGGCGTCTGGCGGGTGCGCACCGTGAACAAATTGACGTAACCCTCGAGCGTCGGTTCGAACAGCACCTTTGGCGGATAGGCGATGGCATCGCTCTGCGACTTGAATGCGGTGGCGACGATCCAGAGCAGCGGCAGGATCGTGATCACGGCGTAGAGGATCACGAGAGCGCTGGCGAAAGCCTTCGAACGCGGCGAGGCCTCGACGATGGAGTGCGCGGTGGAACTGGCGACAGCGGATGTCATCGTTGCTTCACCTTGTTGAGCGCTTTGACGTAGATGTTGGCGGCACCGAACACGGTCACGAACAGGATGATGGCGAGCGCCGAGGAATAGCCGGTGCGCCATTTCTCGAACGCGGCGCGCTTGAGCGTGATCGACACCAGCTCGGTGGTCGAGCCCGGCCCGCCCGACGTCAGGAGGTTGACCATGTCGAACATCTTGAAGTTCTCGATGGCGCGGAACAGCACCGCGAGCATCAGGAACGGCACCGTCATCGGCAGCGTGATCGACCAGAATTGCCGCCAGGCCGAGGCGCGATCGACTTCGGCGGCCTCGTAAATGTAGTCGGGAATGGAGCGCAGCCCGGCGAGGCAGATCAGCATCACGTAGGGGGCCCACATCCAGGTATCGACCAGCACGATGGTCCAGGGCGCGAGCGCGACCTGCCCGGTCATGCTGAAGGAGCTCGGCGGCACGCCGGTGAACAGGCTGATCAGATAATTGAACGGGCCGATCTGCGGCTGCAGCAGCAGCGTCCAGAAATTGCCGACCACGGCCGGCGACAACATCATCGGCAACAGGATGATCGTGGTCCAGAAAGAGTGACCGCGGAACTGGCGGTTGATCAGCAGCGCGAGGCCGAACCCGATGATCACCTGGAGCGCCACCGAAGAGATCACGAATTGTGCGGTGGTCTGCAGGCGGAGCCAGACGTCCTCGTCGCCGAGAATATCGGTGAAATTGTCCAGCCCGACGAACCGCAGCGGCAGATAGGACATGCTGAGATTGAGGCTGGTGAAGGACAGCCGGATCATCCAGACCAGCGGAAAAATGTTGATCGCGAGCAGCAGCGCGATCGTCGGCGCGACGAACAGCCAGGCGATGGTGCGGTCCGACAGGCCGCGCACGCGTCGCGTGGTCCGGGCTCTCGCGGCCGCGCCCATGCCGGAAATTGCGGCATCATCGGGTTGAGTGATCGTGGTCATCTTGTCCATCGGCTGGCTGGGGGCGGTTTCCCCGAGGACGGCCCTCGGGGAAACCGGTTCGGGTGATGAAGTCCGAGTACCTACTGCGAGGCGACCTGCTTGCCCTGCTCCTTGAACACCTTGGTCCAGTCCTTGACCAGGAGGTCGAGCGCCTGCTGCGACGTGCCCTTGTCGGCGACGACGTAGTCATGCACGCGCTTCTGCATGTCGAGCAGCAACTGCGCGTAGGACGGCTCGGCCCAGAAGTCCTTGACGATGCCCATCGACTCCAAGAATTGCGGGGCGAACGCCGCGCTCTTCGGGAAGTCGGGCGCATCGACCACGGCCTTGAGCGCCGAGTAGCCGCCGAGCTGCCACCATTTCTGCTGCACGGCGGGCTGCGCGAACCACTTGATGTAGGTGAGCGCGTCGTCCTTGCGCTCGGAGGTCGCGACCACGGAGATGCCCTGGCCGCCGAGCTGGGTGAAGTGTCCGTTCGGACCCGCCGGATTGACGAAGAAGCCGATCTTGTCGCCGCCGACATTCGGATCCTTGTAGAGGCCGGGGAAGAAGGCGAACCAGTTCATCTGCATCGCCACCTGGCCGGACTTGAAGGCGTCGAGGCCTTCCTGCATGTAGGCGTTGGTCATGCCGGGCGCGGTGCAGCACTTGTAGAGCTCCTTGTAGAACTCGAGCCCCTTGGCCGCGTCGGCGGAGTTGACAACGCCCTGCATCTGGTACGGCTTCTTCGGGTTGTCGTAGCTGAAGCCGTAATTGTAGAGCACGTTGGTCACGCCCATGGTGATGCCTTCGGAGCCGCGCTCGGTGAAAATGTAGGCGCCGTAGACCTTCTTGCCGTCGATCTCGCGGCCCTGGAAGAACTCCGCGACCTGCTTCAGCTCGTCATAGGTCTTTGGCGGCGCCAGGTCGCGGCCGTATTTGGCCTTGAAGGCCGACTGGATTTCAGGACGCGAGAACCAGTCCTTGCGATAGGTCCAGCCCACCGCATCGGCCATCGCCGGCAGCGCCCAATAGTTCGGCGAGCCCTTCGGCCACTGCGAGTAGCCGACGACCGTCGCCGGGACGAAATCGTCCATCGAGATCTTCTCCTTGGCGAAGAAGTCGTTGAGCTTGACGTACCACTTGTTCTCGGCAGCGCCGCCGATCCACTGGCTGTCGCCGATGATGAGATCGCAAAGCTTGCCGTGGGAGTTGAGCTCGTTGAGGAAGCGATCGGCATAGCTCGTCCACGGGACGAACTCGTATTTCATCTCGATGCCGGATTGCTTGGTAAAATCCTTGCCCAGTTCGACCAGGGCGTTCGCCGGGTCCCATGCCGCCCAGCACAGCGTGAGCTGCTTGCCCTGCGCTGCAGCTTCGCCGCCACCGAGGCCCCCAAGTGCTGCGGCCGCAAGGACCGCAGACGCCGCCGTACTGCGTAGCCAATTCAATCTTCGCATGTCCGTTTCCTCTCTATCGTTGGAGCACATAACCCGATCGGCGCGCGCCTTCTGGACGACGCCGAGACCCTGAAACCGAGTTGATGAGCGATGATGAGGACGAGACGGACCGTCTCCGGACCTCGAGGTCCGGATGGCTTGGGCTCCTCCGCACACGGCTCGATGCGCGATGTTTATCTTTTCTGTAATACTAAACCTATTACTAAATTCCGGAGACCGTCAAGCCGGTTTTTGGGAGCGCGTAGAAAGAATCTTGGCGCGCTGGCGCTTATGCAGCGCGTATCGCATTGCAGCGAAATTATAGGATGTGCGGCGTTTCAGCGGCTTGTCCGCATCAATGCGCGACTAAACCTGCCCCTCACTACGCATCGGCGGAACACGCGAAATTTGTTTAGCAACCTAGTTTTACTGAACGTTCAATGCGTGATCCGGATCGCGCGGAACGCCCACTCTTATTGTCCTCACGCTGATCGCCACGACTGCACAGGCCTATCGTGCGCGAACAGTACGGCGCGTGGAGATGAGCGGGAGTGCGCATGATTAATCAGCCGACAGGGCGTTGCACGGCGACGTATCGGCCGGTGACAGTGGCGCGGACGTACGAATAGCCCGGATGGCGTCGCACGACGGAGATGTCGATGACGTTGCCAGACTCGGGCTGAGCAGTTTCGCTGCTCAACCCGCGACCGGCATCGACTGCAATCGCAGCCTCCGTCAGCGCACCTGCTGCTTGCTCTTGGGCGAAGCCTGCTGCCTGAACTTCAAGCGTCGGTTGATATCGCAATAGACGTTCGATCGGCCGGAAGCCGACCAAAGGCATTGCTCCCTGGTCGAGTACATGCAGTCGCCGGAAGCGCCGAGCTCTCCGCCATAGACGCACCAGGGATAGTCATAATCCGCCCTTGCGGCGGACGCGGCGCCCAGAAGGATCAGCATGGCCAGCAGTGTCGTTCGCATTGTCGTGCTCCATTCCATCTCGCCCCGAAAGGTTTTGCCGCAGCGGCGGCCCGTTCAGTCGTGCGGCTTGATCATCTCCGACGCCATGAAGGCGGCCACCGCGTTGGAATATTCCTCCAGCCCTTCGAAGCTGAAATGCATGTCGCCGGGCCAATAATACTCCTCCGGCTTGCCGCCGAACCGCTGCTTCAATGTCGCGGTTGCGTTGAAGAACAGAAAGCCGTTGTCGGCACACATCGCGCGCACGGTGGAGGAGACGAGATCGTTCCACACGCGGCCGTCGGCATCGGGCTGCAGATTCTCCAGATGCGGATGGAAGATGAATAGCACCCGGCTGCCGTCGCCGGTGTAACCCTTGAGCACGTCGGCCAGTTCCTGCAGATTGTGCTTGAACGTCGCCAGCGGCGCCGCATATTTCTGCTCGAGGTTGCTGCCCTGGTCGCTCGAATAGCCGAACAGCGCGAGGTCGTCGTCCGACCGGTATTTTTTGGTCACCGCGGGCATGTGGACGAGGGAGAGCCAGGCCTTTGCCGCGAACCGCTGCAGATAGAGCGGATGCTTGCGCGCCTCCATCAGGCCGACACTGCACTCGTGTCCGATGGGCGAGGCCTTGACGCCGACGTTCTGGCCGCGCTCGTTGCGCACGATCAGTTTGCGATAGCGTGCGAAGTCGTCGTAGAGGTCGGTCTCGTCGACATCGACGACGATATAGTCAGGGCGCACGATCGGCAGCAGCTTCTTGGCCTGCGGGATGAAGATGGACGGAGAATAGGAGGTGTATCCGGCGTTGTGGGTCTTCAGGCAGATGTCGCGCTCTTTCCTGAAATATTTCGCGACCTGGTAGGGCAAGGTGTTCTCGTCGTCATAGCCCTCCATGAAGGAATCGCCCATGAACAGCACCGACATCGGCTTGCGGCACCCGGCCAGCAACGCCTTGTCATCGATGATCCTGATGCCGTTTGCATCGAACTGCCTGTCATAGCTGAATCCGGTCAGATCGCCGTAGATGCACAGGTTCTGCTTTTCCGGGGCCGGCTTGTGATTGAGGACGTCGGATTCCCAGTTCAGGCTGACACTCTCCATTTCGAGATCGTCGAGCGGACCGAAATACTGCTGCACCCGCAGGCCGATCTCGAAGATCGCGCCCCAGATCACGAGCAGCAATGCTCCCTGTCCAAGACGCCGAACCCACGGCTTCATAAATGTCTCCGAAACGAACTCCAGGCGGGTCAAAAGACTATAACGGCCCGACTATGCGCGAGCGTCGGCGCCTTCGCAATGCCCCCTGCACGCTGTTCATTTTGAAGTGAGCGCCGCAACCGGCCGCCATGTGGTATCGATCCCGATCTGGAGCAGGTGACTGCAACGTTCGCGCATGATTGCGGCCGGGCGGTCATCGGCGCGCGCATCCCGCACTGCATCGAAGTCGGCGATCGCGCCCTCGAAATCGCGGTCGCGATATTTGGCAAGGCCGCGCTCGTAACGCGCGATCCAGCCTGCCGCCTCGCGCTCGGCGCCTGCCTCGCCCGCAAGTCCGATCAGTTCATGAACGGCGATACCCTCCTCGCGGCCGTAAACCGCGATGCTGTCGATCTCACGCGCGACGATGGCGCCGCGCGCGAGGCGCTCCGTCGCTTCGCCGATCAATATCTGCGTACCGTAACTTTTGTTGGCGCTTTCCAGACGGCTGGCCACGTTCACGGCGTCGCCGATCACGGTGTAGTTGAGCCGCAGCTCGGAACCGATATTGCCGACCAGCATGCGCCCCGAGTTGATGCCGATGCGAATCTGGAGGGGATGGCCGAGATCGTCGACGAGGCCAGATTCCGCCATCGCGCGCTGGATACCGAGCGCGGCGCGGCAACAGCGCGCGGCGTGATCGGCCTGCGGCTGCGGCGCGCCCCAGAACGCCATCACGGCATCGCCGATGAACTTGTCGATGGTGCCGCCATTGGCGACGACGACTTCCGAGGCGAGATCGAGATAGCGCGACAAGAGCGGCACGACCCGGTCGCCCATGCGCTCTGAAAGCCTGGTGAAGCCGGCAACATCCACGAACATCACGCTCAATTCCTGGATCGCGCCACCTGGTTTTGCCTCGACGCCCTGGCGCAGCAGCGCGCGGACGAGATCGGCCGGGATGAACTTTCGGAACGCCGAGAGGCCGGCGGCCATCTCGGCGATCGCGCCCGACAGGCTCGCGATCTCCTTCAGCCGCGAGGGATGACGGCGCACCAGCTCCAGCGCAAAGGTCTCGACATGGCGGATCTCGCCGACGACGCGGGAGAGCGGCGTGGCGATCACCGTGCGCGCGAGCAGGGCGGAGGCAAGTGCTGCGAGCACCGCGCCGATGGCGAGGCCGATGATCAAACGCTGTAGTGTGGTCTCGACGGGGCCGAGAAACTCGGCCTCGGGAATCACGGTCGCGAGCCGCCAGCCGGGAAACGGCAGCGGCGTGAGCGCGACTTCATAGGCCTCGCCGCCGGAGGTGAGTCGGCTGCGCCAGGCTTCCTTATCGGTGCCGGCCTTGGCCAGCGCCATTTTCGCCAGCGGCAGCAGCGTCGTCTGATCGCCGCGCGCCGGATGCAGTTCATCGGCCTCCTTGTCGGGCGCCGCCACGAGCTCGCCGCTGCCGTCGAAAATGAAGGCCGTTCCGGTGCGCCCGACCTCGAGCTGGGACAGGAAGCGCGCGAGCCGCGTATATTCGATGATGATGGCAAGGACGCCCTGCCGCTCCTGATAGACGTCGATGGGGCCCGCGAAGGCAATCGACGGGCGATCGCCGATCGGATGGTCCGTGACCTTGAACCATTCGGGATTCTCGGCCTTGATTCCGGTCTTGAACCAGGTGCGGTCGGCGACGCGAAAATCGGTCGGCTCGAAGCGGCGGTTGGCGAATTCGATGTCGCCGGGCACCACGTCATATTCGTCGACCCGGCGCTCCCCGGCATGATCGGTGAGCGAGATCTCCATCATCTCGAGCCTGTTGTCGCCGAGCTTGTGCGCGGCGAAGAAGGCGCCGTCGGGCCAGCCGAATGCGACCCAGGAGATCGTCGCCTGCGATTGCAGTTGCGACAGGAACACGAATTCGCGCTTGTCGGCTTCGCGGGTGTCGAGCACGTTCTGCAGGAACAGCGTGCGGATCGCGGTGTGCGCCGCGCGCGCTTCGTCGACGATCGCGGCGACTTCCTTGCGCACGGCGGCGACGATCTGCTCGTTGATGGTGGAGGCCAGTTGCCGGCTGGTCGCCTCCGCGGTGCGCCACCACAACAGGCTCGACAGCGCCGCGGTCAGGAGGATCGCGGTCAGGACCAGCGCCGAGACCGCAAGACGAATGCTGACCGTCAGCCGCTGGATGGCCGGACCTGATGGGGGTCGTCTGGGGCTGGCGATCATGGCTCGATCCGGCAGGTTCGCGAGAGGTCGACTGGTACCTCCTTACGCAGGCGCGCAGCCATTCGTTACATCTCGCAGACGCCCGGACCCGGGGCCAATGCCCGCCGGCTAACGTCTCCATAGGGACAAGGCATTGGCGCTGCCGGCGGTTTTTGCCGCAAATCGGCTCCCAAGCGCACGGCGTCGTGCGCGTCACCCAACGGTCTCACAGACTCGTGAGCGGTTGCCCCGGTAACGGCGGCTGCGGCGGGGACGAACGAGACAAGGGGCCCATCGCCCCATCCAAGAGGAGAAATCTCATGTCTGCCAAAGCCACCATCAGCTCGCTCGTCCTTGCCGGCGCCGTCTCGACCGCGCTCGCAACGCTCGCCGTCGCCGGCCCCCTGACCAAGGCCGAGGCGGAAGCCGCGACCGCCGCCAAGAAGGAAAAGTGTTTTGGCGTCGCACTGAAGGGCCAAAACGATTGCGCGGCCGGACCGGGCACGACCTGCCAGGGCACCTCGACCGTCGATTTCCAGGGCAATGCCTGGAAGTTCGTGCAGGGCGGCACCTGCACCACCATCGAGCTGCCCGGCGGCAAGAAGGGCTCGCTCAAGCCGGTCTGAGACGACGCAGCAAGCGCAACACCACAACAGCGGAGGAGCGACATGGACGCAGCGATCAAGCCCCGGACGTCCGCGGCCATTCCCCTCCGCTTTTCGTTCTCCCCCGGCGGCGTCGCCGGGACGAGCTTCAAGCCCGGGCACTTCGCCAAAATCCTCGACGAAGGCCCACAGCGCGGCTTCTTCGAGGTCCACGCCGAGAATTACATGGGTGCGGGCGGACCGCCGCATCGCATGCTGGAACGACTACGCCGGGATCACCCCCTCTCGTTGCACGGCGTCTGCATGTCGATCGGCGGCCCGGCTCCGCTCGACCGCGCGCATCTGGCGCGTTTCCGCGGCCTGGTCGCGCGCTACCAGCCGGCGCTGGTGTCAGAACATCTGGCCTGGTCGACGCACGAGACCAGCTTCTTCAACGATCTCCTGCCGCTGCCTTACACCAGGGCGACGCTCGCACGCGTCTGCGACCATATCGACGAGGTGCAGGAGGCGATCCGGCGGCCGATCCTCCTGGAAAATCCCTCGACCTATGTGGCGTTCCGCAACTCCACGATGTGCGAGACCGATTTCATCCGCAACGTTGCCGAGCGGACCGGCTGCGGTCTGCTGCTCGACGTCAACAACGTCTTCGTCTCCGCGGCCAATCACGGATACTCGGCGCTGCAATATCTCGCCGACTTCCCGCTGGAGCGCGTCGGCGAGATTCATCTTGCCGGCCATACCGAACAAGGCGACGACGAAGGCACGTTGCTGATCGACAGCCATGACGGCCCGGTCGCGGACGCCGTCTGGAAGCTGTTCGAGATCGTCATCGCGCGCCGCGGACCCGTTCCGACGCTGATCGAATGGGACAGCAACATTCCGGACTGGCCGGTGCTGAAGGCGGAGGCTGCGGCCGCGCAAGTCATTCTCGACCATCATATCAGGGGGATGCGTCATGCAGCCTGAACCGCACGCGTCCTATGCGGCCGCGTTCGCGCCGGCCTTGCTCGATCCTGTCAGCGAAGTCCCCGGCATCGTGACCGGGCCGCGCGGCAAGTCGGCCATCAAATGCTACAACGTCTATCGCAACAACGTCACGGTCAGCCTGATCGACGCGCTCGCGGCGATCTACCCGGCCGTGCAGCGGCTGACGGGCGCAGATTTCTTCCGCGCCATGGCGCGCTTCCATGTCCGCGAGACCCCGCCGACATCACCGCTGCTGTTCGACTATGGCCGCGACTTTCCCGACTTCATCGCGCGTTACGAACATGCGCGATCACTGCCGTGGCTTGCCGACGTCGCGCGCATCGAACGGGCCTGGCTCGATGCCTATCATGCCGCCGACGCGGAACCGCTGCCGCCGTCCGCGCTCGCGACGTTCGCGCCGGACCGGTTGGCCAGCCTGGTCTTCACCGTCCATCCCGCGACACGCGTGGTGCGGTCGCAGTTTGCAGCGGTCACGATCTTTGCCGCCAACCGCGCGGGCGGGACCGCTGGCCGCATCGACGGATCCGTACCGGAGGACGCACTGATCACGCGGCCGGACGCCGACGTCGTCGTGCAGCTGCTGCCGCCGGGCGGCGCGGTCTTCCTGGCCTGCCTGATGTCGGGCTGCATGTTCGCCGAGGCCGCCGCCGCGGCGCTCGAGGACACGCCCGGCTTCGACCTCGCCACCAACATCGCCGGCTTGTTCGAGGCTGGTGCATTCACCTCGCTGACGCCTGGAGACGCATGATGATCTCGGAACAACGCATCGCGACCGCCGGCAATCTTCCCTCGCCCGGCGCGCTCCTCGACAAGGCCAACCATCTGATCGAGAGGCTTGCCACCCCGTCGATGGTGCAACTCGTGCTGCGCCTGGCACTCGCCGTGCCGTTCTGGCGCTCCGGCATCCTCAAATGGAACGGCTTTTTCAAGCTGAGCGACGTTGCCGTGACCCTGTTCAGCGACGAGTTCATGCTGCATCTGCCCGGCGGCCCCTATCATTATCCGGTGCCGACGGCGATGGCCTTCATGTCCGGATGCGGCGAAATCCTGTTTCCGGTCCTGCTGGTCCTCGGCCTCGGCACGCGCTTCGCCGCGCTGGGCCTACTGGTCATGACCGTGATCGTCGAACTCACCGTGCCGGACGGCTGGCCGGTCCACATCACCTGGGCCGCAATGGCGCTCGGCATCATGGCTTACGGACCGGGCCTGTTCTCGCTCGATCATCTCGTGTGCCGGGCGCGGCAGGTGGCGGCACGCCTGCAATAGCGGCGCTCAGGCATTACCACTCAAATAGAAATTGTATTGCCTGTCGGCTCGGATATTCTCGCATCCATTATTGATCCCGGCTTTGGGGGCCGTGATGCGGATATTTTGTCTGTTTGTCGTGGGCGTGCTGGCCCTCGCGGCCGGAGCGGCCGATGCAGTTGCCGACCAGCGCGTGGCGCTGGTCATCGGCAATTCCAGCTATCAGCACGCACCAAGGCTCTCCAATCCGGTCAGCGATGCGACGTTGCTGGTCGAGACCTTCAAGAAGGCCGGTTTTGCGGTCGTCGAGGCCCACAATGATCTCTCGGCGATGGACATGCGGCGTACCTTGCGCGATTTCGCGGCCAAGGCACGCAATGCCGACATCGCCGTGATCTATTATGCCGGCCACGGCATCGAGATCGACGGCAACAATTATCTGGTGCCGACCGACGCGTTGCTGCAGAACGACAGCGACGTCTATGACGAAGCCGTCGGCCTCGAACGCGTGCTCGTCGCCATCGAGCCGGTGAAGCGGCTGCGCCTTGTCATTCTCGACGCCTGCCGCGACAACCCGTTCTCCAAGACCATGAAGCGGACGCTTGCCTCGCGCGCCGTCAGCGGCGGCCTCGCCAAGGTGGAGCCGACAAGCACCAACACGATGGTCGCCTTTGCGGCCAAGGCCGGCTACACCGCGCTCGACGGCGACGGCAAGAACAGCCCCTTTGCGGTTGCGCTCGCCAACAATCTCGCAAAGCCCGGTTTGGACCTGCGCAAGGCCTTTGGCTATGTGCGCGACGAGGTCATGCGCGCGACCAACAACAAGCAGGAGCCATTCATCTACGGCTCGCTCGGTGGCGACGACGTCGTGCTGGGGCCGGAAGCACCGGCCGTGGCGCCGCCGCCTCCGGCTGTCTCGGCTGATGCAAGTGCGTCGCGCGATTATGAATTCGCCGAGCGTGTCGGAACCGTCGAGGCCTGGGATCTCTACATCAAGGCCCATCCGAGCGGCTTCTACACCGAACTTGCCAGGGTCGCGCGCAACAAGCTTGCGGCAACGCCGCCCAAGCCTATCGATACGGCCAACGTCGTCGAGCCGAAGAAGCCGCCCACGCCGGTCCCTCCCGTTCCGCCTGCGATTCAGGACGCTGCCAAGCCGCCGATCATCCCGCCAAAACTCGCGGGCATTCCGCCAACGATCGTTGCACCGGTCGAGACGACGAGTCCGCCAGCGGAGAAGAAAGGTGTGGCCGCGGTAACCGCGCCGAGCTGCACGATCCGGACTGCACGGCGAGGCAATGATGCCGCCGGCGGCCCCTTCATTCCCGTGTCGATCCGGCCTGACGTCGAGGGCGCAAGGCTTCGCGCCATCGCGGTCTCGCCGACCGGCAGGGAGATTGCGACCGCCGGTGACGACGGCCTGATCCGGATCTGGGACGCATCGTCCTTCAGGCTCAGCCGTGTGCTGCGGGGACATAGCGGCCCGGTCTATTCGCTCGACTACTGGACCGACGGGACATTGCTGGCTTCGGCCGGATGGGATGGCAAGGTCAGGGTCTGGGATCTCCGGAACGATCGCGAGAGCTTCACCTTCGATGCCGGCGGCGTAAAACAGTTCTCGGTCGCGTTCACGCCGGAGGCCTCGCTCAAATACCTCGCCTCCGGTGGCGAGGATGGTTATGTGCGGATCTGGAACTGGCAGACAAAGAGCCTCGCCAAGAGCAAGCTCGATCATCAGGGTCCAGACCCATCGAGGTCGGCGGTGCGCTCGCTGAGCTACGCGCCGTCGGGTACAGGCGAATTCGCCTCCGCCGGCTTTGACGGAAAAATCCGGTTCTATCGTCTCAACGGAACGGTCGACACGAAAGACGCCTATGGCCGCAAGGCGCTGCGCGTCGCCTATTCGCCCGACGGCACGCGCCTCGTCTCGGCAGGTTCGGATGGCGAGTTCGGCTCGGCGCGGGTGTGGGACGTGAAGAGCGGCACGTCCCGCGTGCTGGTCGGCCACAAGGATTATGTGGTGTCGGCGAGCTGGTCCGCGGACGGCAAGCGCATCGTCACCGGCGGCGGTGGTCGCGACAAATCGGTCAATCTGTGGGATGCCGACAGCGGACGTTTGCTGGCGAGCTTTACCGGCCATCTCGAAGACGTCGAAGCGGTCGCGTTCTTTCCCGGCGGCACGCGGCTGATCTCGGCAAGCGAAGATCGCACCATCCGAGTCTGGGACATCGCCGAAAAGCGCATGCTGCTGACCGCGGTCGGGTTCGGCGACGAAGGCTATGTCAGCTACACGCCGGAAGGCTGCTATTCAGGTTCGAGCGGCGTCGAGGGACGCCTGAGCGTCTTCAACGGCAGCCGTTTCGAGCCGATGTCGCTGGAGGCGCGCAAGGTGATGCTGGAGCCCGCGGGGTTTACGTCGCTGCTGGGACGCTAAGCTAGCCGTCCGACGGCAATCCCTGCTCGAGCCTGCGGAAGCGCAATGGCGAGAGCGTGGAGGCGCGCTCCCACCAATCGGCGACCTGATCGTCGAGCGCGGTTGCGCCGCGGCCCTGGCCGGGAAAGATCCGGATCTGCCTGACGGGATCGGCCTCGAACGTCTTGCCCCTGCGCAAGATCCTGATCACGGTGCCTTCGCGGTCGCGCTGCGTCAGCGGCACCAACAGGCGCCCCTTCGGCCGCAGCGCGTCGAGCCAGTGCGGATGCGGATGCGAGAAGCCGGCATGGGCGATGATCACGTCGGCGGGTCCGCCGATATCGCTGCCCCCGTCGCCGCTGACGACCTCGACATTGGTGTAGCTGCGCAGATTGACGGCCGCGCGCCTGGCGAGTTTCTCGTCGCATTCGATCGCAATGACCTTGCCTTTCGGCCCGACCATCTCGGACAGCACGGCGGAGAAATAGCCCAGCCCGCAGCCGATCTGCACCACGCGCTGTTTCGCGCCGACATCGAGCACGTCGATGAAATGCGCCCACAGGCTCGGCAGTCCGGTGTCGAGCCGGCGGCGCGCGTCGATCGCGACCAGCACGTCGTCATAAAGATGGATCGGGTCGGCATCCGGCGTGAGGCGATAGTCGCGCGCCATCTCGCGCTTGATTCGCCACGGCCCCTTGGCAAGAAATTTTTCGCGCGGCACCGTCGCGAGCGCCGCGAGCAGGCGCGATGAGGAAATCCGCTCGCGCTTGCCGATCAGCTCGGCATAGCGCTGACGCGCAGCGGCGAGATCGCTCATTTGACGGGGGCGGCGTGCTGGCCGGCCTCGACGTCATCGAGCAAGTGCGCGGCCTGCTTCAAGTCCGTCGTGCGGAAACCTTCGCTGAACTTGGCGACGACCGGCGCCAGCAGGCCTGCCGCCTGCTCACGCTTGCCGCCATCCCGCCACAGCCGTGCCAGACTGATCGCGGTCCGCAGCTCCCAGGACAGCGCGTTCTGCTTGCGCGCGATATCGAGCGAGAGCTCGAACAGATCCTCGGCGTCGCGGTACGAGGACGTGCCGCCCTCCGCGAGCGTGATCTCGCCCTGCAGGCGGTAGACTTCGGCCAGATAGGAGTGGTCGCCGGTGCGCCGCGCAATCGCATGTGCACCGTCGAGTGCGCGGAGCGCCGCATCGTGCAGGCCCGCCTTGGCATAGGCTTCCGCGAGCAGGCACTTGAACCAGCAGCCGGCGAGCCAGGAATCCATCGCTTCATATTCGTCGAGCCCGACCCGCATCTGGCTCAGGCCTTCGTCGATCTCGCCGAGTTGCGTCAGCGCCCAGCCGCGCAGGATCGCGGCCTGCTGCTTCCAGTGCAGGAAATTGTGCTCGGAGGCGATGATCATGGCGCGGTTGGCATGATCGCGGGTGCCTTCGACGTCGCGCAAATGCTGGCAGAGATAGGCGCCGAACACGAGTGCAAAGGCGAGCGTGAAGGGATGGCGAATCTTTTCGGCATTGGCGATGGCCTGCTCGCTGTGCTGGCGCGCCGCGTCCGGGCGGCCGAGGAACCAGAGCAGATAGCCGAGATAGGACAGCGACACGACGCCGGGATCGGTGCCGTGTCGCTCCATCAAATCGCTGTGCAGCTCAGGGCTGTAGAGATTGATGCAGCGATGCAGATGATGCTGCGAGGCCGCAAAGCGGCCGCGATAGAGCATCGTCATCGCGATCGCGCGGTGCGCCTCGATCAGATAGCCGGTCTGCTGCGCCGGCAGCGCGCGTTCGTTCAGCCGCTCGCGCTTGGCGAATTTGAGCAGCTCGACGCTGAGATCATGGGCGCGGGTGAGATCGGCACGGATGAAATGGCAGACCCAGAGGCCGCGCGTGGCGGCAAAGGTCTTCTCCTCATCGTCGAGCTGGTGGCCGAGCTCGAGCGCGCGGATGTAGTTCTCCTCGACCTCCTGGACCGCGTAGCCCTTGGCGGCGATCAGCGAATTGCCGAGCGCGACGCGCAGCTCGAGCTCCATCTCGTCGGCGCCCTGCATGCGGGCGTTGGCCTGGACGACGCCGAGCCCGCGCCGGAGATGACCGATTGCCTCCAGATTGGCGCCGGCCCGCGCGGCATGCTTGCCGGCTTTGAGCCAGAAGCTCGCGGCCGGCTCGCTCTGTCCTGATTCGGTGAGGTGATGCGCAAGAAGCTCTGGCTCGCGCTCGGTTTTCTCCGGATACATCTGCGCCAGCACCTGCGCGATGCGCGAATGCAGCCTGCGCCGTTCGCTGTGCAGCAGGCTGTCATGCGCAGCGTTCTGGATCATCACGTGCTTGAAGGAGTACAGCGCCTCCGGCGGATGGCCGCGGCGGATGATGAGCCCCGCCTCCTCCAGATGGTTGAGCGCCGCCTCGATCTGGTCGGTCGGCGCGTCGGCGACCGTCTGCAGCGTCTCGTAGGAAAATTCGCGGCCGATGGTGGCGCCGATCTGCGCGATCTTCTTGAACGGCCCCATGCGGTCGAGGCGCGCCATCAGCGAATCCGTCAACGTCGCCGGGATCGCAAGCTGCCGCCACGGGCCCGACAGCACGTAACGGCCGTGCCGTTCGGTCAGGAGATTGGATTCGAGAACGGTCTTGGTCAGCTCCTCCACGAACAGCGGCACGCCGTCGGTCTTGACGATGATCTCCTCGACGACCTCCTTGGGCAGTTCGCGGCTCCCGGCGACGCGTTCGACCAGCGTGGCGCGGAGCTGGCGGCTGAGGCGGTTCAGGACCAGCGTCGTGATGTGCGAATGCGCGTTCCAGCTCGGCTGGAATTCCGATCGCGCCGTGATGACGACGAGGATCGGCTTGTTCTGGACCTTGTCGACGAGGAGATCGATGACCTCGCGCGAGGTCGGGTCGATCCAGTGCAGATCCTCGAACACGGCGACCAGCGGCTGGTCGTTCGCGAGGCCAATGAGGTGATTGACCAGCGCCGAGACGGTCGCGTCCTTCTGCTGCTGCGGCGACAGTTCGAGCGGCTGGTAGCGGTCGCCGGTCGGGATCGACAGGAGCGCTGCGAACAGCGGCGTCACCTGCTCGACCTCGACATTGGCCTGGGCCACCGCCGCCTCCAGGCTCGACAGCGACAGTGCGGACGCATCCTCGCGATCAAGTCCCAACGAGAATTTCAACTGCTCGATGAAGGGATAGAACGCGGTCGAGGTGTAATAGGGCGAGCATTGGAACGAGACGTGGCCGTGGCGACCGCTGCCGAGCCGCTCGAAGATTTCCTGGATGATGCGGGACTTTCCGATGCCGGGTTCGCCGAAGAGAACGACGACCTGGCCGTCGCCGTCCTTGGCCTGCTGCCAACGCGCCGTCAGCAGCGCGATCTCCTCCTCGCGATTGACATGCGGCGTCAGCTTCGAGCCCATCGCCGCGGCAAAGCGGGTCTCGTTCCGCGTCGCCCGTACCACGTGCCAGGCCTGCGTCTTCTCTGCGATGCCCTTGAGCGCATGCGCACCGAGATTGCGGTAGTCGAACTTTCCGCGCAGCAGCGCCTGCGTCGAGGAGGAGATGACGACGCCGTTGGAGGGCGCGAGGCCCTGGAGCCGCGCCGCAAGGTTCACGGTCTCGCCGACAGCGGAGTCGCGCTCCTCGGTGCCGGGGCCGACGAGATCGCCGACCACGACGAGGCCGGTCGCAATGCCGATGCGCACCGCAGGCGCGTGGCTGATCGACCCGCGCGGTTCGATGGCACGGGCGCTGGACAAGACCCGCACGATCTCGAGGCCCGCGCGCACCGCGCGCTCGGCGTCGTCCTCGTGCGCGGTCGGATAGCCGAAATAGACCAAAATGCCATCGCCGACATAGCGGGCGGCAAAGCCTTCATAATGCTTGACCACGCGAACGCAGGTCTCGCGAAAGCTCGCGATCATGTCGCGCACGTCTTCGGGGTCGAACTGGGCGGAGAGACCCGTCGAATCCACCATGTCGCAGAACATGGTGGTGAGCTGCCGGCGTTCGGCAGCCTCGGCGCGCGGTGGCGGACGCACCGGGATGACCGGGAGCTCCGCCGCAGGCGCCTGAAACAGCGTCGCGATACCGCGCTGCAGGCGCTTGCGGTCGCCGAGCGGCAGGCCGAGCTCGACCAGATCGGCGTCGGTCAGGTCGGGAATAACGTCGAGATCGACACGGTGCTGGACGAAAAGCTCGGCATACTGGCCGAGGCCGAGGCCTTCGAGCCAGTCCTTCAGGCCGCTTTCCGTCATCGTCCCCGGATCATTGTCCAGCATGGTGATTCCGCCCGACTGCACTCCGTCGAAGGGTGGTAAGCCCTCAACCACAGATTTTGGGGGCCAAGTGTTCACCTCGGACTGGACGCGTTCAATACATTTTTGGAAGAATACCTCAACCAAATCAAAAAGGCACGGCATTGTCGGATACAGCACGCCCATCGCCGGAGGGATCGGCCGGTCGAATTCCCGAGACAACCGCCTTCGCGTGCATCGGCGAAATGCTGGATTTTTATGCCCGCACGACGCCGCACGCGCCCTCTGTCATGGCACCTGGACGGCCGCCGCTTGCTTATGCGGCACTCAATGACAGCACCGGGGCTGCGATCCGGACCCTGCGCGGGCTCGGCATCGGCCCAGCCGACCGGGTCGCGGTCGCTTTGCCGCGCGGAGCGGACACCGCGCTGGGCCTGATCGCGGTTGCCGCGTCGTGCGCCTGCGTTCCCATCAATCCGGATCTGACGGCCGACGAACTGCAACGCTATTTCAGCGAATTGAAGCTGAAAGCGCTCGTCACCCGCGCGGATCTGAATTCCGCGAGCCGCGAGGCGGCCAGGGCATTGGGCATCGCCGTCATCGACTTCATCCCCGGACCGGATGAGAATCTCGGCGACTATCAGCTGACGGGACCGTCCGTGGGCTCGGCCGTTGCCGGCGGCGCCACACGCGCCGAGGACGATGCGTTCATCCTGCTGACATCAGGCACCGCGGCACGGCCAAAGATGGTGCCGCTGACACAGGCTGCGGTTTGCCGATCCGCCTTCAATGCCGGTCAAGTGTTGTCGCTCGGACCGCGCGACCGCCTGCTCAACGTTCTGCCCCTGTTCCATGCCCATGGCCTGATCTCCGGCCTGTTCACGGCGTTGGCGGCCGGATCGAGCGTGATCTGCACTGGCGGATTCGATGCAATTTCGTTCTTCGACTGGACGAAGGCGCTGCAGCCGAGCTGGTACACGGCGGTGCCGGCCATTCATCGCGCGCTGCTGACCGCGGCCGAACAGGACCCGCAACGCGCGGAGCGATCGCCCTTCCGCGTGATCCGCTCGGCCTCGTCCTCGCTCGCGCCCGCGATCCTTGAAGGGCTCGAAGCAATGTTCGGCGTCCCCGTCATCGAGACCTATGGCATGACGGAGGCGGCATCTCAAATCGCGGCAAATCCGGTCGAGCGACGCAAGGTCGGATCGGTCGGCCGTGCCGCAGGCCCCGAGATCGCGATCATGGATGCCGACGGGGCGATGCTGCCCGCCGGCCAGCATGGCGAGATCATGCTGCGCGGGCCGACCATGGCGCGCGGTTACTATAATGACGAGGAGACGACCAGGGCGTCCTTCCGCGGCGACTGGTTTCGCACCGGTGACCTCGGCTATCTCGACGAGGACGGCTATCTCTTCATCGTCGGCCGCATCAAGGACGTCATCAACCGCGGCGGACAAAAGATCTCACCGCTCGAAGTGGAAGAGGCGCTGCTCGCCCATCCTGAGGTGCTGGAGGCCGGCGTGTTCGCCGTTCCGCACAAGAAACTCGGCGAGAACGTCGCCGCCGTCGTCGTGCTGCGGCCCGAGGCGAAGGTGAGATCGGAGGCCTTGCGGCAATTCGCCCGCAAACGGCTTGCGGCCTACAAGGTGCCGGGGCTCGTCCGCGCCGTCGCAGCGCTGCCCAAGGGCGCCAGCGGCAAGGTCAAGCGCAATGCGCTGGCCGAGCTGATTGCGGACGTCCCGGCCAATGCGATCGCGACGCTGCCGCGCTCGGACATCGAGACGCAGCTTGCAAAGCTCTGGGCCGAGGTGCTGGAGCTGCCCGAGGTCGGGACCGACCAGGACGTCTTTGCGCTCGGCGCGGATTCGCTTGCGGCAACGCAAATGCGCTCGCGCCTGCGCGAGCGTTTCAACGTCGATTTCTCCTTCGAGGACCTTTTCGACAACCCGACGGTCAGCGCACTCGCCGCACTGGTGGAGACGGCCGCAAACCGAGGCGATATCGCTACTCCGGCATGGCGTCGTGCCGATACGGCCGAAGCGCCGCTGTCGTTCCAGCAGCAGCGCATGTATCTGCTCTCGCGCCTCGACCGCACCCGCTACAACTATAATGTGGTCGAGGTCGCGCTGATCTCGGGCCCGCTCGACGTTGCGGCACTCCAGGCCAGCGTCGCCGCGATCTGCGCGCGCCACGACATCCTGCGCTCGACCTTCACCGAACGGCATGGCGAGCCGGTGCAGCGCCTGCGCCGGATGACGCCGCGCTTCGAGCGTATCAAGCTCAGGCCGGCGCCGGCGGACAAGCGACCCGCCATCGTCAGGCGCGAGGCGACGAAGCTCGCGCAGTATCGCTTCGATCTCGGACGCGAACCACCGCTGCGGGTCACGCTGCTCGCCTTCGACAAG
>NZ_PPPT01000318.1 GCF_006483445.1 Bradyrhizobium guangdongense | reverse complement strand
CCGAGGGCTATGACGTCGTCGGCATCACGCTGCAGCTCTACGACCATGGCGCCGCGACCCATCGCAAGGGCGCCTGCTGCGCCGGCCAGGACATCCACGACGCCCGCGACGTCGCGGCAAAACTCGGCATTCCCCATTACGTGCTGGACTATGAGGACCGCTTCCGCGAGTCCGTCATCGATAATTTTGCCGACAGCTACGCGCTCGGCGAGACGCCGGTGCCATGCATCGAGTGCAACCGCTCGGTCAAGTTCCGCGATCTCCTCAAGACCGCGCGTGAGCTCGGGGCGACAGCGCTTGCCACCGGCCATTACGTTGCCTCGCGCCGTCTCGATGACGGCTCGCGTGCGCTGGTGTGCGCGGCCGACAGCGAGCGCGACCAGAGCTATTTCCTGTTCGCGACCACGCGCGAGCAGCTCGACTTCCTGCGCTTCCCGCTCGGCGACATGACCAAGCTGGAGACGCGTGAGCTCGCGCGCCGCTTCGGGCTTGCGGTCGCCGACAAGCACGACAGCCAGGACATCTGCTTCGTGCCGACGGGCCGCTATACCGACATCATCACCCGGCTGCGCCCCAATGCGATGGAGCCCGGCGATATCGCCGATCTCGACGGCCGCGTCATCGGCCAGCATCACGGCATTGCAAACTTCACCATCGGCCAGCGCCGCGGCCTGGGCATCGCCTCCGGCTCGCCGCTCTACGTGGTGCGGCTGGAAGCTGCGAACCGCCGCGTCGTCGTCGGTCCGCGCGAGGCGCTGAAGATGCATCGCATCGTGCTGCGCGACGTCAACTGGATCGGCGATGGCGACATCGACCGCGCCATCGGCAGCGGCCTCGAAATGTATGTCCGCGTGCGCTCGACGCGCGCGCCGCAGCCGGCCTGGCTGCGCGGCGCCGCCGGTCATTACGAGGTCGAGCTGGTCGCGGGCGAAGAGGGCGTTTCGCCCGGACAGGCCTGCGTGTTCTACGATGCGCCGTCGGGGCAGGCGCGCGTGCTTGGCGGCGGCTTCATCCAGAGCGCGGCGTCGAA
>NZ_PPPT01000317.1 GCF_006483445.1 Bradyrhizobium guangdongense | reverse complement strand
CCAAAGCCGCCGTCGCCGCAGGGATCGCCACGGGACAGTGCCTGTGCGGCAAGGTCACCTTCGAGATCGACGTTCCCGCGCGCTGGGCCTGGCATGACCATTCCGCGGCGAGCCGCCGTGCCCATGGCGCGGCCTACGCCACCTATGTCGGAAGCTGGAAGAAGCGCTTTCGCATCACCTCCGGCAAGACCGCGCTGACGCGCTACGAGGACAAGGCGACCAGGACCGCGCGCAGCTTCTGCGCGCATTGCGGGACGCCGATCGCCTATGAGCGGCCGCGCGGCCCGCACATGGTCAATATTCCCCGTGCGCTCTTCAAGGAGCGCACCGGCCGGCAGCCGCTCTATCACATCGCGATCGAGGAGCTGCAGGAGTGGGCCTACACCGGCGAGCCGTTGGTGCCGCTCAAGGGCTTTCCCGGCGTGGTCTGGCAGCGTTCGAAAAAGAAGCGGCGCGCGAGTGGCGAGGACCCGTTCGAGATCGGACGCGACGAGATGTAACTCGCTCTCGTGCCCCGGATGCAGTGCGGCGCGAAGTGCCGCGCTGCTGAAGCCGGGGCCCATCTGACAGCGGGGTCGATGCGCGATGGGTCCCGGCTCTGCGCCGCACCGCTACGCGTTGCGTCGCGTCCGGGACACTAGGGCGGGGTTCTCGCGCAAGGCAGCCATGAGCGCGCTTCCTTGCGCCCATCTGGCGATATCGGCCATCATGTCCGCCGCGCCCGGCGGCAACGACCGTCCGGCCAGGAGGAACAATGAAGAACCGCATCACCGGCCGCTCGGCATTTCTGGCGCTGCTCCAGGATGAGGGCATCACGCATCTGTTCGGCAATCCCGGCACCACCGAGCTGCCGATCATGCACGCGCTGAAGGATCATCCCGATCTCACCTATGTGATGGCGATGCAGGAAAGCCTCGTCGTCGCGATCGCCGACGGTTTTAGCCGCGCCTCCGGAAAGCTCGTCGCCTGCAATGTCCATGTCGCGCCCGGCCTTGGGAACGCGATGGGCTCGCTCTACAACGCGCAGTTCACGGGCACGCCGATGATCCTCACGGCCGGCCAGCAGGAGCAGGGCCATGGCCTGATGGAGCCGGTGCTGTCGGGGCCGCTGGTGCGCATGGCGGAGCCGCTGGTGAAATGGGCGGTCGAGGTGACGCAGCTTGCGGATTTGCCGCGCATCGTGCGCCGGGCCGCAAAGGTCGCGACCACGCCGCCGACGGGGCCGGTGTTCATCTCGCTGCCGGGCGACATCCTCAATGCGGAAGCCGGCATCGATCTCGGCCGCTCCACCCGCATCGATGCGCGCACAAGGCCGTCCGATGAGGCGCTAAGAGCCTTTGCCGCGCGCCTGCTCAGGGCGGAGCGGCCGGTCATCGTCACCATGGACGAGGTCGTCAAGAGCGACGCGCTGAAGGAGGCGGCCGAGCTTGCGGAGCTACTGGGTGCTGCCGCCTATCAGTCGTCGACACCCTATGGCGCGCATTTCCTCTCGGAGAGTCCGAGCTTCGTCGGTACGCTCGCCCGCGTGCAGAAAGTCGCGCGCGACACGCTTGCGCCGCACGATCTCCTGATTGCGCTCGGCGGCGATCCCCTGCGCATGTCCGTCTATAGCGAAGTCGATGCGCTGCCGGATGGTCTTGGCATCGTGCAGGTTGGTCTCGCGGACTGGGAGATCGCCAAGAACTACGGTGTCGAGATCGCGCTGAAGGCCGACGTGAAGGAGACGCTGCGCGCGCTGATCCCGGTGCTGAAGGAGTTGGGCGGCGCATCGCTCGCAAGCCGCTCGAAGGCGCGCCTCGCCGAGCTTGCGCCAAAGAACTGGGCCGCGCGCCGCGCTGCGCTGGTCGAGCAGATCGCAAAGAACAGTGGCCGTACGCCGATCGATCCGGACTGGATGGTGCTGCAGATGGTCGAGGCGATGCCCGATCATGCGATCCTGGTCGACGAGGGCCTCACATCCAGTCGCCAGATCACGGCGCTGCGCCCGCATCGCGACCGCTACGGCTATCACGGGCTCGCGTCCGGCGGCATCGGCTGGGGCCTGCCGGCCTCGGTCGGCGCAAGCCTTGCCAATCCGCACCGGCCGGTGGTGTGTTTCTCCGGCGACGGCAGCGCGATGTATTCGATCCAGTCGTTGTGGACGGCGGCGCACCACAAGCTGCCGCTCAATGTCGTCATCGCCAACAATGGCGGCTACCGCATCATCAAGCAGCGCCTGCTCGCGTTCCATGGCGATGACAATTACGTCGGCATGGATTTTGTCGATCCGCCGGTGGATTTCGCGGGGATCGCGAAGTCGCTGGGATGTGAGGCGATCAAGGTGAGCGATCCGGCTGAGCTGAAATCAGTGTTTGCGTCGGCGTTCAACCGGCCCGGGACGA
>NZ_PPPT01000316.1 GCF_006483445.1 Bradyrhizobium guangdongense | reverse complement strand
CGCGCTGCAGCTCGACGTGTTGAAGGCCCGGCTCGAGGCGGAATATTCGCTGCCGGTGGAGTTCGAGGTCAGCGAATTCCAGCTCGCGCGCTGGATCTCGTCCGACGATCGCAAGAAGCTCGACACCTTTGTCGCGGCCAACACATCGAGCATCGCCGACGATGTCGATGGCGATCCGGTTTATCTCGCGAGGAACGAGTTCTATCTCGGCTACACCAAGGAACGCGCCGAGGGCATCGAGTTCGCCAACGTCAAGGACGTCAAGAAGAAGGCGGGGTAGGGCCGCGGCCCGCGCTGATGTGAACGCGGGCGGCCTTGACGCCTGCGTCGCAATGGCCACGTGTTGGGGCATGTGGCGCGGTATCCTCATCATTCTCGCGTTGACGGTCACGCTGGGCAGCGCCGGCGCGCAACGCCGACAGATCAATCCGATTCCGTTTTCCCACGAGCCGTGCAGCGTGCTGGACAACCGTCCATGCACGCCGTCCTATTGCAGCCCGCTCGAACCTGGCCCCTGCATCCCCGAGATCGACTATCCCTACGGCCAGAATCTCCAGCTCACGATCCAGACCGTGCTGTCGCCGGATCAGCACGCAAAATACCAGAAGCCGGATCACGATCTCGACACCATCGGCGATCTCTTCGCCGAGCTGCGCGCCTGCTGGTCGCCGCCGCCGGAAGACAGCGCCAGGCCGGGCATGCAGATGTCGGTGCGTTTCAGCTTCAACAAGGCGGGCGGCCTGATCGGCCCGCCGCGCGTGACCTATGCGACGTCGGGCGCGCCGGCCGACACGCGGACCACCTACCTCAACGCGATCAACTCCTCGCTCAGGGCTTGTCTGCCGCTGAAGTTCACCGATGGCCTGGGCGGTGCGCTGGCCGGACGGCCGATCGCGATCCGCTATGTCGACAACCGCGAGCTGGAAAAGCCGGCAGCCGGGCAATGAGCGTCAATGGCGCATTGCCGGGCACAGCCCGGAAATGATACCCGATAGAGCGGGGGCTACGTTATGGGGAGGATGTCGTGGGTCTGTTGGTGATGATCCTGGGGCTGGTGCTGTTTTTCGCAGCCCACACGTTGACGACAAAACGCGAGGCACGCGCGCAGGCGATCGCCAGGTTGGGTGAGGGGACCTACAAGATCCTGTACTCGGTGGTGTCGCTGGCAGGCCTCGCGATGATCATCTGGGGCTTTGCTACCTATCGCGCGACGGGATGGATCGACGTCTGGTATCCGCCGAAGGCGATGAAGCACATCACGGTGGCCTTGATGCTGCCGGCCGTCATCCTCGTGGTCGCCTCCTACCTGCGCGGCCGCATCTATGCGACGCTGAAGCATCCGATGCTCGCCGGCATCAAGCTGTGGGCGCTGGCGCATCTGCTCGCCAATGGCGATCTCGGCTCCATCATCCTGTTCGGCTCGTT
>NZ_PPPT01000315.1 GCF_006483445.1 Bradyrhizobium guangdongense | reverse complement strand
CGAGGAGGCGGGCTGCCCGGACCCGGTGCAGGCGGCCTGGCTCTATGCACAGATGGTCCGGTGGGGACAGACAGTGCTGAGCCCGGAGGCCCTGAAGACGGCCATGGGCGTGTTTCGGCCTGATCTCTACGACGCGGCGGTCGGGCGGCCGAGCCAAGGCGGACAGGCAGCAGGCTTCAGCGCCTTCACCGGCCCCGCCTTCAACCCCGGCGACGTCGCCGGATATTTGGCTTCGTTCGAGGTTGCCCATCGGAGACGATAGGCCCTCCAAGATCGTGACTAAACCCTGAGCAGGTCGATTCGAAGCTCAATCTTTGGGCCGTTGCTGCCCTAAGCGGCATGAATTGTGATCCATTTCATGCGCTGCACACAAGCCTAACGAGCTGATTAGAAACGGTTTATCCGTTTATGCTGCGTTGGCACACTCCTTGAATAGAGAGCGGATAGGCAGGCTGGCGCGGACGCCGGCGGCCGTATCCATGATGGATTTTCCGCAGCAACGAGGCTGATCGGATCGCATCGGACCCGTTTTTCGGGGTTCGGCGGTCGACGTCCGTTCACCTGTTGTCGCCGCCCTGCGCGGTCGCTGGAGCTTCGAAATGGATTACCGAGACCCCACCCAAGTTGCGGCTTTGACGGACCGCTATGCCGTAACCTCCAACATGGTTTGGGGGCGCCGAGCATGAAGATGGAAGCAACTCCCGCCGCCGACTTCTCGGACGAGCAGAAGCGCTATCTCGAAGGGTTCATGTCCGGCATGCAGGTCGGCCGCGTCGGGCGCGCGTTTGCTGCCGGTGGTCCCGGTGCTGCGTCCTCGGAGCCGACGGGCCCCGACGCCATCCACATCAAGGCGCAGGACAAGACCACGGCCGCCGGCAAGAAGCTCGTCGACCAGGAGAAGTTCAAGCGCGAGCTGCATCCGTTCGACGCCTACGAGAAGCTGAAGGACCAGGCGCACAACAATGCCGCGCCATCGCCGGCCGACAACTTTCGCTGGCGCTATTACGGCATCTTCTGGGTCGCGCCGGCGCAGACCTCCTACATGGCGCGCCTGCGCATTCCCAACGGCATTCTGAAGCACTGGCAGTTGTCGGGCCTTGCTGATATCGCGGAGACCTGCGGCGGCGGCTTCACCCATGTCACCACGCGCGCCAACTTCCAGAT
>NZ_PPPT01000314.1 GCF_006483445.1 Bradyrhizobium guangdongense | reverse complement strand
TCGGGGCCGACGATCTCGGCCAGATGCGTCAGGAAGGCGATGACGTCGTGCTTGGTCTCACGCTCGATCTCGTCGATGCGGGCGACGTCGAAGGTGACGTTTTTGGCCTTGTCCCAGACCGTCCTGGCGGCCTGCTTCGGGATCGTCCCGAGCTCGGCCAGGGCGTCCGCCGCATGCGCCTCGATCTCGAACCAGATCTTGAACCGGGTCTGCGGCTCCCAGATCGAGGCCATTTCCGGGCGGGTATAGCGGGGGATCATGTGACGGCTCCAAAGGTGGGCGGGCGGCCCCAAAAGAGGGCGGCAGCCGGCCAAAATGCTTTTTACGCCGTGATTTACCAGAGCGAGGAGGGCGAAACAAACCGGAATGGCCACCCATCGGGGGATATCAGGGGCGTTTGGGCCTATCAGCGGTCAATCACGAAATTCTGACTGACAGATATTGAAATCTGTCAGCGAGACATGTATATCCCTTCTCGAACGCCCGGGTTGGGCGTTTCACGGCCCGCCCACGGGGGGCCCGAGATCCGAAACGAAGGGGATCGAGGGCCGTAATTGAAGGGCAGCCGGGGACGAGTGGAGATACGACGATGACTATCGAAATCCTCAATTTCACCGGGCAGATCGGGCAGTGGCTCAATTTGCTGGTTGCGCGCCAGATCGCGGCACAGGCTGCAAGATTGCCCCACTAAGGGGAAAGGCTTTCCGAACGACCGGCATGGGCGCTTCGGAAGCAGCCTTTTCGCCGGACGATCGCCTGACCAAGTAACTTCTCAGGAAGACTTCCAAGGGAATACGGTGCTGGCATGAATGAAGCAGTCGTCTTGACCCCCGAGCGCATCCTCGAAGTCACCGAGGACGTGCTGCGGCGCTACGGACTTGCCAAAGCCACGGTCGTGGACGTTGCGCGTGCGCTCGATGTGAGCCATGGCAGCGTCTATCGCCATTTCCCGAGCAAGGCTTCGCTGCGCGAGGCGGTCGCCAAACGCTGGCTCGACCGCATCGACGCGCCCTTGCGCAAGATCGCCGAGGA
>NZ_PPPT01000313.1 GCF_006483445.1 Bradyrhizobium guangdongense | reverse complement strand
ATGTCGAGAAGCAACCGTGGGTCGGCCAACCTGGCGGGAAGAACGAGCCGCCGCCAGGCGCGCCACAAACGAGACCTTGGGTGCCGATCCCACCAGGGGCAGCTCCATAAAGAAATGCATTCAACATTGAAGCCTCCACGTCCCTATGAATTTGTCCGATATCCACTTTGGTCGTCGGCCGCACCGACAAGCGCACGCGGCCGGCGGCAGGATCAAGATTCACCGTCTCGACAATCGCCTCATCAGGTTTCGGAATTTCGGCGTAGTAGGTGCGACCCGCGTCGAGATAGATCCGACGCTTGCCCGACTGTGTCTCGGGCCCATAGCCGACGATCGGAATCGTAGGCTCATTCGCTGCACCCGGAACTGCACCCGGAACCGCACCCGGACGAAATGATGTGCTTTCGATGTGAGACGGAGGGTCAGGGTAATGGTCAACCATCAGACCACCTCCAATAAAAATCAATTTGTACGTGTAACGCGCCACAAATTGCATGGATACGCTTAAATTGCAATATAGACTGAATGAAGTTTTTGCGTGCCGCGCAGGTCGCGATCTGTTCGCGATCGCAATACCCAAAATCAATGCACCGCAGCACTACGCAGAGAAATCCTCAAACGCCGCAGGCGTGCGCTGAAACGAGATCGGACCGCTTCGCGCAAAACGAGCTTCGCCCATTGCTACTACCCGCGCGTCGCGAGCACAACCGCGGCGAGCGTGAACACCAGCGCCGCGATCTGCCCTGGCCCCAGCGGCTCGTGCAGGGCGATGGCCGAGGACACCACGCCGATGACGGGCACCGCCATGGTGCCGATCGCGGCGACCGAGGCCGGCAGGCGCGCCAGCGCTGCAAACCAGCTCACATAGGCGATGCAGAACTGCACGACGGTGGAATAGACCACGAGCACCCAGCCGACCGTCGTCATCCTGTCCAGATGCGTGGTCTCGATCAGCAGGCCCACCACCGCAACCGGCAGGCAGCCGGTGCCGATCTGCCAGGCCGCCGCCGTGATCGGCGGCAGATGGATCGGCAGCTTCTTCGACAAGACGGTGCCGACCGCAAAGCCGATCGAGCCCGCGAGTGCCATGATGATGCCCGGCAGCTTCTCCTCGCTCGCGGCAATCCCGTTGCCGCCCATGATGGCGGCGAGGCCGGCAAAGGCCATCACCAGCGCGATGGTGCGCAACAATGTCGGCCGCTCGCCGAGCACGGGCCAGGCGATGATCGAGGCCCACACCGGCATGGTGTAGGCGATCAGCGCCGCCTCGCTCGCCGGCAGCCACA
>NZ_PPPT01000312.1 GCF_006483445.1 Bradyrhizobium guangdongense | reverse complement strand
GACCGACTACATCGACCTCTATCAGCAGCACGATTACGACCCGCTGACGCCGATCGAGGAGACGCTGCGCGCGCTCGACGACCTCGTGCGCCAGGGCAAGGTCCGCTACATCGGAAATTCCAACTTCCCGGCCTGGCGCATTGCCGAGGCCGAGTACATGGCGCGCACGATGAACGTCAGCCGCTTCGTCTCCTGCCAGGACGAATACAGCCTCCTGATCCGCGACATCGAGAAGGACCTGTTGCCGGCGGCCCAGGAATACAGACTCGGCCTGCTGCCGTTCTTCCCGCTGGCGAGCGGCCTCCTCACCGGCAAGTACCAGCGCGGCACCGAGGCGCCGGCCGATACGCGTTTTGCCAAGATGACGGCGCTGCGCGATCGCTACGTCACGCCGCGCAACGAGGACATGGTCGAGAAGCTGCAGGTCTTCGCCAAACAGCGCGGTCACTCCATGACCGAGCTCGCCTTCTCCTGGCTCGCCGCCCGACCGCAGGTCTCGAGCGTGATCGCGGGCGCCACCCGTCCCGAGCAGATCGAGGAGAACGTCAAGGCGATCGCCTGGACGCTCACGGCCGAGGACGTGGCCGAGATCGACAAGATCACGAAAGGCTGACGCGGCAGGTCATTTCGCGCCGCGTCCGACCGTCTGCTTGACCTCAAAGCCCTCGAACTGGGGATGGCCGAGATAGAGCGGCTTGTTGTCGCCGGCGCGCGCATGCGCCGCGCGAAACGCCTCCGACTTGGTCCACGCCTCGAACGCCGCGTGGTTCGCCCACACCGTGTGCGAGGCATAGAGCGTGTGGTCCTCGAGCTCGGGGCCCTTCAGCAGATGGAATTCGATGAAGCCCGGCACCTTGTCCAGATGCGTGTCGCGCGACGCCCAGACCTGCTCGAAGGCGGCCTCCGATCCCTTGGCGACGCGGAAGCGGTTCATGGCGATGTACATGTGATGGGCTCCTGATGCTCTCACCATTATCTCGTCATTCCCTGACGCGCCGCAAGGCGCGAGGCCCGGAACGACGGCGATTGTCGGTTATGCGACAAGCCCCTTCATCGGCCGCGCGGCAGCGCTGTCCGGAAACACCGTCTCCGCCAGCACGCGATCCGAGAGCCCGAACTGATCCTGCAAAACGCCCTTGATCACGGCGCGCAGATCCGTGGTCGGCTTGAGGTCGCGTCCTTCATACAGGTTGGCGGGCCGCAATCCCGGCCAGTCCGCAATCACCCGGCCACCCCTGACGGCGCCGCCGGCGAGCAGCGCGATGGTGCCGGTGCCGTGGTCGGTCCCGTCGGTGCCGTTGATGCGCGCGGTGCGGCCGAACTCGGTGGTAACAACCACGACGCTGTTGCGCCAGCGATCGCCAAGGCCGCTTTCGAATTCGGCGAGCGCGCCGTCGAGGCCGCCGAGCAGGAAGGCGAGCCGTCCGACCGGGCCGCCTTCATTGGCATGGGTATCCCAGCCGTCGAAGGCGAGCGCTGCGATGCGCGGGCCGTCATCGGCCGCCATAAGCTTTGCGGCGCCGCGCGCCACCAGCCGCATCTGCGCCGCCGCATTGCCAGGCTTCGGCTTCATGTCGTCGCCGGACGCCGCCTTCTCGAGCTGCAAGCCTTGCGTCAGCGCCGCAGCCAGCGCGGGATCGCGATGGCGATAGAGATCGATGAGCCGCATCGCGGTATCGTCATCGGCCTGCGGCAGCGCGACCGGCGCCCAACCGACGGTGGGGGCTGCGCCGCGCAGCACCAGCGGCGTGGTCGGACCGACCGCGAGCCCGCTCGACACGCGATCGCCGCGCGGCAGGGTTTCCAGCGCGCGATTGAGCCAGCCGGACTGCACGCGCCCCGGACCGGCATAGCCGCTCTCCAGCACGTCCTGGCCGTCGAAATGCGAACGGTCGCGATAGGGCGTGGAGACGGCGTGAACGACCGCGGCATGCTTGTCGCGATACATCCGCGCAAATTCCGGCATCGCCGGATGCAAGGCAAAGAACGAGTCCAGCGGCAACGCAGGCTTCGGCCCATCCGCGGTGAGCGCGATCGAGCCGTGCAGGCCGGCATAATCGGGGTCGCCGATCGGCGCCACGGTCGCAAGGCCATCGAGCGCGCCGCGCAGGATCACGACGACGAGCCGCGGATCGCGGCCCTCGGCCGCGCGCGCGAATTTCGGTAAGTAGGCCCAGGCCGCGAAGGAGGCGCCGCCGAGCAGCAGGCTGCGGCGCGAGGTGACGAGCCGGTTCTCGACGCAATCCATCGTCATCTCCTCTGCATCTCCGGCGACATCAAAAGCAGCGCCAGCGCCTGCTGGCGCGATTCCGCGCGCTCGATCGTTTTGCGCGTCTCGACCGAGGCTGCGTCAGATGCGGCGAACTCCAGCAGGTCCAGCGGGTCGGTGTTGTTGCCGAGCCGCGCGCCCATTTGCGCGGCGACGTCGAGCCTGAGCTTGATGCCCTCCGGCGCGGTCCAGGCCGCGTTGGTGTCGGGGAATCCGTTCGGCCCCGCCGGCGCCCACAGCGGCTGTCCGAGCAGATTGAGCGTGTTGAGATAGAAGCCGGGGTCCTCCGGCACGCGCGCCAGCAGCCGCCCGCTCGCGAGCAGAAATTCGTAAGGGCTCCGCATCTTGGTCAGCGGCGCCTTCCAGGCCTCGTCGGAATCGACCAGCGCAGTCGCGAGCGCCTTGAGGTCGCCGTCGGTCCTGACGAAGACATCGCGCAGCCGCGCCACCAGCGCGGGCGGCGGATCGTCGGCCACGAAATGGCGCACGAATTTGGTGGCGATGAAGGTCGCCGTCGACGGATGGCGCGCGATGTCGGCGAGCGCCGCCTCGCCCTGGGCGACGCCGGTCGCCTCATAGGTCTTGCCGAGCAGCACATGCGCACCCGGCTGGTGCGCATTGACGTTGAACACGAAGGAGCCGGGCACACCCAACTGGCCCTGCCGTCCGGCAAACGTCCAGCCCGTGATGATGCGCGCGAGCGAGGTGACATCCTCCTGCGTGTAGCCGCCGCCGACGCCGAGCGTATGCAGCTCCATGATCTCGCGGGCGAGGTTTTCGTTCAGCCCGCGCTTGCGGTTCTGCCCGGCGCGCGAATCCGGTCCGAGCGATTGCTGGTTGTCGAGGAAGAACAGCATCGCCGGATGCTGCTCGACCGCCTTCAGCATGTCGGCGAAGCGGCCGAGCACGTAGGGCCGGATCGCCTCGCGCTCGAACGAGCCGGCCCACATCCGCGCCAGCTCGCCCTTGGCGGCCGAGATGCAGAAACGATTGGACCAGAACACCACGAGCCGCTCGGTGAAACCGCAATCGGCGAGCGTGGCGCGCTGCAGCCGCGCCAGCGCTTCGGCGCGAAACGTCTTCTGGATCACGTTGAGCGGCTGCGGCGCGGGCTTTGCGGCCGGCGGCGCTGCCGCCGCATTGGGCTGCATGCTGTCGGCCGTCTTCATCTCCGGCGCTTGGCCCGCGATGTCAGTGGCGGCCATGTTGAGCGAGAGATTGCGGCGGACCTTGCCGTCGGGCTTTGGATCGGCGGCTGGCTGCGCCTCCGCAGGCCCGCCCGCCTTCGCCGCGGCCTCGCGCGCCTGCTTGACCTGGGCCTGATATTCGAACACGGCCTGGCCGAGCTGCGGCGTCGATTGCAGGCCCGGCGCTTCCAGCAGCACGCCGTTGGGACGGCTCAGCTCCGCCTTGACGAAGCCGCGCGGATCGGTGGCCGCGTTGATGAAATCGCCGGATGCCCCGCCGCGCGCGCCGAAGCCGAACCGGTTGAGCGCAACGAGCGCGGCTTGCGAATCCCGGGCCATCATGTGTCCTTGAGCGGAGGCGCTTCCGCAGCGTCGGTACGGCGCATAATATACCGTCCGAACAAATGAACCCCAGATGAAGATCATGGCGAAGCTTCGGCGCAAATCATGACAAAACCGAAAGAAATTCCGCACTCGGCGGCGTCCATGCGCAGCGTCACATGTTCCCGCTGCGGCGCCGAATTCGGCTGTTCGCTGTCGGGCGATTGCTGGTGCGCGGAGGAGACGGCCAGGCTGCCGATGCCGACCGAGGGCGAAGGCGAGGATTGCCTGTGCCGCGATTGCCTGCGCAAGGCGGCGAAGGACTCGCGTAGCCCGGATGGAGCGCAAGCGTAATCCGGGAATCTTTCGGTCGTCAGTCCCGGATTTCGCTGCGC
>NZ_PPPT01000311.1 GCF_006483445.1 Bradyrhizobium guangdongense | reverse complement strand
GAAGAAGGACGAGGCGCGCTACAAGGCGCTGCTCGAGAAGCACAACATTCGTCGTTAAGAGTTGCATGCGCGCGCCGGTGGCGCGCGTTTTTGCGCGTGGTTTCGAACGAAAGCACTTTTCATTAGGGTTTTTGATCGAGGCAAAGCGCATGTCGTGTGCGGGCCAATGACGGTCCGCACCCGGGGCATGAATGCGAAGGCCGCGGTACGGCGTTCGAAAGATGTTCATGCCGACTGACCGTCCAGCAGCAATCCGGCCGCTGGGCACAACGGGCAAGGCGCCCGTATGACCCGAAAGGATGGATGCCATCCGAAATCCGAAAACCATGGCAGGATCGCCGGACGCTGATCATTCGTTCCGATCAGCGTCCCGCAATCTTGCGCATGGTTTTTGTTTTTCGAGCCGTCCTTCTTTCGAGAACCCATGAAAGAAGACATCTATGTTCAATAAGCATTCAGTCGAGATCGACTGGGGCGGACGCCCTCTCAAGCTCGAAACCGGCAAGATCGCCCGTCAGGCCGACGGCGCCGTCGTCGCCACCTACGGCGAGACCGTGGTGCTCGCCACCGTCGTGGCCGCGAAAGCGCCGCGCGAAGGCGTCGACTTCCTGCCGCTGACCGTCGACTACCAGGAGAAGACCTACGCAGCCGGCCGCATTCCCGGCGGCTATTTCAAGCGCGAGGGCCGTCCGACCGAGAAGGAGACGCTGGTCTCCCGCCTGATCGACCGTCCGATCCGTCCGCTGTTCGTCGACGGCTGGCGCAACGAGACCCAGGTCATCGTCACCGTGCTGTCGCACGACATGGAGAACGATCCCGATATCGTCGCGCTCGTCGCTTCGTCGGCTGCGCTCACGCTCTCCGGCGCGCCCTTCAAGGGCCCGATCGGCGCTGCCCGCGTCGGCTTCGCCAATGACGAGTTCATCCTCAACCCGACGCTCGACGAGATGGTCGACACCAAGCTCGACCTCGTCGTAGCCGGCACCGCCGACGCCGTGCTGATGGTGGAATCGGAAGCCCAGGAGCTGAACGAAGACATCATGCTCGGCGCCGTGATGTTCGGTCACCGCCACTTCCAGCCGGTGATCAACGCGATCATCGAGCTCGCCGAGAAGGCCGCCAAGGA
>NZ_PPPT01000310.1 GCF_006483445.1 Bradyrhizobium guangdongense | reverse complement strand
CATGGCCTCCAGCCGCCGCGCATCATCCCGATGGGCAGACGGTGCCGCAGGATGAACAAATATGTCGGGCCCACGCCGAACATCACCATCGGATGGCGGTACAGGCGATAAAGCGTCTGACGCCATCGCGACCGCCCGAGAAACTCGCGCACCGTCAAGGTGTCGATGTCGCCATAGCCGCGACGATCGAGATTGCCCGAACTTGCGTGATGCAGGGCGTGGGTTCGTCGCCAGAAATCGTATGGTGTGAGGGTCAAGACCCCGATGGCTCGCCCGACCCAATCGTTGGCAAGGCGGCTGCGAAAGAACGACCCGTGGCCGCAGTCGTGCTGGATCATGAAGAGCCGAATGAGGAAGCCGGACGCAGGGACCACCAGCAGAAGGCCGACCCAGTAGCCGTGGTCGAGCGAGGCCCACATCAGGGCCCAGATCGAGAAGAAAGGGACGGCCGTGATCGTCAGTTCGAACAAGGCTCGCATGCTGTCCGGCTGGCGATAGTTCACAAGCTGCTGCGCCAGCGCGCGAGCCTCCGGTCGGCTATGAACCATGTCTTGAATGCCTCTGCATCTGTGTTGACGAGGGTTGGCTGCCCAATCCGCCGTTCCGGGATAGCCGAACGATCGTGACGAGGCTGACATCGCCAGCATGCCTGGCGGTTCGTTGAATGGAACGCCGGCACGGCCGCGGAGTTAGCATGATACGCCGGCTTGTCCGGGCCGCTGTGCAATATTGACCAGTCGGGCAACCCGGCATTGTCTAGGCCACCGCTCCCGAATGGACATGAGCTGGGCGCGCCTGGCCCACCGCCACCGTTTCCAAGAGATGAAAAGACGATCGTCGCGGCCGCAGCGCTGCTTTTGCGATCGCGACACGAGGGACACCATGAAAAAGCCAATCACAGTGACACCAACTGACGAAACCCAACCGAAAATCGTTCAAAGAGCGGACCTGGCGCCTGCTGACGGCTTCACGCTGGTGGTCGACGGTCACTTCAAGACCCATTTCGATGACGAGGCGGCCGCTCGGGAAGCGGGCGCCGAGCTTTTTGCCAGGTTTCCGAGGTTGCAGGTCATGATTTACGACGCTGCGACGCGAACGCGATCGCCGT
>NZ_PPPT01000309.1 GCF_006483445.1 Bradyrhizobium guangdongense | reverse complement strand
GCCCTTCGGCAGCTTCTTGCCGCCGCGGCTCGCAACCAGCACCTTGCCTTCGGCAACGATCGAGGTCGCGAAGTCAAGCACGAGTGGATCCTGGCCCGGGCGCGGGATGCCGACGCAATAGGGCGCGGTCGACAACCGCTTCTCGACGCCGCCATACGGCGCGACCAGCAGCGAGCCCGCCGCGTTGACAAAATGCACTGACACGAGGCCTTCGGCGGCCGCCATCTCGGCCCAGTCGCCGACGCGGCCGATGTGGCCGGCATTGCGGAGAGCGACGGCGGCGAGCCCAGCCTTCTTGCACTTCTCGATGCCGATCTTCACCGCTTGCGGCGTCACCGTCTGGCCGTAGCCGAACTTGCCGTCGACGACCGCGAGCGAGGGCGTGTCGAGCACGACCTCAGCGGTCTGGTTCGGGACGACGTTGCCGGTCTTCTTCCACCTGATGTAGACGGGCACGCGGATCACGCCGTGGCTGTCATGGCCGGTGAGATTGGCTGTGGTCAGGTAGGTCGCGATGCGCCTTGCTTCTTCCGGTGAAGACTCCGCATGCGAAAACACATCAGCGACGAAGTCGATCAGCTTCTCAACCTGGATAGTGACCATAACGGGTCTATTTGCCTCTGCCTTGTTCCCTGCGGAATGAGCCGGTCTCGACGCGGCGTCATCCGTCCCGGCGCCGATTTTGGGGAGATCGGCTTGGGCGGCACTTTGAGCGAAAAAATCCGGCCATGTCCATCATTCTCCCCGCATATCTGTTCACTCCTCGGCGGTTGCCTCGTCAGCGCCACCGAGCTCGGCAAGGCTTAGCTCGAGCTCGCCCAGCATGTCCTGCAACTCCGCAAGTTTGCGGGCACCGAAGCGTTGCGTGATCTCGGCGTAGATCGCTTCCGAAGTCGGCGCGACCGAGGCCATCAGCTTCACGCCCTTCTCCGAGATCGACACCATGCTGCGGCGCTGATCGGCCTTCGCCGTCTTGCGCTCGATCAGATGTCGGGCCTCGAGATCGCGCAGAATGCGCGACAGGCTCGGCCCCAGCAGGAACGCCGTGCGTGCCAGTTCGGTGACCTCGATGGCATCGAGTGCGGCGAGCGCGCGCAGGATGCGCCATTGCTGCTCTGTCAGCCCATGCTGGCGCAGCGACGGGCGGAACTGCCGCATCACGGCCTCGCGCGCCCTGAGCAGCGACATCGGCAGCGAGCGCGAGAAATCGCGCATCGGCACCTGCCTGATAGCCGGGTGGCCGCCATTGGCGGGCTCGGCCGATTTCTTCCTGGTCATGGCAAAGTGCCCCGTCCTCACGTCCGAGAAAGTTTGCAG
>NZ_PPPT01000030.1 GCF_006483445.1 Bradyrhizobium guangdongense | reverse complement strand
ACAGGCCGAGGCGCTGGCCGAGCGGATCGCGGTTCAGGCCGACGGCACCATGACGCTCAATCTGCCGGAGAGCCTGGAAGATCTCTATTCGGAAGCCTATGGCCGCTACCAGTACGACATTCGCGACGCCGACGGCCGCGTGCTGTTCTCCTCGCACCACAACAAGACGCCGGTGACGCGGTCGGAGGTGATCTCCGGCGCCAGCGTCAGCCGCATCGTCGACGGCAGGGCGGTGCGGATTCGCGTCGCCGAGGACCTCTCGCACCGCGACGTCATCATCGACGACATCGTCGCCAATTTCTTCCGACGTGTCGGCTGGATCACGATTCCGATCCTGCTCGTGCTGCTCGCCACCGACATCATCATTTTTCGCCGCGCGATCGCGCCGCTCGTCAGGGCCTCGGAGGAAGCCAGCAATATCGGCCCGGCGCGCACCGACATCCGCTTGCCGACCGGGCAGATCCCGCGCGAGATCGTGCCGCTGGTCACCGCCGTCAACCAGGCGCTCGACCGCCTCGAGGACGGCTTTCGCGTCCAGCGCCAGTTCACCGCCGATGCGGCGCATCAACTGCGTACGCCGCTGGCGATCCTGCGCAGCCGGGTCGAGACCCTCAGCGACGGTGCCGCGAAAGCGGCGCTGCTCACCGACATCGAAGGCATGAGCCGGATCGTCGCTCAGCTCCTGGAGATCGCCGAGCTCGACATGCTGGTGCTCGACCCCGGCGAGACCGCGGATTTGCGCGCGGTCTGTGCTGAGGTGATCGGATCTATCGCGCCGCTGGCGCTCGCCCAGCACAAGGACATTGCGCTCAAGGGCACCGACGCCGCCGTCAACATCCGCGGCAATTCCGAGATGCTGCAGCGGGCGATCTTTAATCTTGCGGAGAACGCCATCAAGTTCACGGCGCGCGGCACCGCCGTCGATGTCGAGGTGCGCGACGACGGCTCGGTACGGGTGCGCGACTCCGGCCCCGGCATCGTGGAGGCAGAGCGTGACCTGATCTTCCAGCGCTTCTGGCGCGCCGACCGTCAGCGCTCGGATGGTGCAGGGCTCGGGCTCTCGATCGTGCGCGGCGTCGCCGAAGATCATGCCGCGACGGTTGCGGTGGAAAACCTACCCGGCGGCGGCGCCCAGTTCACGCTGAGCTTCCGCCTCGCCGAGCCTGCGTCCGCCGCGGCCGGCTGATTACTTCAACTTGCCGGTGGACAGGTCCATGATCATGCGCGTGGCCAGGTAAAGCCGCGGCACGATGCTGTTGATCTGCACATATTCCGCATCGTTGGAATGCGCCCCAAAACCCGACAGACCCATGCCTTCCACAACGGCGCCCTTGGTTTTCAGCGCGGCAAAGGCGGCGTCGGTGCCGCCGCCGGTGGCCTTTTCGTCCACCTTGAGCGGGAGTCCGATCTCCCCGTAGATCGTCTTGCCGTAAGCAGCCACGCGGCGTGAGGCCTCGTTGGCCTCGAGCGGCGGGCGCCGCACCTCGAATTTCAGCGCGACCTTGGAGTCCGGCAGCAGGCGATTCTTGATCTTGTCCTGGAGCATCTTCTCCAGTTCGTCGAAGTCCGACACCTTGAGCGCGCGCGCGTCGGCCTGCGCGGTGGCTTCGGCAGGGATCACGTTGCGGTTGGTGCCGGCCTTGGACACGGTCCAGTTCAGCTTCAACCCCTGCTCGGGCTTGGACAGATCCTTCATCTGCAGCACCTGGTGCGCGAGCTCGTAGAGCGCATTGACGCCGCCTTCGGGCCGCGAGCCCGCATGCGACGACTTGCCCTGCACGGTGAGATAGGCCGAGCCGATGCCGCTGGTGGCGAGGCGCAACGTGCCGTCGCTGCCGCCGCCTTCGAACGAGAACACGACATCCTGCTCGGCGGCGAATTTGGTGATGGTGCTGCGCCAGCCGGGCGAGCTGATCTCCTCGTCGCCATTGGTGAGCACGGTGAGCGTGCCGTAATCCCTGAAGTTCAGCTTCTGCAGCAGCGCCATGGTGTGGAGGATCAGGGCGACGCCCTGCTTGTCGTCGGCAATGCCGAGCCCATAGGCCTTGTCGCCGTCGATGCGGAACGGTTGATCCCTGAGCATGCCCTTTAGGTACACCGTGTCCATGTGGGCGATCAGCATGATCTTCTTGCTGCCGGTGCCGTTGAAGACGGCGTGCACGGCCGGACCGATTGTCCCGGGCGTGTCGTCTAGGCGGTAGATGTCGGTTGCTTGCAGGATCTCCACGGTGCCGCCGAGCTGCTTGAGCTGGCCGGCGACGCGCTCGGCGATCTGGTTCAGGCCTTCGATGTCCTGGCTGCCGGATTCGATGCTGACGAGATCGCGCAGCGTGTCGAGCAGCGGCTGCTGCTCCTTCTGCGCCAGAGCGTGGATATCGGCGAGCGGCTCGGCATGCGCGACGGTTGCGGCACATGCCAGCCAGAGCGACGCGATCAACGGACGAACGAGCGAAGGGGCAGGGTGCGATCGGAACATGCGCGACGGTCCGTGGGTTGGGGGACGGTCCGGTATGCTCCCGTTTTCGGTGCTTGTCACCCGCGCCATGCTCCGCTTGGAGCGGCCCATGACGCGAGGACGGTAAGCGCTACTTCTGCGGCGGTCCCAAATCGAGCGGCGGCAGCTCGATTTGCGGCACCTCGATCTTGACCTTGCTGAGGTCGACATCGATCGGCTTGTCGAGCAGGGCCGTTACGACGACCGGGAAGGCGATCACGATCGCCACCATGATCGCTTGCAGACCGATCCAGGGCAGGGCTCCCCAATAGATGTCGGAGCTCTTGACCTCTTTCGGCGCAACGCCGCGCAGATAGAACAGCGCGAAGCCGAACGGCGGATGCAGGAACGAGGTCTGCATGTTGACGCAGAGCATGACACCGAACCAGATCAGCGCGGCATCCGGCCCCACGACTGGTCCCAGCACCTTCTGCGCGATCGGCGCGACCATCGGGAGGATGATGAAGGCGATCTCGAAGAAGTCGAGGAAGAACGCCAGGAAGAAGATGAAGAGGTTGATAAAGATCAGGAAGCCCCAGACGCCGCCGGGAAGCGAGGTCAGATGGTGCTCGAGCCAGACGCCGCCGGAGACGCCGAGAAACACCACCGAGAAGCAGGTCGATCCGATCAGGATGAAGACCACCATGGTGGAGAGGCGCATGGTCGATTGATAGCCCTGCTTGATCAGGTCGCGCAGGTCGGGGATGCGGACGGCTTCGAGACACAGCCAGACGACGGCGAGATAGACCACCGCGAAGGTCAGCTTGAACAGCTTGCCATCGCCGAAGAGTATGCCGATGATCGTGCCGATGCCGGTGGCGATGATGCCGACGATGAGCACCTTGTGCCCGTGGTTGCTCAGGTCCTTGTGGTGGATGGCGGCGAGGACGATGGCGCCAATGGCGCCCATCGCGCCGGCTTCGGTGGGCGTCGCCAGACCCAGCATCATGGTGCCCAACACCACGAAGATCAGCACGGCCGACGGAATGATGCCCATCAGGCATTTGCGCCAGAGCGGCCAGCCCGTCAGCGTCCGCGCGTCCTTCGGAACTGCCGGAACGTGACTTGGCTTGAAGATGCCGAGGAGGAACGTGTAGCCGGCGAACAGCGCGATCTGGAGCACCGACGGCCCCCACGCGCCGAGATACATGTCGCCGACCGACTTGCCGAGCTGGTCGGCCATCACGATCAGCACCAGCGATGGCGGTACCAACTGGGTGATGGTGCCCGATGCAGCGAGCACGCCGGTGATGTAGCGCACGTTGTAGCCGTAGCGGAGCATCACCGGCATCGAGATCAGCGCCATGGCGATGACTTGCGCCGCCACCGTGCCGGTGATCGCGCCGAGGATGAAGCCGACGATGATGACCGAATAGCCGAGGCCGCCGCGGATCGGACCGAAGAGCTGGCCCATGGAATCCAGCATGTCCTCGGCCAGGCCGCATCGCTCCAGCACCGATCCCATGAAGGTGAAGAAGGGGATCGCGAGCAGCAATTCGTTGGAAAGCACGCTGCCGAAGATGCGCCCGGGGATCGCCTGGAGGAAGTTCATGTCGAAGAAGCCGAGATAGATCGACAGGAAGCCGAACGACAGGCCGAGCGCGGCGAGCGTGAAGGCCACCGGGAAGCCGATCAGCATGGCCAGGATCAGACCGCCGAACATCAGCGGCGGCATCATCTCCAGCGTAATCATTGCAGCGGCCTCTCGTATTTCGCATCGATCATGACGTAGCCCTTCAAAGCCGCCATGCGCTTGATCACCTCGGAAACGCCTTGCAAGGCCAGGAACACGAAGCCCACGGGGACGACGGCCTTGATCGGCCAGCGGATCAGGCCTCCGGCATTGCTCGAGATTTCACCGACGGAGTAGGCCTGCATGAAGAACGGCCACGACAGATAGGCGAGCAGCAGGCAGGACGGGATCAGGAAGAACAGCGTTCCGATCAGGTCGAGCCAGAGTTGGCCGCGCTCGGACAGCAGCAGATAGAGAATTTCGACGCGAACATGCTCGTTCTTCTTGAACGTATAGGAGGCGCCGAACATCACGAAGACGGCGAACATGTACCACTGCAATTCGAGCCAGCTGTTGGAGCTGTAGCCGAATGCGTAGCGGATCATGGCGTTGCCGGCGCTCACGACGCAAGCCGCCAGAACGAGCCAATTGCAGATGCCGCCTAGTTTCTCATTGATGAAGTCGATGGCGTTACTCACCGCCAGCAATGGACGCATCTTACTTTTCTCCGCCGCGGCCTTCGGTTCATGGGGCGCAATTGCGCGCAACGCTCGACCGCCGTGCGTGAGACACACGGCTTTGACGACCAGTCGTCCGGAGCGATTGCAGCGACAGTCCTCCCCTCGTGCCTTGCCGTCTTGTCGTCGCCCGCAACCGGGCGCACCGGCTTATGGCTGCCGGGCATGCAAAGGCGCCTGCACCATTTCAGCGGGTTGCGGCGCCGTCAATCGGAAAATGGACAAATTGACGCGCACTCAGCGGCTTAGGTTAGCGCGAACGGAGTTGCGCGATTCTTAGCCGCCGGTGACGCTCATATGCCTGGAGACGCTCGGGCGGTTGTGGCGGCGATCGATGATGAAGTCGTGGCCTTTCGGCTTCAGGCCGATCGCGCGGTCGATCGCATCCGAAAGTAGTATATCGTCGCCGGATGCGCGCAACGGTTTGCGCAAATCCGAGGCATCCTCGTGGCCGAGGCAGGTGTGCAGAGTACCCGTGCACGTAATGCGAACCCGATTGCAGGACTCGCAGAAATTGTGAGTCATCGGCGTGATGAAGCCGAGCTTGCCGCCGGTCTCGGAGACGCTGACATAGCGCGCCGGGCCGCCGGTGCTTTCCTCTAAGTCTGTCAACGTGAATTGCTGGGCGAGGCGCGCGCGCACCAGCGACAGCGGCAGATACTGGTCGATGCGGCCGGTCCCGATCTCGCCCATCGGCATCACCTCGATCAGCGTCAGGCCCATGCCCTTGCCGTGGGCCCATTGCATCAGCGAGGGGATCTCGTCCTCGTTCAGATTCTTCAGCGCGACCGCGTTTATTTTCACGGCGAGGCCGGCGGAACGGGCGGCTTCGATGCCTTCCAGCACCTTGTCGATCTCGCCCCAGCGGGTGATGGCGCGGAACTTCTGCGGATCGAGCGTGTCGAGCGAGACGTTGATGCGGCGGACGCCGCAGTCGGCGAGCTCTTTGGCGTGCTTCGCAAGCTGCGTGCCGTTGGTGGTCAGCGTGAGTTCACGCAACGCGCCGCTGTCGAGATGGCGCGACAGCGAGCGCACCAGCGACATCACGTTGCGGCGGACCAAAGGCTCGCCGCCGGTGAGCCGCAGCTTCTTCACACCCTTGGCGATGAAAGCGGAACAGAGCCGGTCGAGCTCCTCAAGCGTCAGCAGGTCGGCCTTGGGCAGGAACGTCATGTCTTCCGACATGCAGTAGAAGCAGCGCAGGTCGCAGCGATCGGTCACGGACACCCGCAGATACGTGATGGTCCGGCCGAACGGGTCGGTCATCGCACTGGTCAGCGGGGAGTGGGCACTCAACGCGGGTCCGTTCATTCAAGCCAAGCCTTGTCTCGCGCCGCTTGTGCAGCAGGGATACTTTAAAGGCAATCTAAGCATCGCCCGATGCAAGGACAATCTTGCGCTGCACGCTCTCTAGCGCTGGGGGGCCGCGGCCGCCGGAGGAGCCGTGTTCGGATCGGGGAACGGCGAGGCGGCCGGTGCGGCGGCGGCCGGCTTCGGCTTCTTCGGCTTTGGCCGGTGCGGTTTCTTGACTGGTTTCGGCGGGACTGCGGGTGCCAGTTGCGCAAACACCGGATTTGGATCTGTCGTGACGGACGCCGGCGTCGACCAGTCGCCGGGGTTTTTGATGACGTTCACGGGCACGCTGGCCGGCTGGTGCCTGGCCAGGGCGTAGCTGACCGTGAAGGGGAGGTCCGGCGCCGGGATCGTCACGGAACAGGGGGTCTTGCAGCCCGGGCCGAGCGAAGTGACGGCGTCGGCGCCTGGGGGGCTCGATTCGAGCTGGACCTGGACGGTCGGAGGGGCCGACTTGAACATGTCCCACGAGACCGAGGAACAGCCGCCGAGGCTGACTGCTGCAATGGCACTCGCGATTACTCGACGCATGACCATCCACTCACACCTGCGGCGAACCGCCACAATCCCCGAAGCAGACCATAGGAGCCTCGGTTCAGCGGCGCAACGGGCGGGAGGTGTATAGTTAATCGATGGTTAACGGCGGAATGATAGGAATTCCATCGTCTTATCAGCCTCTTACCGGGGGGGCTTGGCCGGCATCAGGCTGCGTGCCGCCTCGGACAGGTCCCGCATGTGATGGATCAGCCTATCCGGCTTGAGTTCCGCGATCGGGACGTCGGTGTAGCCAAAACTGACGCCGATCACGGGAACCCCGGCGCGCCGGGCCACGCCGACATCGGTTCCGGCATCCCCGACCATGATGCTGGCGGCGACCTGGCCGCCGGCCCGGGCGACGGTCTCGCGGAAAATGGTCGGGTCAGGCTTCTGGACCCCAAAGGTGTCGGCGCCGCAGATCGCGGCGAAGCGCGCCGTCAGTCCCAATTGGTCCAGCAGCCGCTTGGACAGCCATTCCAGCTTGTTGGTGCAGACCGCGAGGCGGTGGCCGCGTGCCGAGAGATCGTCGAGCGCGGCCTCCAGCCCCTCGAACGGGCGCGATTCCACGGCGATATTGTCGGCGTAATAGGCGATGAAATCGGCCGTCATGCGGTCCATGTCCGCCACGGTCACGGTGCGGCCCTCGGCCTCGAGCCCGCGTTCGATCAGCTTGCGCGCGCCGGCGCCGATCATATTGCGGGCCGATTGCATCGGCACTGGTGGCAGCCCTTCGCGGTCGAGCACGTGATTGAGCGCGGCGATGAGGTCGGGCGCCGTATCCACGAGCGTGCCGTCGAGATCGAAGACGATGGTGTGGGGAGAGGTCATCTGGATGCGCTACCGGTCCGGCGGCGCCCGTGCAAGCGGCGCGGCCATAAGATCTGCTTATAGACCTGTTCCCGGGCTCAAAACGAGGCTAGACAGACCGCCGCAAAGGACCTGTTTCGGCGGGACCCCATTAAAGGGCAGGCGCGACGTGGACATGGATCAACTGAAGCGGCAGGCGGCGGCACGCGCCCTCGAAGAGGTGCGCGACGGCATGCAGCTCGGGCTCGGCACCGGCTCGACCGCAAAGCATTTCGTCGAGCTGCTCGGCGAGCGCGTGCGCGCGGGCCTCAAGGTCATCGGCGTGCCGACGTCGGAGGCGACGCGCGCCGACGCTGAGCGCTGCGGCGTGCCGCTGACGACGCTCGACGATGTCGACCATCTCGACCTGACCGTCGACGGCGCCGACGAGATCGACCCCGCCTTCAACCTGATCAAGGGCGGCGGTGGGGCGTTGTTGCGGGAGAAGATCGTGGCGGCTGCCTCGGATCGCATGATCGTGATCGCCGACGACAGCAAATGGGTCGCAACGCTGGGCCGCTTTCCCCTTCCGGTGGAAGTGATCCCGTTCGGGTTTGGGGCGACACGGCGGGCCATTGAGAAGGCATTTGCGGATTGCGGCGTTTCCGGGCAAATGGCGGTCCGCAAGGCCAAGGACGGCCACGTTTTCGTCACCGATGGTGGCCACTGGATCGTGGATGCCCATCTTGGTCGGATCGAGGATCCCCCACGGCTCGCCAAGGCCTTGAGTAGGATCCCCGGGGTGGTCGAGCATGGATTGTTTATCGGCCTGGCCGGCACGGTCGTGCTGGCGGGCGGCGGCGGAATCCGCGTGATTGAACGGCGCTGAGCCGCCAAAAGGAGACTACGAATGAAGAGCGTTTTGAAATTCTTGCCGGCTGCAACTCTCGCCTTGGGTTTGGCCTTCGGCGCCGTTCCGGCAGCGGCCCAGCAGAAGGCGTCTCCGGCAGCCATCGCGGCCGCCAAGGAAATTCTGGTCATGAAGAGCGCCGACAAGATTTATGCGAACGCCGTTCCCGGGACGGTCGAGCAGGTCAAGGGCAGGCTGATCGCGCAGAACCTCAACTACCAGAAGGACCTCAACGAGCTGGCACCGGTGGTGGCGAAGCAGCTCGCCGGCCGCGAGAAGGAGATCGGCGACGGCATGGCGCAGGCCTATGCCGCCCAGTTCACCGAGCAGGAGCTCAAGGATCTCGTGGCATTCTACAAGTCTACGCTGGGGCAAAAGCTGATCAACTCCGAGCCGCGCGCGATCGAACAGGGCATGGCCTTCACGAATTCTTGGGCGCAGAATTTTGCCGAGACCGTCGCGAGCGCCTTCCGCGCCGAGATGAAGAAACGCGGCAAGGAAATCTGACGAGAGCCTGAGAGGGCCGAACAAGGACGTTAGAGGTCGAGGGACAGAATGGCTGAATTCGACGTCGACCTCTTCGTCATCGGCGGTGGTTCGGGCGGCGTGCGCGCCGCGCGCATCGCCGCCGGGTACGGCGCCCGCGTGACGATCGCGGAAGAGTATCGCATGGGCGGCACCTGCGTGATCCGCGGTTGCGTGCCCAAGAAGCTGTTCGTGATCGGCTCGCATGTCCGTCACGAGATCGAGGACGCCGCCGGCTTCGGCTGGAGCATTCCGCAGGCGACGTTCGACTGGCCGACGCTGATCGCCAACAAGGACAAGGAGATCGCGCGGCTCGAGGCGGCCTACACCACCAATGTCGAAAAGTCCGGCGCGCGCATCGTCAAGAGCCGGGCGGTGATCGAGGACGCTCACACCGTTCGCCTGCTCGAGAACGACAAGAAGATCACCGCCAAATACATTCTGATCGCCACGGGCGGCGCGCCCAACCATGGTGCCGTCATTCCCGGCATCGAGCACGTCATCTCCTCGAACGAAGCCTTCCATCTCCCGAACCTCCCGCGGCGCATCGTGATCCAGGGCGGCGGCTACATCGCGCTGGAGTTCGCCGGCATCTTTGCAGGCTATGGCTCCGACGTGACCGTGATCTATCGCGGCGACAACATTTTGCGCGGCTTTGACGACGACGTCCGCGCCCATGTCCGCAGCGAGATGGAGAAGAACGGCATCACCATCCTGACCGGTTGCACCGTCAACCGCGTCGAGAAGCACGGCAGCGATTTCACCACGCATCTGTCGAACGGATCGAGCATCGCCTCCGACCAGGTGATGTTCGCGATCGGTCGCCATCCGGCGGTCGCCAATCTCGGCCTGGAGAAGGCCGGCGTCGCGATCAACCCGAAGAACGGCGGCATCGCCGTCGACGGCTTCTCGAAGAGCTCGGTGGACAGCATCTACGCCATCGGCGACGTCACCCACCGCTTCAACCTGACGCCGGTGGCGATCCGCGAAGGCCATGCCTTCGCCGACACCGTGTTCGGCAAGCGCGAGGTGAGGGTGGACCATGCCGACATTCCGACCGCCGTGTTCTCGCAGCCCGAGGTCGGCACGGTTGGCCTGACCGAGACCGAGGCGCGCGCGATATACGACCGCGTCGACATCTACAAGGCGACGTTCCGTCCCATCAAGGCGACGATGTCCGGCCGCGACACGCGCGTGCTGATGAAGCTCGTCGTCGATGGCTCGTCTGACCGCGTGCTCGGCTGTCACATCGTCGGCGATGCCGCCGCCGAAATCGTCCAGGCCGTTGCGATCGCCGTGAAGATGAAGGCGACCAAGGCCGATTTCGACGCGACGATCGCGCTGCATCCGACGGCTGCCGAAGAGCTCGTCACCATGCGCACCCCGACTGCACGCCACGTGCGCCAGGCGGCGGAGTAAGCCTTCGGGGTTCCCGCGGCGGCTGGTCGCAGCCTGTCCGGCTTGAATCCGGCGGTCTGACCTATATTTCCATTAGCAACAGAATCCGGGCCCCTCTGGCGAGGACGTCGAACCTGTTCGGCCACTCGTGATGTCGGATGACCTGTTCCGCGCATGGTTTGCGTGGGATCGGCTGTCCGATGGGCTCCTGCAACGTGTCTTTGCAATGCCGTCCGGCCGGCCATCCCAAGCCTCCCAAGCGCGGTAAGTCGCAAGCTTGAGGAGCACATGATGTCCGACGACAATCGTTCCACCCCGATTCTGGGTGAGATCACCGAACCTTCCAGCCTTCATGAACAGGCCGCCGCGGCGCTGGTGATTGCCGGCGCGCTGGTGGCCGTGGCCGACCGCCGCGTCGATGCCGTCGAGCGCGACGAGGTGATCCGCTTCATCAGGAATCGCGGACTCGCGCCGCATCTCGACGAGCAACGGCTCGAGGCGATGTTCGACGAGCTGGCCGAGCGGCTTGACCGGCCGGACTTTGCCAATGTCGTGATCGACACGCTGCGGCCGGTCTCCGATCTCGCCATCGCCTCGCATCTCGTCGATCTGTCGGAGCGCGTCGCGGCCGCCGATGACGACGTGCATCCGCACGAGGTGCAGGCGATCAAGCTTCTGCGCCTGCTCACTTTGGTGCTCCCGCGGGCGAAACCTGTGGCGGGCCGCAGCGTTTCCGACAAGCAACTCGCGTCTGGAGATACGACATGACCGCAGTTTCCGATGACCGCACGCAACCGCGCACGAGCGCTGCCGACGAACCCGCCGGCGGAGATGAGCGCCTGGACGCGCTCATCGGACGGTTGCCGCCGCGCGTCGGCGGCGCCGTGAACTATCTGCTCAAGCCGTCCAACCGCTGGATCAGGATTCCCTCCGGCGCGCTGCTGGTCGCAGGCGGCGTGCTGTCCGTGCTGCCCCTGCTCGGCATTTGGATGCTTCCCCTTGGCCTCGCGCTGCTGGCCGAAGACGTGCCGGCGCTGCGCGCATCGCGTTCGAAGGCGCTCGACTGGATCGAGCGTCGCAAGCCGGAATGGCTCGCGCCTTCGACGCCGCCTGATGAAAAGACATGATGGAATTCTTCACGGCTGACGCGCTCACTGCGCTATTTCAAGTCATCCTGATCGATCTCGTGCTCGCCGGCGACAATGCCGTCGTCATCGGCCTCGCCGCGGCGGGCCTGCCGGCCGACCAGCGCCGGCGCGCCATTGTCGTCGGCATCGCGGCGGCGACCGTGCTGCGAATTGCCTTCGCCGGCGTCGCGACCCAGCTTCTTCAGGTGCTCGGACTGTTGCTTGCGGGTGGCGTGCTGCTGCTCTGGGTGTGTTGGAAGATGTGGCGCGAGCTGCGCGAGCAGGCTTCAGCTCACCCTGAACTCGCCTTCGGCCATGCCGGCGGCGGATCGTCGGGAGCTGCCCCGCGCAAGACGTTTCGTCAGGCCGCGATGCAGATCATTGCCGCCGACGTCTCGATGTCGCTCGACAACGTGCTCGCGGTGGCGGGTGCGGCGCGCGAGCATCCCTTTATCCTGGCGTTCGGGCTGTTGCTCTCGGTCGCGCTGATGGGCGTTGCCGCCGACTTCCTCGGCCGTCTCCTGCAGAAGCAGCGCTGGATCGCCTATGTCGGCCTCGCCATCATCCTCTATGTCGCCTTCGACATGATCTATCGCGGCTCGATCGAGCTTGCCCCGGTCATAGCAAGCCTCTGAGTCCCGTTTTCTCATCGCAATCTGGAGTAATCAATGACGTCCGAACCGCCGGCGAGACTGGCGCGCCCAAAACTCGGCCTGTTTCCGAGCCTGATCTTTGGCTCACGCTGGCTGCAACTGCCGCTCTATGTCGGCCTGATCATCGCCCAGGCGATCTATGTGCTGCTGTTCGGCAAGGAGCTCTGGCATCTCTCGGCCCATTGGTACGACGTCACCGAGCAGCAATTGATGCTGACCGTGCTGGGCCTGATCGACGTCGTCATGATCTCGAACCTGCTGGTGATGGTGATTGTCGGCGGCTACGAGACCTTCGTGTCCCGCCTCAATCTGCGCGGTCATCCGGACGAGCCGGAATGGCTCAGCCACGTCAATGCCAGCGTGCTCAAGATCAAGCTCGCGATGGCGATCGTCGGCATCTCCTCGATCTCGCTGCTGCGCACCTTCATCGAAGCCGGCAATCTCGGCACTACGCGCAGCAATTTCACCGAGCAGGGCGTGATGTGGCAGGTCTTGATTCACCTGACCTTCATCGTCTCGGCGGTCGGGATTGCCTGGGTCGATCGCCTCGGCGAGCGGCCGCAGCATCAGAATGGCGGGCACTGAGGACGTCGGTCGAGAGCCTTTTCCGTTCCGATGGAATCGGAACGGGGCTCTAGATTCTTGTTTCGACGCGTTTCCTTCACGCGAACCGGTATCCACTTCGCTGGAAAACGCTCTAGCGCAAGCGGCCCTGCGCCAACGTTTCCGACGGCATCTCGCCGAACGTCGCCTTGTAGCTCTTGGCGAAGTCGCCCATGTGCCAGAAGCCGTTGGCGAGCGCGGCCGCCTTGACGCTGAGGCCCGCGTTCGCGGTCAGCAGCAGTTTTCGCGTCGCCCATAGCCGTTTCAGCCTGAGATAATGATGCAGGCTCAGCCCGTGAACGGCTTGCGTTGCCGATTGCAGCGTCCGCACGGAGACGTCGAGCGAGACCGCGAGATCGTCGCTGTAGAGCGGGGTGCTGCCGAGCAGGTCGACGCGCTCGTCGAGCCGTGCCATCAGCTTGCGGTGCCTGTCGAACGAACCCGGCCGCGCGCGCCGCACGCTGTCGGGAACGAGGACGGTGTCGAGGCCGGCGAGCAGCGTTTCCTGGATCGGGCGGTTGAGGGCTTCGAACTGCCTGGCATCGTCGCAAGCGGATGCGACGCAGAACATGTCCAGGAACGCACCGCGCAGACGCTGCATCTGTTCGGCCTTCATGCGGTAGAAGGCGAGCCCGATGTCGAAATCCGCCCAGCCGCGATGGCGCATGTCGGAGTTGAAGCGCAGCATCAGATAGGTGTTCGGATGTTGCTCGCTCACTTGCGTCGGGATCTTGCCGCGCATCGTTCCGATCATGGAATTGTCCATCTCGCAGCCGTTGACGATGGTGTGAACGGCGATCGGAACGATCAGGCCGATGCCGTGCGAGGCGCCCATGTCGGCCTCGAGGCGCCGGGCGAAGGAGCGCTGCATCACGAACAAGCCGTCCTGAAGCGGAAGGATGGCACGCGAGAACGAGAAGTTCCGCTCATCGAGCGGCTTGCTCCTGCCGCCGCCGAGCACGTCGTTGGGACGGAACGCCTCGAAGTCGTTGAAGTGTTCGATCGACAGGATTCGCGATGGCTTGAGCCAGCGGACAGGCATCTCTTCTTCGTCCCACGGGTGAACCGGCGCGCAGTGGCGGCAGGCCGCGCGCCGGATTGCGCGAAGCGGACGACGGCCGTCACGCTTCCGTTGCTTTCAATGCGCCCGGCGCCTGGCGCGGGCGAGTGAACAGTCTTTTTGTTGTTTTGGCAGTTGCCGAGGCAACAGCCAGGGCGCTTCCCTGGACTGGGCGGCATTTAGGTACCGTATCGGCACGCGCCGTCCCTGTGAAAAGCGGTACATGCGAACCGGTTGCGGCGATATGGTCGAAGCGCGGCCATTTGGTATTTTGCGCGGATCAGGCTTTGCTGGAATCGGGACACAGCCATGCCCAACGCCTTCGACGACCTGCCCGTGTTCGCAAACGGACTGTCGAAATCGCTCACGCTCGACCAGGCCAACGAGTTGGCGCAGGCGATGTACGGCGACGGCGCGCAGGTGGAGCGGCTGCGCGACGCCGAGCGGCTGTCGGTGGATCTCAAGGCGATCAATTTCGGCACCACGCAGTTGTTGAAGGTCAATCTCGTCGGCTTCAGCCTCGAGCGCGACATCGACGATTTCGTGCATGTGTCAATTCCGATCGCCGGCAGCTTCCGTCGTGGAACGGGCCGGATCGTGCGCGAGTTCAGCCCGCCGCGGAACGCCTCGATCGGCCGTCCGTTCGACCGTTCGCGCCTCGAGGTCGCCGACGCCTCGGTGCTGGCGTTCTATGTTCCCAAGGCGACCATGGTCGAGCGCGCTGAACGATTGACCGGGAATTCGCAGAGCGCATCCGTGCTGCTCTCCGGCCTCGACGAGGCCGTCGACCTCGGCGAGCCCGTGGCGGCGGCGCTGGCGCGGCAGTTGAATTCGGCGATGGCCGACATGACCAGTCTGAATGCGATCGGCTTCGGCCGCCTCGCGGCGTCTGCGACCGAGGAAATCCTGATCAATCTTCTGACGGCGGCGGTGTTCCCGCGCGTGGCGCGGACGCTGGCGAATCCGCATATCGATCGCAGCCCGGCGCTGGTGCGCCGCGCGCGCGATTACATCAAGGCGCATGCGGACGAGCCGATCGAGGTGTCGAAACTCGCAGCCGATCTCGGCGTGAGCCTGCGGTCGCTGCAGGAAAACTTCCAGCGCTACTTCGGCTACTCGCCGCGCGACCTGATCCTCGAATGCCGGCTCGAGCGCGCGCGTGACCGCCTGTTGCGCGACCACAACGGTCTGTCGGTGACGTCGGCGGCGCTCGACTCAGGTTTCAGCGACCTCGGACACTTCTCGGCAAAGTATCGCGACAAGTTCGGCGAGCTGCCGTCGGAGACGCTGCGACGCGTACGGCGCGACGTGGCGTAGCTCTCGGCGCCGAGCCGCGCCGCAGGGAGCAAGCTATTTCTGATGGTGATGGTGCTGCATCGGGGCAGCACCCGCGTAGCCGCGCAGCTCGGCATATTTCGCAAGCTGCGTCTCATCGAGCATGGCATAGGCCAGCAGATGATACTTCAGATGGGCCTCGCGAAGTTCGCCTTGCGTCTTCGCGATTGCCGCGGTCGCTGATCTCAGGCTGTCCGGGCTGATCGTTTTTCCCGCGAACTGGCGGTCGAGGGCGCTCTCCTCGTCGATCAGCTTTTGCCCGATCGGTGTTGTCTCGGATTTCATCGCCACGAACATATCCTGCGCTTTGCTGCGCTGATCGGATGTCAGCCTCAGTTGATCCGCCAGTTCGAGCATATGCGACGGACCGGGATAACCGTTGAGTTCTGCGGTCAGCGCCAGCCCCATGCCACGTCCCGCGCGCAGGTCGGCGATCTGCTGATCCGACAAGGCTTTGACCTGCCGGGTCTGCATCCCCGCGTAGGGCGTTTGGGCCTGGCTGACACCAGGGATCAGCAGGGTAATCGCGAGCAGCATCAATCTCATCTGTCATCACCATGTCGGGAGTTTCGGGAGGACGAGTGTAGCCGATGCAATGGCTGCAGGCTGTGCCATTTGGTCACGATCCCGTCATGAGCGGAGCGCGTCGCGCTGCATTTAACGCTGGAGACCGAAGGCGCTTCAAGGTGCGCTTCGGTTGATCTTGTCCACTCTTGCCCATGGCGAACAAGCAGAGGTGGGATAATATCCAGAGTGAACGCTTTCGGGAGCGATGCGATGCAGACGAGGGTCTTTGGGCGCACGGGCATGCGGCTTTCCGTGTTGGGCTTCGGCTGCGGCGCTGTCGGCGGGCTGATGGTTCGCGGCGATCCTGCCGATCAGGAGCGCACGGTCGCGCGGGCGATCGCGGCAGGCGTGAACTACTTTGACACGGCCGTGCTGTACGGCGACGGCGAGTCGGAAAAGAACCTCGGTCGCATCCTGCGAAAGCTGAAGCCGGCCGATGCGGTCGTCGGCACGAAAGTCCGGTTGCTGCCCGGCGATCTCGGCGGCATTGCCGATGCGGTCGCGAAGTCCCTTGAGGGAAGCCTCGCGCGGCTGGGCCTCGAGCGTGTCGACATCTTTCATCTGCACAATCCCATCACCGAAGCAGGCGGCGGATCGGCGCTGAGCGTCCGGCAGGTTCTGGACGACGTAGTCCCGGTATTTCAGCGCCTCCGTCAGCAGGGCAAGATCCGTTACCTCGGGATCACGGCCCTGGGCGACACGGCGGCGCTGCATCGGGTGATCGACAGCGGCGCCTTCGACAGCGCGCAGGTGGTCTACAACATGCTCAATCCGTCTGCCGCGGATACATTGCCGGCGAACTATCCGGCGCACGACTACGGAAAATTGTTCGATCGCACCAGAGCGGCGGGCGTCGGCGTCGTCGGAATTCGCGTGCTGGCCGGGGGCGCGCTGTCGGGCTCGGCGGAGCGTCACCCGATTGCCGGTCCGGCACCCGAGCCGATCGGTTCGGCGATGCGCTACGACGACGATGTCGATCGCGCGCGCCGTCTGATGCCGCTCGTGGAGGAGGGGTTCGCGGCGAACCTCACCGAAGCCGCCACGCGGTTTGCGCTGTCGCATCCCGCCATGGGCACGATCCTGGTCGGCATGGCCACGCCGCAGCAGTTCGATGACGCGCTGGCCGCGGTCGAAAAGGGCCCGTTGCCGCAGGCTGCGCTCGATCGACTGTCGGCGCTGCGCAACGCGTTCTCTGGCGAGGCGCGCTGAGCGTTCGAAAGCCGATCGTTAAAATTGACTGCAATTCCCTGACCGCCGGCTAACTCTCCGGACAAATGGGCCGTGGCTTTAAACCCGCCATTCGCGGCCGCCGTGCATGCTGTCCCGAAAAGGGGCGGGGCGTCGGCATGTCTATTGTCAGAGAGATCATGGTTGCGGTGGTGGGCGTATGCGCGCTCGTGTGGGCTTGCGACACAATGTTCTTGCCCGGCCGGTTCGACGAGGCCTATTTCGACCGCGCCATGTACGCGCCGGGACAGCATGAGTTCCGCCTTGCCGGCGTTTCGCCGTCGCTGCGCATCAGCGAGGCGTTTGCACAGCTTCCTTACGGCCAGGCGAGGGCGCGCCAGCGCTATTCGTCGCTAACGACGATCGTCCGATGACGCATTCATTCAAATTGTCTGCAATGTGCTGACCGGCAGCCAACGCTGCCGACAAATGCCGCGCGGACGTAAACCTCACGTTTGTGCCCGGCCTGCATGCTTCCCGAAAAGACGGGGGGCATTCAATGCCGGATTTCAGGGAAGTCATCGTCGCCGTCACGGCAATGGTGGGGCTGCTGTTCGCATCCAACGCGCTGTTCGGCGCGGGTGACAGCCGTTTCGACGATGCATTCTACGACAGCGCCTTCTACGCGCCGCGTTCGGCCGAGTTTCGCTTTGCGAGCGACGTGACACCCGCAGACCGCGTCAACGACATGTTTTCACAGTTCTTCCCGAGCGAGGGCAAGCGCAACAAACGCTATTCCTCGCTGACGACGATTGTCCGGTAGTTGGGTCAGAGGTTTCGTAGCCCGGATGGAGCGAAGCGAAATCCGGGATCGGCGCCGCGCTTGAGATGCCCCGGATTACGCTTCGCTCCATCCGAGCTACAATTCTCTTGCCCTTCACTCCCCCTGGATCCACTCGGCCACACCGCGCCAGAGCGTGTCGCGATGCTCGGGCCGGAAGAAGCCGAAATGGCCGATTTTTTTTACCCCAACATCGGCGGGCCGCACCGAGATCGCCTCGGGCTTGATCGCGGTGAAGCCGGAGCAGAGCAGCTCGACTGCCGAACGGGTCGCCCAGGGGTCGTCGGTGAAGGACAGCGCGCGCAGCTCGCCCTTGTACTTTGCGAAGTTCTCCAGTGCAGGCAGCTTGGAGTCGAAGAGGTAACGCGGATGGCTGACCCATTCGGCCCATTGCAGGAAGACGCCCTGCGGCAGGTCTTCACCGATCCCGAGCCAGCCGGGCGCATAGCCGAGCAGGCGGCTGACGGGCACGCCGACAAAATTCATCAGCGCAAAGACGCGATAGCTTTCCGGCGGCGTCATCAGCTTCCAGGTCGCGGCCTGCGAGGCGATGAACGCGGCGCGCGCGATCTCGCTGTTGTTCTCGATCAGCCCGAGCGCCTGGCCGCCGAAGGAATGGCCGACATAGGCGAGCGGCAGCGTATTGTAGCGCTCGCGCATCCAGCGCACCGCCGCGGCGACGTCGAGCGCGGCCCAGTCCGACATCGAGGCCTTGAAGCCGACCAGCGATTTCGGCTGGTTGTAGCCGACCATGGCCTGCTGCCGGCTATCGCCGATGCCACGGTAATCGTAGGTCAGCACTGCGCAGCCGCGATGGGCGAGGTAGGAGGCAAAGCCGCGATAGACCTTTCGGGGCACCGCGGTCGCCGAGTTGATCAGCACGGCATGGCGCTTGGTCCCGCGCGGCAGGAACAGGGTGCCCGACAGCACGTAGCCGTCCTTTCCGGGGAAGGTAATATCGTCAACAAAGACGTCGTCGAGTGCCGCGTCCATGGGCAGCGTAGACCCCAGAGAAATACCAAGCGCTCTAGCAAATGCGAATTTGGCTTTCCCCGCAAGGGCTTGGACCGCCAAACGGATTTACAACTGGCGGTCCATTCACAGCCTGTGTATAAGGCGGCCCTTCGCAACCTGTGGATCGAGTTGCGGTTTTTGCCTTACGGAGAGGATGCGATGTCCGAGCGGTGGACGCCCGAAAGCTGGCGCAGCAAACCGGTGTTGCAGGTACCCGATTATCCCGACGCCAAGGCGTTGGCCGATGTCGAGGCGCAGCTTGCGACCTTCCCGCCGCTGGTATTCGCGGGCGAGGCGCGCAACCTGAAGAAGGCGCTGGCGCGCGTTGCGGCCGGCGAGGCCTTCCTGCTCCAGGGCGGCGATTGCGCCGAGAGCTTTGCCGAGCACGGCGCCAACAACATCCGCGACTTTTTCCGCGTGTTGCTGCAGATGGCGGTCGTCCTGACCTATGCCGGTGCCGTGCCCGTGGTGAAGGTCGGCCGCGTCGCCGGCCAGTTCGCAAAGCCGCGCTCGTCGCCGACCGAGAAGGTCAACGGCGTCGAGCTGCCGAGCTATCGCGGCGACATCGTCAACGACATCGCCTTCACCAAGGAAGCGCGCGTACCCGATCCGCAGCGCCAGTTGATGGCCTATCGCCAGTCGGCCGCGACGCTGAACCTGCTGCGCGCATTCGCCACCGGCGGCTACGCCAATCTCGGCAGCGTACATCAGTGGATGCTCGGCTTCCTGAAGGACTCACCGCAGTCCCGCCGCTACAAGGAATTGGCCGACCGCATCTCGGATGCGCTCAACTTCATGCGCGCCTGCGGCCTCGATCTCGAGGCGCATCCCGAGCTGCGCTCGACCGATTTCTACACCAGCCACGAGGCGCTGCTGCTGGGCTACGAGCAGGCCATGACCCGCGTCGATTCCACGACCGGCGACTGGTACGCGACAAGCGGCCACATGATCTGGATCGGCGACCGCACCCGCCAGCTCGACCACGGCCATGTCGAATATTTCCGCGGCATCAAGAACCCGATCGGGTTGAAGTGCGGCCCCTCGCTCAAGGCGGACGAGCTGTTGAAGCTGATCGACGTGCTCAACCCCGACAACGAGCCGGGCCGGCTGACGCTGATCGGCCGCTTCGGCGCCGACAAGGTCGGCGAGCATCTGCCCGCCATGATCCGCGCCGTTCAGCGCGAGGGCAGGTCGGTCGTGTGGTCCTGCGATCCCATGCACGGCAACACCATCACCTCGACGTCGGGCTACAAGACGCGGCCGTTCGACCGCATCCTGTCCGAGGTGAAGTCGTTCTTCGCGATCCATGCTGCCGAAGGCACCCATGCCGGCGGTGTGCATCTGGAAATGACCGGTCAGGACGTCACCGAATGTCTCGGCGGCGCGCGCGCCATCACGGACGAGGATCTCAACGACCGCTATCACACGGTCTGCGATCCCCGCCTCAATGCTGAGCAATCGATCGACATGGCCTTCCTGATCGCCGAACTCCTGAAGCAGGAGCGCGCCGGCAAGGCCAAGCCGATGCCGGCCGCAGCGGGCCTTTAACACCTTGCTGCGGATCTGGAAGGCAACGATCAACTCCCGGAACGGTCTGGCCTTTGCGTTTCGCTCGGAGCAGGCCATCCGCGAGGAGATCTTTGCGCTGCTCCTGTCGCTGCCGATAGCGTGGGTGGTCGGCGCGACACTGTCTCGCGCGATCGAGTTGATCTGCGCGGTCGCGTTCGTGCTTGTCGTGGAGCTGCTCAATACGGCGGTCGAAAAGCTCGCCGATCGGCTCACCATGGAGCACGACAAGCAGATCGGGCAGGTCAAGGACATGGGCTCGGCCGCCGTCGGCGTCGCGCTCTTGATGGCCGGCGCGTTCTGGATCTTTGCCATCGTCGAGCGGCTGGGGCTGGTCTAGCGCCATGAGCGAACGCACCTCAAATTTCTCGGTCGCGCTCGCTCAGCTCAATCCGACCGTGGGCGACATCGCCGGCAACGCCGCAAAGGTGCGCGAGGCGCGCGCGCGGGCGTCGCGCGACGGTGCCGATCTCGTGCTGTTTCCGGAATTATTCATCTCGGGCTATCCGCCCGAAGACCTTGTGCTCAAGCCCGCCTTCCAGGCGGCCTGCCGCGCCGCGATCGAGGCACTGGCGCGCGAAACCGCCGATGGCGGCCCGGCGCTGCTGGTCGGTACGCCCTGGGTCGAGGACGAAAAACTCTACAATGCCTGCGCGCTGCTCGACGGCGGCCGCATCGCCTCGCTGCGCTTCAAATGCAACTTGCCGAACTATGGCGTGTTCGACGAGAAGCGCCTGTTTGCGCGCGGGCCGGCCGCGGGCCCGGTGACCGTCAACGGCGTGCGGATCGGCGTTCCCATCTGCGAGGACATCTGGCTGGAAGAGTCCGAGGACTACGAGAATGTCGTCGAGACGCTGGCCGAGACCGGCGCCGAGATCATCCTCGTGCCCAACGCCTCGCCCTATGCCCGCGACAAGGGCGACGTCCGCCTCTCGGTCGCGGTGGCGCGCGTCACCGAGAGCGGCCTGCCGCTGGTCTATCTCAACCAGATCTGCGGCCAGGACGAACTCGTGTTCGACGGCGCCTCGTTCGCGCTCAATGGTGATCTCTCGCTTGCGGCCCAACTGCCGGCGTTCACGGAGACCGTGACAACGCTGCGTTTCACCAAGAACGGCGACGACTGGCGCTGCACGGGTGCCGTCGCGCAACTGCCCGAGGGCGACAAGGCGGACTACGCCGCCTGCGTCCTGGGCCTGCGCGACTATGTCGGCAAGAACGGTTTTCCCGGCGTACTGCTGGGTATCTCCGGCGGCATCGACTCCGCGCTGTGTGCGGCCATCGCGGTCGACGCGCTCGGCGCCGACCAGGTCCATGGCGTGATGCTGCCCTATCGCTTCACCGCGGCAAGCTCGATTGCGGATGCGGGCGAGCTCGCGGGCCATCTCGGGCTGCGCTACGAGGTGCTGCCGATTGCGGAAGCCGTGACCGGTTTTGAGACCATCCTCTCCGACATCTTCAAGAATTTGCCGCCCGATATCACCGAGGAGAATCTGCAGGCCCGCGCCCGCGGCACGCTGCTGATGGCGATCTCCAACAAGACCGGGCTGATGGTGGTCACGACCGGCAACAAGTCGGAGATGTCGGTCGGCTACGCCACGCTCTATGGCGACATGAACGGCGGCTTCAATCCGATCAAGGACATCTACAAGACGCAGGTGTTTCGGCTGGCGAGGCTGCGCAATGAGTGGAAGCCCGATGGCGCGCTCGGTCCGTCGGGCGAGATCATTCCGCCGGACATCATCACGCGCCCGCCGACGGCCGAGCTTCGTGAGAACCAGACCGATCAGGATTCATTGCCGCCCTATGATGTGCTCGACGCCGTGCTCGAACGCCTGGTCGAGCGCGAGGAGCCGCTGGAGACGATCGTCGCCGCAGGCTTCGACCGCGAGATGGTTGTTCGTATCGACCATCTCCTCAACATCGCCGAATACAAGCGCCGGCAGGCCGCACCCGGCGTGAAGGTGACACGGAAGAACTTTGGCCGCGACCGCCGCTATCCCATCACCAACCGCTTCCGCGACCGGGGCGGGCCGTTGCCGGCGCCGGACGAGACGCTCGTCTCACGCGGCGGCCGCGCCTCGACGGATGCGTTCGAGGGCTAACGCTATTTCTGCTGCGGAATGAACGTCGGGCCGACCGAGCGGATCGGCTTGTTCTCGTTCGAGGTCGCCGCGGTGTCGGCCGGCGGCGGCGTGGCCGGCGCGCTGGTCGCGGTCGGCGGCGGCGTTGCGCCCTTTTTTGCGTTGGCGGGAGGCGCACCCTTGGTGAGCTGCCGCTGCTGCATCTTTTTCGCGCTCTCCTCGGTGACGATGATGTCACCCTGCTGCTCGACCGCGGCCTTGTCGTCAGCCGATTTCAGCGCGTCCGCCCAGCTCTGGCCCGCGGCCTTGCAGGAGCAAGACGGATCGAACGCGTTCTTGAACTTGAACGCGTTCGGCAGCGCCGTGTAGGGCTGGCCGCTGACCGAGACGGCCGCGTTCATGTCCTCGCCGGGATTGCGATAGGAATAAAGGACAGCTTCCGCAGCCGGGCACAGCGCCTTGCACGCCTTCTCGTCGTCGGGGAAGCGCGCCGGCACGGTCGCGAACGAGACCGGGAAATAGGCGCCGTCGCAGGTGCGCACGCACACCGTGCGATAGGTCCCTGATGGCGGACCGAGGTCGCCGAGCGGAGGGTTGTTGGTATTGGCGTTGTTGCCGCCGCCGAACAGATTGCTCAGGAAATTGCCGGGGCCCTGTCCCTGCGATTGCGCAGCGTTGGCGTATTGCGGACCGCAATTGTTCTGCGCCAGTGCGAGCAGCACCGACCGGCGCTGGTTATCGCGCTCCGGGCTGAAGCCGCCGGGACCGCCGGAGCGCAACCGCTCCAGATTGGTGGTGATCTGGTCCAGATTGGCGCGCATCTGCTGGATCTGGGTGTTGACCGGACCGCACTGCGCCGACTGGCCGTTGAACAGCGAGAAGAAGCCGGAGCTTTCGCAGCCCATGCGCTTGGCCTGCGCGGTGACGCGGTCGAGCTCGGCCTGCTGCCGGCTCTGCGAATCCTGGTAGCGGCGGATCTGCTCGTCCTTGGCAGGGTCGCTGCTGCCGCCGCGATCGAGCGCGGCGAGCTGGCCCTCGAGCCGGATGCACATCGGATTGCTGCCGGGGGCGGCGCCCGGCGGCGGGCCGGGAGGCGTGCTTTGCGCAAACGCGGACGTACCGAGCGCGAGCGTGCTCAAGAGCACGGCGCAGGCAAGGATGGGACGAGTACGAGAGAGAGACAAAAATTCCGGCATATCCGCCATTCTAGCGATGTCACGGCCGCGTCGCCCGTGCGCGCCCTCCAATACCCGCTTCTGGGGGTATCGTCACGTCTTTCCGGGGCGAAGGTGTGGCCGTAAGGTCTGCCAGTTCCGAGAGAATTCAGCGCTGGCAGGTGATTGCGACGTAGTCCGCGCAATGGCCATGGGAGCAGTTTGCGCCGGATTTGGGGACGGAGCCGGTAATTTCGTCGGGATCGACCCGGCGGTAGGCCGAGGCCTGGGCAAAATCGCGTGACTGGCAATAGGCACGGGCGGCATGCGCGCCGCACTTTTCGCCCTTGGCCAGGCACTGATCGACGCCGTAGCCGTCGGCTTGGTTGGCGATGATGAAGACACGGCTCTCGGCCGACGCCGCAGTGGATGCGACGATAAAGGCGCAGAGGAGGGGCGCGAAGAGGGATCGCATGGTGCACCGGAATTGAGAGGAACCGCCCGCAGACGAATAAACTCAAAAGGTTAAGGATGATTAACCCTGAAGGCGGGCGGGCGGCGTTTGCGCAGAAAAAGCGGCTTTTTCGCGGCTCACTTGACGGCAAGGCCCTCTCTGGCCCATATGTTCCGCATGAACGGTCTCCTCGCCATTTGTGGCATTTGCCGCGAGATTACGAGCTAGCGATTCGCTGGCTGGAGCCGTCTTTTCTCAAAACATTGAGAGCCCTGGACGCCCGGCCAACAGCCGATGGGTATCCATATGGAATTGCGTCTCTACGATACGTTGACGAAGGAGAAGCAGCCGTTCCGGCCGCTCGATCCGAAGAACGTCCGCATGTATGTCTGCGGACCGACAGTCTATGACTTCGCCCATATCGGCAATGCGCGGCCGGTGATCGTGTTCGACGTGCTGTTTCGGCTGTTGCGCCATCTCTATGGCGAGACCCACGTCAAATATGTCCGCAACATCACCGACGTCGACGACAAGATCAACGACCGCGCCGCGCGCGACTATCCCGGCTTGCCGCTGAACGACGCGATCCGCAAGGTCACGGAGGAAACCGGGAAGCAGTTTCACGCCGACGTCGATGCGCTGCGCGCGCTGCGGCCGAGCATCGAACCGCGCGCGACCGAGCATATCGGCGAGATGCGGGAGATCATCGAGCGACTGGTCAAAGGCGGCTTTGCCTATGTGGCCGAAGACCACGTGCTGTTCTCCCCGCAGGCGATGAACGCGGCGAACAAGGTGCTGCCGCGCTATGGCGCGCTGTCCAATCGTTCGCTGGACGAGATGATCGCCGGCGCGCGCGTCGATGTTGCGCCCTACAAGCGCGACAACACCGATTTCGTGCTGTGGAAGCCGTCAAAGCCCGGCGAGCCCTCATGGCCGTCGCCATCAGGCATCAAGGCCGAGGGGCGTCCCGGCTGGCACATCGAGTGCTCGGCCATGGCGTGGAAGCATCTCGGCGAGCAATTCGACATTCATGGCGGCGGCATCGATCTCGTGTTTCCGCATCACGAGAACGAAGTCGCGCAAAGCTGCTGCGCGTTCCACCAGTCGCGCATGGCCAATGTCTGGATGCACAACGGCTTCCTCCAGGTCGAGAGCGAGAAGATGTCGAAGAGCCTCGGCAACTTCATCACCATTCGCGATCTCCTGGCGGATTGGCCGGGCGAAGTGCTGCGCCTCAACATGCTGAAGACGCATTACCGCTCGCCGATCGACTGGACGCTGAAATCGGTCGAGGAGAGCTCGAAGACGCTCGACGACTGGTATCGCGTCACGGCCGACGCGCCGGCAGGCCAGCCGGCTGCATCCGTGATCGAACCGCTGCTCGACGATCTCAACACGCCGCAGACGATTGCAGCGCTGCATGGCCTGCGCAACGAGTCCGGCGGAAGTGGCGGCCTCGCGGCTTCGCTGCGGCTGCTCGGCTTCCTGTCCGAGAGCGCCGCCGCGTGGGAAGGACGCAAGCAGCAGGCGAGCGGTGTCGATGCCGGCGAGGTCGAGCGTCTCATCGCCGAGCGTACCGCAGCCCGTGCGCGCAAGGATTTTGGCGAGTCCGATCGTATCCGCGATCAGCTCGCGGCGATGGGTGTCGCGATCAAGGATTCCAAGGCCGGCACGACCTGGGAGTTTTCGCGATGAAGCGACCCGACACGCCGTTCCCCCGGCACTGGCTCTACTACATCGCGCTCAAAATCCTGCTGCTCGCCGGCGCGCTTGCGCTGGCGTTGAAGCTGTATGGCCTGTGGTGACGACGATGGGACAGAGTTTGCCAAAACCCGCGATGCGGCCGTTTCTGCCGGCTGACCTGCCGATGCTGACGGCGATCTTTGCGGCGAGCATCGCGGAATTGACCGGTGACGATTACAGCGAGGCGCAGCAGGAGGCCTGGATCTCGGCGGCCGAGGACGAGGCTGAATTCGGCAAGCGGCTCGCGGCCGATCTCACCTTGATCGCGACGCTGCAGAACTCGCCGGTCGGATTCGCCTCGCTGCGCGGCAAGGATCATATCCGCATGCTCTATGTGCATCCGAGCGTGGCCGGGCAGGGCGTCGCGACGATGCTGGTCGATGCGCTGGAAAAACTCGCAGGCGGCCGCGGCGCGACCAGCCTCACGGTCGATGCCAGCGACACCGCGCAGGGGTTCTTCGCCAAGCGCGGCTACGTCGCCCAGCAGCGCAACAGCGTCACCATCAACGACGAATGGCTCGCCAACACCACCATGAAGAAGACGCTGGGCGCCTCGCCCGCGTCAGGAGCGCCGCAATGAGCAAGGAGCGCCTTTACCTGTTCGACACCACGCTGCGCGATGGCGCGCAGACCAATGGTGTCGACTTCACGCTGACCGACAAGCAGGTGATCGCCCAGATGCTGGACGAACTCGGCATCGACTATGTCGAGGGCGGCTATCCCGGCGCCAATCCGACCGACACGGAGTTTTTCGCGACAAAACCAAAACTCAGTCATGCGCGCTTCACGGCGTTCGGCATGACGCGGCGGGCAGGGCGATCCGTCTCCAACGATCCCGGCGTGGCCGGACTGCTGGAGGCGAAAGCCGACGCGATCTGCTTCGTGGCAAAGTCCTCCGCCTATCAGGTGCGCGTCGCACTGGAGACGACGAAGGAAGAGAACCTCGCCTCGATCCGTGACAGCGTTGCGGCCGCAAAAGCTGCGGGCCGCGAAGTCATGCTCGACTGCGAGCATTTTTTCGACGGCTACAAGGAAGACCCGGCCTTCGCGCTCGCCTGTGCCAAGGCTGCGTATGATTCCGGCGCACGCTGGGTGGTGCTGTGCGACACCAATGGCGGCACCATGCCGCACGAGGTCGAGACCATCGTCACCGAGGTGCTGAAGCATATCCCTGGCGACCATGTCGGGATCCACGCGCATAACGACACCGAGCAGGCGGTGGCGAATTCGCTCGCCGCGGTGCGCGCCGGCGTGCGGCAGATCCAGGGCACACTCAACGGTCTCGGCGAGCGCTGCGGCAACGCCAACCTCTGCTCGCTGATCCCGACGCTGAAGCTGAAGAAAGAATTTGCCGACGCGTTCGAGATCGGTGTCACCGCGGAAAAGCTCGCGGGCCTCGTCAAGGTGTCGCGCACGCTCGACGACATGCTCAACCGCGCGCCGAACCGGCACGCGGCCTATGTCGGCGAGAGCGCCTTCGTCACCAAGACCGGCATTCACGCCTCCGCCGTGCTCAAGGATCCCCAGACCTATGAGCATGTGCTGCCCGATCTCGTCGGGAACCATCGCAAGGTGCTGGTGTCGGACCAGGCCGGCCGCTCCAACGTCATCGCAGAGCTCGACCGCGCCGGCATCGCCTATGAGAAGAGCGATCCGAAGCTGACGCGGCTGGTCGAGGAGTTGAAGGAGCGCGAAGCCGCGGGCTTTGCCTACGAGTCCGCCAACGCTTCGTTCGACCTGCTGGCGCGCCGCACGCTCGGCAAGGTGCCGGAGTATTTCAAGGTCGAGCAGTTCGATGTCAATGTCGAGCAGCGCTACAACGCGCTCGGCGAGCGCGTCACGGTTGCGCTTGCGGTGGTCAAGGTCGACGTCGCCGGCGAGCGCCTGATCTCGGCCGCCGAAGGCAACGGTCCCGTCAACGCGCTCGACGTTGCCTTGCGCAAGGACCTCGGCAAATACCAGAAGTACATCGAGGGCCTGAAGCTGATCGACTATCGCGTGCGTATCCTCAATGGCGGCACCGGCGCGGTCACGCGCGTCTTGATCGAGAGCGAGGACGAGAACGGCGAGAACTGGACCACGGTCGGCGTGTCGCCCAATATCATCGACGCCTCGTTCCAGGCGCTGATGGATTCGGTGATCTACAAGCTCGTGAAGTCGGGCGCGCCGGCGTAGGGCAGGAAGCAGCCACAGGCGCTCGCAATGACGAGGGGAGGGAGCAGAGAGAATGATCGACCACATCTCCGTCGGCGTCAGCGATCTCGAACGCTCCGCGCGCTTCTACGAGGTGACGCTTGCGCCCCTTGGGCTCACGCGTCTGGTGACGCGCCCCGCAACGATCGGCTTCGGCAAGACCTATCCGGAATTCTGGATCAATCTGCGTCCCGGCATGCCGCGCGTTGCGCCCGAGAGCGGCACGCATATCTGCCTGCGCGCGAAATCTACGGCCGACGTCGATGCGTTTCACGCAGCAGCACTTGCCGTAGGCGGCGAGTCCGATGGCGCGTCGGGCATCCGCCCGCATGATCGCGTGCGCTACTATGCGGCCTTCATCGTCGATCCCGACGGCAACCGGATCGAGGCGGTGACGTTCCCTGCCGACTAACTTAGAGCTTGTGCGCGACTTCCGGTGCGAGCTTCGTCTCGGCGTCGGCGACTTGCGCGGCAGCCGATTTCAGCTTGGGCAGAATCTCCTCGACGCGATCGGCCTTGAGGATGTCGACCGAAAAGCCCGCGCGGATGAACTGCGTCTGGCGCATGTGCGACAGCAGTGAGAACAGCGGCTCCCAGAAGCCGTCGATATTGGCGAGCAGCACCGGCTTGGCATGGCGTCCGAGCTGTTTCCAGGTCAACTGCTCGACCAGCTCTTCCAGCGTGCCGACGCCGCCGGGCAGGGCCACGAACGCATCGGAACGTTCGAACATCAGCCGCTTGCGCTCGTGCATGTCGGGCGTGACGATCATCTCCTGTACGCGGCTCAGCGCATGCTCGCGCTTGCGCAAAAAGTCCGGAATGATGCCGGTGACGAGGCCACCATTGTCCAGCACCGCATCGGCGACGGCGCCCATCAGGCCGACCGCACCGCCGCCATAGACCAGGCGAACGCCGTTCTCGGCCAGCGCCTTGCCGAACGCCTTGGCGGCTTCGATGAAGAGGGGATTGGTTCCAGGGCCGGAGCCGCAATAAACGCAGACGGTTTTGAGAGTGCTCATTGGGGCCATGATGCATTGCAGCGAAAGGGCGTCAAGTCCAATCGGTGATTCGGAGGTCACGGGAATTTACCGGCAAATGACGACAAACAATGAGGAAATAGGCACCAGATAGACACTTGGCGGGGTGCGCCGGGCGCCGGAAGCCTCTATATGACGAACGAAATCAGTGAAACAACGCAGCCCGCATCCGGCGGGCCTCAAGGCTCTCGATGGCTCATCCTCATTCGTCTCAACCCGGCGGCGACGCGCCAGATCCTGCCGGTGCGCCGCTGGAGCAGGCGACGCTGTTCGGGACGCTCTCGCATCTGTGGCCCTACATCTGGCCGAGCGACCGCGCGGATCTCAAGATGCGCGTGGTCTGGTCGATGGTGCTGCTGCTGGTCGCCAAGCTCGCGACGCTGGCGGTGCCGTTCTCCTTCAAATGGGCGACCGATGCGCTGACCGGCGCCAACACCGCGCCG
>NZ_PPPT01000308.1 GCF_006483445.1 Bradyrhizobium guangdongense | reverse complement strand
CGACGTCATCGACGGCGCGCTCGGGGTCCTTCACGGTCGCGTTGAGGCCTGCGATCAGGGCGCGCATAAAACCCCTCACGGCGTCGGGCTTTGCGGCGGCGAAGGCCGGGTTGACCACGACGGCAAAGCCATAGGCTTCGCAGCCATAATCGGCATAGCGCAACACCACGAGGTCGCCCGCGGGCACGCCGCGGTCGCGCAGATTGACGGCCGACAGATACGAGAAGCCGGCGACCGCATCGACTTGCCCGGCGGAGAGGATCGGCTCGCGCACTGCGGCGCTCATCTTGTAGAATTTCACATGCGCCGCGTTGATACCGTTACGATGCACGAGCGCGGGCCAGAGGCGGAACGACAGGTCGCTCTCGGCCACGCCCATCGTCTTGCCGTCGAGATCGGACAACGCGTGGATGCCGCGGCTCTTGCGGGCGATGATGGCGTAGGGCGCACGGTTGAACAGCACGAATACCGCCTTTACGGCCGGCGCGTCCGCCTTGTCGCGAAAGCGGATCAACTCGTTGATGTCGACGAGCGCGAGGTCGCTGTCGCCTTTGGCGACACGCGCCAGCGCCTCGGGCGAGCCGGCGGCATGATTTAAGGTGACGCTGAGATGCTCGGCGCCAAACAGCCCGCTGCGCTGTGCGACGACAAACGGCGCCATGCTGGAATCCAGCGGACGATCGAAGGCGAACTGCACCGCAACGTTCGGTGAGGCGTCTCCTGCCTGCGCGTCGCGCGCGGCCGGGCCGAGGAGGGCCGCAAGGCCGATCCAGAGCGTCAGCAGGCTGCGGAGGACGGATGTCGGACACGCGCGCATCAGGTCATGCCGGATTTTCGTTGAGTGTTCTTGATGACGCTGCACAGCGATGACGCTGCACAGCGCCGGCGGCTTTCAGTCTGTCCGATCAAACCTGAACGGGGGATGAGCGGAATGCGTCATGATTTCGCAATCTTTCCGCGAAGTTTTGTCGCGTTCATCTTGCGTTGGGGTTGGGGAACCCAAGATGGGATCTGTGGGTTGTGGAGGCACGAGCCTGTCCACAGGCACCACGGAGGTCCTTGAGATGTTCGATCGGTTTTCAAAATTTGCCGGCCGCAAGGCCGTTCTTGCCACCGCGGCGGTGGTCGCTCTGACCGCCGCTGCGCCCACCGCCTCTTACGCCGGCGGCCGTCACTGGCATGGTGGCGGTGGCGGCGCGGCGGCAGCCGCGGTCTTCGGCCTCGCCGCGACCGGCCTTGCGATCGCGGCGACCCGCGACGCCTATGCCTATGACTACGCCCCTGGCTATTACGGCGGCGGACCGGTGTATTATAGCGACCCGGGCTACTATTATGGGCCCCGGTACAATCAGGAAGGCAACTACGGCGGCTACACGACGCCACCGCGCGTCTGCCGCTGGGGTTACGGCAGCTGTTAGCCATTCGGCCAGCACTCTGTTGACCAAGAAAGGCCGGCGCCCTTGCGGGGCCGGCCTGTTTTTTGCTTTAATTGCCAGACGTTAACACGCTTGCCATTTGTTTCGAGTAGTTTTGAGTACCATGAGTGATTCGCTTGAGCGGCTATATCTGGCTGTACTCGCGGCCAGGGATCTCGATCCGCAGACGTCGCGGACTGCACGGCTGTTTCAGCGCGGCCCTGCCAAAATGGCGAAAAAACTGGCCGAGGAAGCCATCGAGGTCGTGATCGACGCGGTCAATGGCGACAGCCAGGCCGTGATCCGGGAAAGCGCCGACCTGCTCTACAATCTCACCGTACTCTGGGCCTCTGCTGGCGTTCGCCCCGAGGACGTCTGGCGCGAGATGTCGCGACGCGAGGACATGCTCGGGATCGCCGAGAAGCTGCCAAAATCCACGGTGAAATTGCCCAAAGTCGGGGCTCCCCGCGTCGCCGCTCGGCGGCCAATTGTCGCGCTGGAAGGCCGCACCGCCCGCAAGCGGCACTAGGCCTACCGAAATCACCGCAAACCGGTCCCATCTCGCCATGGACAAATCGGCCCCATGGTGCTTCATCGCGGCGCCATGCTGAAACGTATCTACGACTGGTGCATCGACGCCGCCCACAAGCCTTACGCGCTCTGGATCATGGGAGCCGTGGCCTTCGCCGAAAGCTCCTTCTTCCCCATCCCTCCGGATGTGATGCTGATTCCGATGTCGCTGGCGCGCCCGCAGCGCGCCTGGCTCTATGCCACCGTCTGCACCGTGACCTCGGTGCTCGGTGGCCTGTTGGGCTATGCCATCGGGGCGCTGCTCTTTGACTCCGTCGGTCACTGGCTGATCCAGGTCTACGGCCTCGGCGACAAGGTTGAAGCCTTCCGCGC
>NZ_PPPT01000307.1 GCF_006483445.1 Bradyrhizobium guangdongense | reverse complement strand
GCCCATGGAGTGTCCGATCAGGACGATCGGCGCCGGCTCCTCACGATATTTCGTCAGCGCGCGCTCGGCGACCAGCCGGCAGATCGTGAACTCGTAGACGTCGGCGACAAGGCCGGCCTTCGTGAGTTTCTCGCCAAGCCTGTCCATGCCGGTCGAGAACAGCGGCCCCATCGCGCCACGGAACAGATAGACGCGTGGCTGCGGCAGGGGCTCGGTCTCCGCAGGCGGAGCCGGTGCGGCGGTTTCGACCGCGACGGGCCTGGGCTTCGACTTCGCCGGTGAAGCCACCGCCACCGTGGACCACAAGGCGAGCAGCATTGCCGCTGCAAACACCGCAATTCGCCTCGGATCGACCATGCGCCCCCAATTCCACCCAAGGGAGCAACGAATGGCTTCCCGAAGGGCTTAGTGACCATCGAATTGGCGGATTTTGGGGCGGGAGAGTTAACCCGTGTTGCCGGTGATTGCCTGCTTTAGCGGCCAATGTCAGAAATAGCCGACGTCACCTGCCCCGCTTCGCACGGCGACCACAACAAGTTGTCGTGACCTCAACCGCGATGTGAGTTGGTTCACAACGGCATCTTCTACTTTAGATAGATCATCGGTCGCGCGGCAACGGCTCGCTACGCTGTCGCATTCGCGACGCGAGAACAGGCGGTTGGGCATCAAGGCCACGGCTGCAACATGCAATATTGGAGGCATCGATATGTTTGGTCATTTCCCTGTCATGCGTTACTCGGCCGCTGCGGCCATGACGCTGCTCGTTTCCGGACATTTCAATTCGGCCAGGGCCGAATTCAACATCAGCAATCCTTCTTCCGGCCTCGTCGTCGACATTGTGGGTGGCCTGCCGAACGATTTTCAGCCCGTCATCCTGTTTCGCTCGAACGGGGGAAAGCATCAATTGTTCGAACAGGCCGTCGAAACCGACGGCAGCTTCTCGCTGGTCGCACAACACACCGGCAACACCTGTCTCGACGTGGTCGGAGCCGCCCAACAGGACGGCGTGCCCGTCATCCAGTTCCGTTGCCACTTCGGACCTAACCAGCGCTGGAGGTCTGAGCCCATGGGTAACGGTGTCATCCTCAGGTCCGTGAGCAGCCGCAAATGTCTCGATGCCGGCAATGCCGACTTCCCCGCGCCGCCGCGATCGGAGGCGCGTCTCCAGCAATGGACCTGCATTACCAGCGCGCACGACGCCAATTCCGTGAACCAGATCTTTCGGCTGGGCGGGTTCTAGCTAGGGCGTGGATGAGTAAACCCGGCGGCCTCGGACGTTCGCGAGAATCCCGAGTCGCCTGGGCCCTTACCCGCCGTCGAGCGGCACCACGCGGTTGAGCAGCGAAAGCAGCGTAGTCCGCTCGGCCTCGTTCAGCGGCGCGAGCATCAGGCGATTGTACGGCTCGGTGGTGCGTGCCGCGTCGTTGATGAGTTTCGCCCCTTTTGCGGTGAGGACCAGCTCGACCGCGCGGCGGTCCGCCTTGGAACGGCTGCGCTTGATGGAGCCGGATGTTTCCAGCTCGTTCAGGATCTTGATCAGGTTCGGCAGCTTGAGCCGGAGCAGGCTTGCCAGGCTGCTCGGGGGAATGCCCGGATTGTCCCGGATCAGGGTCAGGATCGCGTAGGTCGCCGGCGTCACGCCGAACGCGGCAAAATGCTCGTAAAAGCCCTCGAAAAACTTCAACTGGGCGAGCCGCAGCATGAAGCCCGGCGTGGCCCGAAGTGCCCGCAAATCCAGCGATTTCTTCCGTTCCGATCGATCTGATTTCACGACTCACAGGCTCCCGTCTCACCGCAGGACCCAGTCTACCCGCGCCGGGTAAATTGACACGATCGAAAATAGATATAAAATATAACTATTAATTATCAGCGGCACACGAGACCGCAGGAGGAGGAGACAATGCGCATCACATTGCTGCGGCAGGCCTGCGTCTGGACCATGTTGCTCGCGCCAGTGCCTGCCCTTGCGCAGGGCGCGGTGAAGATCGGCATCCTGAACGACCAGTCCGGTCCGTTCGCGAGCTATCAAGGCATCGGCTCCGTCGTCGCCGCCAGGATGGCGGTCGAGGATTACGGCGGAAAGGCCGGCGGCAAGCCCGTCGAGGTCGTGGCCGCCGATCATCAGAACAAGACCGACATCGGGATCGGCATCGCGCGTCGCTGGTACGAGAACGAGGGCGTCGATGCGATCTTCGACGTGCCCAACTCCTCGATCGCGCTCGCGGTCGCCGGCATGAGCGCCGAGAAGAACAAGGTGTTCGTCGGATCGGGCGCAGGCACGGCGCTGCTGACCGGCGAGAAGTGCACGCCGAATACCGTGCACTGGACCTACGACACGTATGCGTATGGTCGCGGCCTCGGCAAGGCGATCGTCCAGCAGGGCGGCAAGAAATGGTTCTTCATCACTGCCGATTACGCCTTCGGCCACGACCTCGAGAAGCAGGCCTCCGAGGCCGTGAAGGCGTCGGGCGGCCAGGTGCTCGGCGCCGTCCGCCACCCGCTCGGAACGGCTGACTACGCCTCGTTCCTGCTGCAGGCGCAGGCTTCGGGCGCCGATATCATCGGCATTGCGAACGCCGGTGACGACACCATCACGTCGATGAAGCAGGCCGCCGAGTTCGGGCTGACCAAGGATCACAAGCTCGCCGGGCTTATCCTCGGCATGAACGGGCTCCCTGCCCTCACGCTGCGCTTCGCGCAAGGCGCCCAGATCATGAACCCGTTCTACTGGGACCTGAACGACGGCACCCGCGCCTTCGCAAAGCGTTTTGCCGAGCGCATTCCGTCAAAGGCCTATCCGAATGACATGCAGGCCGGCGTCTACGCCTCGGTGATCCACTATCTCAAGGCCATCGACAAGGTCGGCGGCGCCGGCGACGGCAAGGCCGTGGTCGCGGCGATGAAGGACATGCCCACCGACGATCCGCTCTACGGCAAGGGCTACATCCGCAAGGACGGCCGAAAGATCCATCCGCTCTACCTGCTCCAGGTCAAGGCGCCCGACGAGTCCAAGTCGGCCTGGGATCTGCTGAAGGTGGTCGGCACGATCAAGGGCGAGGACGCGTTCCGGCCCGAGGCCGATGGACAATGCCCGCTTGTGAAGTAACGAGGTGACGATGAACGCCATCGCGTCTTACGGCGGCGACCCGTTTGCGCCGGATTTTTTGGCAGACCCGTATCCTGCCTATGAAGGCCTGCGCGCACTCGGCCCAATCTTCCGGATCGAGCGTTACGATATCTGGGCGATGGCGCGCTATGCCGAGGTCGAGCAGGCCTTGAAGGACTGGCGCACCTTCATCAGCGGCGAAGGCGTCGGCCTCAACGGGATGAACCCGGCGCTGCCAAAGCCGCTGACGCTCCAGATCGACCCGCCCGACCACGACAAGGGCCGCCGCGTGCTCGGCCGCACCCTGTCGCCGGGCATCGCCAGGAAATTGCGCGAGACCTTTCAGAAAGAGGCCGAGACGAAAGTGTCGGAGCTGCTCGACAAGGGCACGTTCGATGCGATGCGCGATCTCGCGGAAGCCTATCCGATGAAGGTCTTTCCCGACGCCATCGGCATTCGCCCCGACGGCCGCGAAAAGCTGCTGGCCTGGAGCACTTTTGTGTTCAACAGCTTTGGTCCTGATAACGAGCAGCTCGCGGCAACGCGACAAGCCGGTCTCGCTGCCCAAAGCTGGATCATGGAATGCTGCGCGCGCAGTGCGCTTAAGCCCGACAGCCTCGGCATGATGATCTACGAGGCCGCCGACGAGGGCGAGATCACCGAGCAGGAAGCGACCCATCTGGTGCGTCCCTTCCTTACCGCCGGCGTCGACACCACCGTCAACGGCATCGGCAATGCCGTGCTGGCGCTCGCCACCCATCCGGACCAATACCGCAAGCTGCGCGAGCGGCCGGAGCTGGCGCGCAACGCTTTTGAGGAAGGCCTGCGCTATGATTCACCGGTGCAGACCTTCTTCCGCACCACGTCGCGCGACGTCGAGATCGGCGGCGAATTCATCCCGGCGCATCGCAAGGTGCTGCTGTTCATGGCGTCAGCCAACCGCGATCCCCTGAAGTGGGATCGCCCTGACAGTTTTGAGGTCGAGCGCAACGCGACCGGCCATGTCGGCTTCGGCGCCGGCATCCACGCCTGCGTCGGCCAGATGATCGCACGCCTCGAGGGCGAACTGATCCTCGGCGAGCTGGCGCGCCGCGTGAAGACCATCGAGCTCGCCGGCGAGCCGAAACGGCTGCTCAACAATTCGCTGCGCGGGCTGACGAGCATGCCGGTGCGGGTGACGGCGGCCTGAGACGTCTAAAGCGCGATGGCGTTAGGTCGAATCGTCATCGCGCTTTAGCTCTTTGTTTGAGCATGATCTCTTCGGAAAACCGCTTCACACTTTTCCGGATCATGCTCTAGGGAATCGGATAGCCCTTCCACAGCCATTCCAGCGCATATGGCAGCGTCTGTGCAATCGTCGGGCGATCGACATGCTTGGCGTTACGCACGAACAGGAACTGGTAGTGATAGCCCTTGTCGGCCAGCACCTTCGCCATCAGCCCGTTCGACAGGGTCCAGTCGTGCATGCCATCGGGAATGACTGGGTTCGGATAGAACAAATCCTGGTCACCGACGAAGAACCAGAAGCGGATCGGCTTGGTGGGGGCGCTCGGGATCAGCGGCACGCCGGGCGGATCTGACGGCGTCAGCACGCCGGCTTTCACAATGAGGTTGGGCGTTGCCGGGCCGGGCCAGGCGCTGTGATACTCCCAGGCGCCGCCGCGCAGCGACGGATCATGCGGCCATTGCTGGTTCACCATGGTCGGCGAGAAGGCCAAGACCTTGTGATAGAGCACGGGATGAAACCACGCCATGGTGAAGGCCGCCGCGCCGCTGGAGCTCAGGCCCATGGTCGCGCGCCCGTCAGGGTTCCTGGTGAGCTTGACCCCGGCGTTCTGCTCGACCAGCGGCAGCACCTCGCGCTCAATGAACTGAGCATAGGCACCTGACACCGTATCGTATTCACGGCCGCGCTGGCTGCCTTGCGCATCCTGCCCGCCATTGCCGACCTGGATCGCAATCATCGGCGGCACGCGGCGCTGCGCAATCAGATTGTCGAGGGTGACGGCGAGGTCCTTGTAGGCGGTCGAGCCGCCGTCGCCGACCACGATGAACGGCGCCTCGGTGCCGGCGACATATTGCGCGGGAACGTAGACGTCGATGTTGCGCGACCAGATGCCGGGATGGCTTGTGGTGACGACCATGTGCGACTTGTCATCAGGCGCGGTCACCGTCGTCATGATCGAGCTGTTGCTGCAACCGGCCACATCGTCGCGGATCAGGCCGGGGTTATAGATCACGCTGTCCTTCGACGACACCGTGAAAGACGTGACCTTGCCGCGCGGTACGCCCTCTTTCGCGATCGTGTCTGGCGCTGGCGCATGCGTCGGACCGATGATGAAATTGCCCTCGGCACCAGCCGTCGGCAGCGCGCCGTCGGCAAGCTCGGTGGCAGGCGGATAGTTCGCGCTCTTGGGGTCGCGTGTCGGCGGCGCCGTCTTGAAGTCGAGACCGGTCGTGTCGATGAAGAAAGGCGCGGCCTTATCGGTCGTGTTGGCCCCGGGAGGCACCGCCATGTTCTGGGTCACGCAGGCTGGCTGGGCTTGGGCTTGAGCGGATGATGCGAAGGACACGGCAGACAGCAGCGTCCCCGCTAGTATGGCGAGACAAGGCTTCATGGCATCTCTCCCAGATGTGAGTCTTATGGGCTCAACTTGCCGCGAAATATGCCGAGCACCCGCAAGGCGGTCAATTCCAATGCGCGCTGCTTCGCAATTTGGTTGCAATCAATTCGAGGCTTGATCGCAATCATGATTGCCATCATTGAGCGCCGGTGATGCGCCTGAACCAGTCGCTGAGCAGCGATTTCTCGTAGCTGAACTGGCCGATCGAAGAACGGCCGCCGGCCTGATAGTTGATGTCGCTCAGAACGTCTTCGCCGCTTCGCGTGCCTCTGCCTCTTGTGCTCAGCGTGTAACGCAGCCTGATGCGCGGCGGCGTGACGTCGCGCATCACCCTCACCTCCGAACCGCGGTTGCGTGGTTCGACCTGACCGGCGAGATCGATGTCGAGGATGTCGACGCTCATCGACTGACCCGGCGCGAGATAGCGGCTGCCCAGCGTTTCGAGATAGGACCGAAACTCCGCAAGCGTGCCGGCGCGGCCG